>JASHOF010000033.1 GCA_030041255.1 Acetobacteraceae bacterium
CAGGACCTTGCCGGCATGCTCGAAGTTGACCGTGACCCGGCTGCCGATGGCGGACTGGACCTGGCCGAGCCCCCAGTCCGGCCGATCCGGATGGCGGACGAACTGTCCGGGTGCGAATGACGAACCGGCAACCGGCTGCACGGGGTTTCTCCGCCGCTGTCATCACGCAACGTCATGTAATACGCCGCCGGGCCGCGTCCTAGCACCCATTTTTGCCGTTGCGTGATTCGCGCTCACCCTCACCCCTACCCCTCTCCCAGAGGGAGAGGGGAAGAAGGAGGCCCTCACCGGGACCCGGCCCAGAGGGAGAGGGGAAAGAGGGCGATCGGGAGCGGGGGATCCGTGCCACTCAAGTTTGATTCGGGGTCCGAGGGTGCCGATCGCAGACTTCGCCATTGTGTCCGGGCGGCGAAATCGGGACACTCGCTTCTTCTTTCAGCCTCGACCTTGGGGTGGGCAACAGCATAATGACAGGCTCTGGTTGAACCTCGGCTGGCAAGGGTGGGAACCGTGGCGGCAGGGGCAGCGGGTGCCGACTTGGCGGTCTCCACAGACGAGGCCTTGCGGCTGGCCGAGTTGTTCTGCGCCCGGCTCTGCCATGACCTTGCCGGATCGCTCGGGGCCCTGATCGGCTCGCTCGACCTGGCACAGGACAAAAACGGCGGCCTGGCGGGAGAGGCGCTCGAGCTGGCGAGCACCACGGGCAGGGCATTGGTATCCCGCCTCCGGCTGCTCAGGGCCGCGTGGGCGGGCACGGACGGCCCGGTCGATCTCGCGACGCTCTCCGATCTCGCACAGGGCTTGCCGCGGCGGCGGCTCGAACTCGATCTCTCCCAGATGCCGCGCGGAACCGAGTTCGACCCGATTACGGGCAGGGTGGTACTCAATCTCGTCCTGCTCGCCGCCGAAGCCTTGCCGGCCGGGGGGACGATCTGGCTCGAGCGGACGGAAGGCGATCTCCTGATCGGGGTCAGCGGCCGGCACAGCGCCTGGCCGGCTGCCCTTGGCGCGGCGCTGGCGGGCGGGGCGAGGATCGAGGGGCCGCGCGAATTGCAGGCACCGCTGACGGTATTGCTGGCCCGCGCGGCGGGGCTTTCGCTTTCGCTCCTGATGCCGGCCGGCCCGTCCGCCCCGGATGGTGCGCCCCCGCTCCTGCTCAGCCTTCCAGCGGGCCGCGCTCCGGCTTGATTGTGACAGCGGGCTTCGGCAAAACGCACGAATGCGGGATTTTTCCGACTTGTCCGAGCGTGAAATCCTGGCGCTGGCGATCAGCAACGAGGAAGATGACGGCCGGATTTTCTCCGACATCGCGGAGGAGCTGAGGGGGGATTATCCGGCGTCGGCGAGCATCTTCTCGGAGATGGCGGCTGAAGAAGGGGGGCACCGGCGCCGCCTGATCGATCTCTACCGGGAGAAGTTCGGCGAGCACATCCCGCTGATCCGCCGGCACGAAGTGCGCGGATTCATCGCCCGGAGGCCGGTGTGGCAAATCCGGCCGCTCGGTCTCGATACGGTGCGCAAACAGGCGCAGCTCATGGAGCTGGAAGCCACCCGGTTCTACCGGCGCGCTGCCAGCCGGGCCGGCGATGCCTCGATCCGCAAGCTGCTCGGCGACCTGGCCGAGGCGGAAGCGGCGCACGAGCACGCGGCGGACCGGCTGGTGGCGGAGAATCTGCCGAGCGCCGTGCGCGCGGCGGAGGACCAGACAGCGCGGCGGCTGTTCGTGCTGCGCGTGATCCAACCCGGGCTGGCCGGGCTGATGGATGGCTCGGTCTCCACGCTGGCGCCGGTGTTTGCGGCGGCCTTCGCGACCGGGCGCTCGTGGGACGCTTTCGCGGTCGGGCTTGCGGCTTCGATCGGCGCCGGCATTTCGATGGGATTCGCCGAGGCATTGTCGGATGACGGCAGCCTGACCGGGCGCGGTGCGCCGTGGGGACGGGGGGCGATCACCGGGGTGATGACGGCGCTCGGCGGCATCGGGCACACGCTGCCGTTCCTGATCCCGACGCTGCGTACGGCAATCGCGGTGGCGATCGCGGTGGTGGTGGTCGAGCTTCTCGCGATCAGTTGGATCCGCTGGAAGTACATGGAAACGCCGCCGGTTTCGGCGGCGCTGCAGGTGCTGCTCGGCGGCGTGCTGGTGTTTGCCACGGGGATCCTGATCGGCAGCAGTTGAGCAGAAGCGCGCCGGGCACGCTCTCTCACCCGATCGGAGCGCACCTCATTTTCGTTGTTCGGATCACACCGCCGTCGCTTTCAGGGGCGGGCCGAACGGGCTTACTTTCAGGCTCGCCAGCACCGCCCACGCCGTCGGCGCCAGCGCCGGGCGGCGATAATAGAGGAAACGCCCCGAACCCGGCTTGCCGGTGGCGAGCCCGGTGGCGAGTGTCGGCGTGCTGGATGCGTACAAAAACCCGCCCGGCGCCGTCTCCGCTTCCAAAGTCGCGGCAAAACGCCCGGCAACCGCGATCTCTTCGCTCCCTCCGGCGAGCCTGAGCGCCAAGGTCGCGAAGGCCGTGCCTTCCAGCCAGATGCCGGGCAATCCGGCGCTGAAACCGATGCCCGAAACCGCACCCGCCCGCTGCCCGAGCCTCTTCAGCACGAAGCCAAGCGCCGGACGCAGCCGATCCGGCATGCCGGCGGCCATTTGCGGCCACAGATTGGCATCCGCCGCGGCCAGAGGATTCGTCTCACCGCCCGGTGCCAGCCCGGCATCGAAGTGCCCCGCTCCGGAATCCCACATGCTGCGCACGAAGGAAAGCGCGTGTGCCGCGCCCGCCTTCTGACCGAGCGCCGTCAACGCAACCCCGATATCGAGATTTTCCTCCGTGCTGACGAAGCCGAGCCGGCCTTCACCCTCACCGAGCACGCCCCCGGCAAAACCCCTTTCCGCGCGCTGGCCGGCAAGCCATTCGGCCGCCCGCTCCAGCGCGGGCGCGAAATGCTGCGCGCCCGCCGCCCGATCGAGCGCCTGCCAGAGCAGCATCGTCCAGGCGACGACGCCGCTCGAGGTTCCGGCCTGATACGGATCTTCGAACCATTTTCCCGCGCCCGCATCCCACCAGCCGGCAAGCTTCGGCGGCCGCGCCATCCGCCCGGGCTGGTAGGCGTTGCGCACGCGCCCGCTGAACCCGCTTCGGTCTGCCGCCTGCGCGATCCCGAGCGCTGCCCCGATCCGGAACGCCAGCCGCCGCTCGCCGGAAGCCAGCAGCGCCAGTCCCGCCAGCGCATTGTCGTAGGTGAAGGCGGCGTTGGCCTGCACGCGATCGAACGCGGTTTCCCCGTTTCCGCGTCGCACGATATAGCTCCGGATCAGGCCCGGCCCGTCCAGCGCCAGAGCCGCCGTGCGGATGGGGGCGAGCCAGTGCCTCGCCCGTGCCTGCCAGGGCGCCGTTGCCGCGCCCGCGCCCGCCAGCAACCCGGCCGTCCCGATCAGGGCGGTTCGCCGGCCGATCGCCGGCGCCATGCGCGGCCCCGTCATCCTCCCTTCGCCGGCACTCACTCTTCCCGATCTCCGAGCCCGCACGCCATGATGGAGAAGCTTGGCCCCTGGCTCCGTGCTTTGCCAATTGCGTCCGGATCCCGCACACCGTCAGCGCGTCGCCCGCCGGACCGCACCGGGGCGGCGCCGGACCGGCTCACATCACACGGATGCCCGCCCCTGACCTTCGCCCTGCTGCCGCCATGACGGCCCTGCTTTCGATCGAGGGCCTGCGCACGGTCTTCCGCCAGCACACGGGCGACGTCGCGGCGGTCGATGGCGTCGATCTCTCGCTCGACCGCGGCGAGACGCTCGGCGTGGTCGGCGAATCCGGCTGCGGCAAGTCCGTGCTCTCGCTTTCCATCATGCGCCTGGTCCCGCCGCCGGGGCGCATCACCGCCGGCCGCATCCGCTTCGACGGCACCGACCTGCTCGGACTCTCCGCCCCGGCGATGCGCGCCATGCGCGGCAACCGCATTGCCATGATCTTCCAGGAGCCGATGACCAGCCTCAATCCGGTCTTCACCGTCGGCCGCCAGATCGCCGAGGCGATGCGCGCGCATGATTCCTCCCTCGGCGCCCGCACCTTGCGCAGCCGCGCCATCGCCGCCCTCGGCCGGGTCCGCATCCCCGCTCCCGAACGCCGCTTCGAGGAATATCCGCACCAGCTTTCGGGCGGGATGCGCCAGCGCGTGATGATTGCGATGGCACTCGCCTGCCAGCCCGATCTCCTGATCGCCGACGAGCCGACCACCGCCCTCGACGTCACCGTGCAGGCGGAAATCCTCGCCCTGCTCGATGAATGGCAGCGCGAGGCCGGCATGGCGATCATTCTCATCACGCACGATCTCGGCATCGTCGCCGAGGTCGCCGACCGGGTCGCGGTGATGTACGCCGGGCGCATCGTCGAAGAGGCGCCGACCGCGGCGCTCTTCGACGATCCCCAGCACCCGTACACGCTCGGCCTGCTGGGCAGCATTCCCCGCCTCGACCAGGCGCCCGGGCGCCTGGTCGCGATCGAGGGCGCGGTGCCGCCGCCTTTCGCCCTGCCGGCCGGCTGCCGCTTCCATCCCCGTTGCGTATTCGCAACATCAGCCTGCGCCGCCCGCGAACCGCCGCTGGCAGCGCTCTCCCCCGGCCATCTCGTGGCCTGCATCCATGCTCCGGTCGAGCAGAGCCTCGTTCCGGCCGCCGGCGACCGAACCGATGAATAAACCATCCGCCGAACCCCTGCTTTCGGTCTCCGGCCTCGCCAAGCACTTCCCGGTTGCGGGCGGCGTCATCTTCGCCCGCCGGCTCGGCTGCGTCCGCGCCGTGGACGGCATCTCCTTCTCGCTCGCGCGCGGCGAAACCCTGGCCCTGGTCGGTGAATCCGGCTGCGGCAAATCCACCACCGCCCGCCTGGTGCTGCGCCTCCTCCCGCCGACCGCCGGGTGCATCCGCTTCGCCGGTGCCGACATCACCTCGCTTTCCGGCGAGCCTTTGCGTGCCCTTCGCCGCCGCATGCAGATCGTGTTCCAGGATCCCTTCGCCTCTCTCGATCCGCACATGACGGTGGCGGAGATCCTCGAGGAACCGCTCACCGTGCATCGCATCGGCGACCGCGCCTCCCGGCAGGCCCGCGTCGCCCTGCTGCTCGGCATGGTGGGGCTCTCCCGCTACCATGCGCAGCGCTATCCGCATGAATTCTCCGGCGGCCAGCGCCAGCGCATCGGGATCGCGCGGGCGCTGGCGCCGGGGCCGGAGCTGATCGTCTGCGACGAGCCGGTTTCGGCGCTCGACGTTTCGATCCAGGCGCAGGTCATCAACCTGCTCGGCGAGCTCAAGGAAACGCTCGATCTTTCCTACCTCTTCATCGCCCACGACCTGGCGGTGGTGAAGCATGTCGCCGATCGCGTGGCCGTCATGTACCTGGGTCGTATCGTCGAGATGGCCCCGAAAGACGTGCTGTTTTCGAATCCCCGCCATCCCTACACGCGCACCCTGCTCGCCGCCATCCCGCGCCCCGATCCCTCTCTCGAGTCGAGCCCGCCCGCCCGGGGCGAGTTGCCGAGCCCGCTCGCCCCGCCGCCCGGCTGCCATTTCCATCCGCGCTGCCCGTTCGCGATCGCGCGCTGCCGCACGGAAGATCCGCCTCTCGCGACCCTCGCAGCCGATCATCTCGCCGCCTGCCACCGCGCAACCGAGCTGGCACCCGCCGTTCTGCCCGGCCGAAAGACCGGCCTTGCCCCGAATGCCGCCCGGCGCCTCTCCCTCACCGCCGCCCTCAGCCGGCCGTCCTGAGATGCGCCGGCAGCCTGTCGCGGGCTGAGAAAATTCTTGCCTTTGCGCCGGGCAAGCCATACCGGTTCGAGAATGCTTTGCTGGCCTCTGCTGCATGGCCCCGGCGCGGATGAATCAGTGCGGCCCGGCATCGACGCGCGCGCACTCCGGCCAGCGCCGCTGTGACCTGCCGGATCCTGTGCCTGGATGGTGGAGGGACCTGGGCCCTGATCGAGGCCCGGGCGCTGATCGCGCTCTTCGGGGCGGCCACGGCGGGCAACGATGTGTTGCGCCGCTTCGATCTCGTGGCTGCGAATTCCGCCGGCAGCATCGTGGTTGCCGGCCTGGTCGAAAACAAGACGCTCGGGGACATCCTCAATCTCTTCCGGGACGAGGCGAACCGCCGCGCCATCTTCTCTCCAACCCAGAATCCCGGCGACCAGGCGTTGCAGAAACTCGCTGGTATCGGCCCCAAATACAGCATGCGCGCCAAGCTCCCCGCGCTCGAGCGATTGCTGCCGCTGTCGGGGGACAAGCCGCTTCGCCAGGTGGCGGCGGGCCTGATGGGCCCGGCCGGCGGCCAGGTGCATCTGCTCGTCATCGGCTTCGACTACGATCGCAATCGTGCGATGTTTTTCCGTTCCGCCCCTGCCGGCGGGACCGCCTGGGGCAACGGCGCCCCGACGACGCTGTCGCTGGCCGCCACCGTGCACGCTTCGACCAATGCCCCCATCAATTATTTCGACGCGCCCGCGGAGCTGCCCGGCAGCGTCGATCGCTACTGGGACGGCGCGCTGACCGGCAACAACAACCCGACCCTGGCCGCTTGCATCGAAGCGGTGACGCTCGGCTACCAACCGGAAGAGCTCCGCATCCTGAGCCTCGGCACCGCCACGGTCCGGCTGCCGCTGGCCAGCGCCGGGGCACCGCCATCGCCCTATCTCGCCGCCCGCCCCGTCTCTTCGCTTACGGCCGACCTCGGCAAGCTCGCGACCGCGATCCTCGACGATCCTCCCGACTTCGCCACCTTTGCCGCCCATGTCCTGACCGGCGGCGGCAGCGGCCTGCCCGCCGGCGTGCAAAGCCGCGTGGTGCGCCTCAATCCACTGGTGAGCCCGGTCGAGGCCAGCGACGGCTGGGCAGCGCCGCAGGGTTGGACCGCCGCCCAGTTCCAGTATCTCTGCGGGCTCGAGATGGACGCGCTTTCGGCATCGGACGTCGCCTATATCGACGACTGGTGCAGCCTTTGGATCGGCGGGATCGCGCGCAACCAGCCGATCCGCATGAACGGCCAGACGCTGGCCGCGGAGATCGGCTACGACCGCTTCGAGGCCGCGGTGGCGGCGTGGCGGGCGCTCGCGCCGTAGCGTTTGGCCGGGCGCCCTGGCTCCGCGCCGCGGGGCGCGCAAAAATCGCGGCGATGAGCGAGATCGGCTTCTATCATCTGACGCGCAGCAGGCCGGACCAGGCGCTGCCGAAGCTGCTCGGCCGCACGCTCCAGGCCGGCGAGCGCGCGCTCGTGCTCTGCGGCAGCGGCGAGCGCGTCGATGCGCTGGATGCCGCCCTCTGGCTCTGCCAGGACCCGGTCTGGCTGCCGCACGGCACCGCACGCATGGGCGAGGCCGATCTGCAGCCGATCTGGATCAGCGCCGACCTCGCCGAGGCAAGCGCCCCTCCGAACGGCGCGCGCTTCCTGTTCCTGATCGACGGGGTGAGGATCCCGGATCTGTCGCCATTCGCCCGCGTGTTCGACCTGTTCGACGGCGAGGACGAAGAGGCGCTCGCCGCGGCGCGCCAACGCTGGGTGGCGGCGAAGTCAGCCGGCCATGCCCTTTCCTACTGGCGGCAGGGGGAGGCGGGCTGGGAGCGCGGGCCCTGATCGGGCATTCTCTGCCGACTGTTCGGACAAAGGGGGAAGACCATGCGCGGGGTCGTGTTCACCGGCGGGCGCGAGCTCGATCTCCTGGAGTTTCCGGATCCCTCCCCGGGTCCGGGCGAGGTCGTGCTGGAGATGAAGGCCTCCGGCATGTGCGGCAGCGATCTCAGGCCGTACCGCATGCCGAAAGGCGAGTCCGCCGGCGCCCTCGGCCTCGGCGCCGCCACCGGCCCGGTGATAGCGGGCCACGAGCCTTGCGGCGTCGTCGCCGCCGTCGGCGCCGGCGTCGAGCCAGGCGTGGCACGCATCGGCGCCCGCGTCATGGTGCACCATTACAAGGGCTGCGGCCTCTGCCCGCACTGCCGCAGCGGCTGGACGCAGATGTGCGATGCCGGATCGACCGTCTATGGCATCACCGGCCATGGTGGGCATGCACCCTTCATGAAGGTCCCCGCCAGCACGCTGGTGCCCCTGCCCGAGCCGCTTTCCTTCGCCGCCGGGGCCGCCATCTCCTGCGGCACCGGCACTGCCTATGGCGCGCTCAGAAGGATCAACCTTTCCGGTAACGACACGATCGCGATCTTCGGCCAGGGGCCGGTCGGACTTTCCGCAACCCAGCTCGCGCGGGCCATGGGTGCGGAGGTGATCGCGCTCGATCCCGCGCCCGAGCGGCGTGCCCGTGCGAGCGCGTTCGGCGCCTTCGCCGCCCTCGATCCGCGCGCCAACGATACCGCCCAGGCAATCCGCGATCTCACCCACGGCCGCGGCGCCGACCTCGCGCTCGACGCCTCCGGCACCGCCGAGGGGCGCAGCGGCGCGGTGCACGCCGCCCGCAAATGGGGCACTGTCTGTTTCGTCGGCGAGGGCGGCAACGTCACGATCGAGGTCAGCCCCGAGATGCTGCGCAAGCAGCTCACCATCGTCGGCTCCTGGACCTTCTCCACCGTCGGCCAGGCCGAGTGCGCCCGCTTCGTCGCCGAACGCGGCATCGCCGTCGACGATCTGTTCACCGACCGCTGGTCGCTTGCCGAGGCCGCCCGGGCCTATCGGCTGTTCGACCAGCAGACCGCCGGCAAGGGCGTCTTTCTCATGTAGTACCCACTTTTGTCGTTGAGCGATTCGCCCACCCCGACCCTCACCGGGACCCCAGCAAAGTCCTGGGACTTTGCTGGGAGCCCGGCCCAGAGGGAGAGGGGAATGATGCGGATGACGCGGGGGATATCGGTCACTCAAGTTTGATTCGGGGTAGTAGCGGTTCCGTTGAGGGTGGAATCGCGGTTTTGGCTCGGAGCGACGCGAAAGCGTGTGAGCGGACACGGACACCCTACGAGAAATCGCTCTCGTGGGCTCGTGCCATCGACCAGTCCATCGTCACCGGGACTCCGGAGCGGAAAATGTTCCTGCCGCACTCGACGGGGCGAAGCGCGTCACCAGTTTCTGGAGGTCGCCGGGGAACCAGGTCCGAACGGCGGTGATCGCAGCGCCGGCCCGCCAGGTCCGCCGATCGACCATGAGGCAGGCCGTGCCAATCCGGATCCCGAGCAGGGGTGCCACGGCGGCATCGGCGTTCACTGCGGAAATCCGGTGCTCGGCCGAATGCCAGGGGACGTGCTGCAAAAGCCAGGTGCCGGGCGGTTCGGTGCGGAGATCGGCTTTTGCGATGTTCGGCACTTCGTCGACCACGATCCGCCTTTCTTCCAGGGCAAAAGGCCGCGATCCCGCGAAGTGGCGGCAACGCAAGTGAAGGATGGTTGCGGTTGGCGGCACTTCCAGGAGATCGCGGTCTCCCTTCGACGCCCGGCGCTTGCGCAAACTCAGGAGCTCGTACCGGTAGGCTTCGTTGCGTGCCAGTATCTCCGCCTTGATGTCCGGAATCGCCAGCACCGCCGACTGCACGGTCGGCCGCCTGACGAAGCTGCCGGCCCGCGGCCGCCGCTCGATCAGCCCGGCCTCGGCGAGCGAATACAATGCCTTGTTGACGGTCATCCGCGCGCACCCGTACTCGACCATGAGCTGGTGCTCGAACGGAATCCGGTATCCGGGGGACCATTCGCCGGAGAGTATCCGGGCCTCGATGTCCGAGCGGATCCGCTGATGCAAGGGGCTTGGCCGCGCCGTCCGGATCCGGTCGTTGTTTTGGTCCACGCAACGGATCTCCCTGGGCATATCGCCATCCGCTCCAGGTTATGACCTCCGCCCTTTGGAAACGCCAGACGCCGGGCCGGGAAACTGCGATCTCCGGCTGCTTGCGGTCCCTCCCGGGCGTGCCAGGGGCAACCTGGACAACGCCCCGGCGGCACGATATGTATAGACTTTTCCCCTCCCCTGGGGGAGGGTGGTGCCTCACTTTGAATTTCAACTCTACGTCGCCTCGGCAAGCCCTGCATGCTTCAGGCCGATGCGGCGCAGCGCATACCCCAGCCGTCCGAGGCTATTCGTCCTTCCCCCAAATCTCGTAACCGATCTCGCGCGCAATCATCCCGTCCTTAATGTGGAAGTTGTGCAACAGACGCATGTTCACGCGCGTGCCAACCGGGTACGGGCAATTCTCGAAGCCGTCAGCGGTCAGACGGAAGCGCACTCGCATGTCATCGAACACGCGATCGGGCGATGCGAACCGCTCGATCGGGTCGAAACTGATGTTCTCCGCCGACGCGAACAGCTTGAGATACATCTCCTTGATCTTCTGCCGTCCGACATAGCTGACCCCGCGCGCCGGTGCGTCCCACACCGCATCTTCAGAGTATAGCTTGATGCACTCGTCGATTCGCAGCGGGTTTTCCTCATGAAGGTGCATGTCAACGAGGTCCAGTGCGTATTGCACCCGTTCCTCGTAACTCATCGGCTGAGTTCGCCGCGCAAGCAACTGCTCCACCGTCTGGTGCGACATTTCGTCAAGCGTGTCCATTTTCGGCGTCTCCCCAATCGCTACGGCCGAGCAAAGGTATCACAAAGGAAAGGGCCGGCCAAATGGCGGGCGCGTCCAACCGGGGGGTGCGGTGGGAGCGGGCGGCGGCGATCGTCGCGCGCGAAATTGTGTTGCCTTCCGGTGCCAAAGCGGCGATCAGGCACGGGACCGGCAGAGACGCACGGCTGGCGGTGGTGGCCAGCGGGCCAGCCGTTCGACCAGACGAGATTTTCCGACGCGGTGGCGGCGAGGTTGGCGGCCATCGATCGGCACGAAACCATCTGCCGGGGAGAGAGGCCCGTGAGTGATGCAGCCGTCCTCTACGAGGCCGACGACAAGATCGGCATCGTCACGCTCAACCGGCCGCACAACCTGAACGCCATCAGCGAGGAGATTCGCTCCGGGCTCACCACTGCCTTCGCCCGTGCCGACGACGATCCGCTGACGAGCGTGGTCGTACTCAGGGCAGCGGGGCGCAGCTTCTGCGCCGGATATGACATCAGCGGCGGCGAGGCCGACAAGGAATCGTGGCGGCACGATGCGCTCAAATGGCACGCCCATCTCGCCCGCTCGCTCGCATTCGAGATGATCCCCTGGCGCATGCGGAAGCCGGTGATCGCATCCGTCCAGGGGCATGCGCTCGGCGGCGGCTGCGAGATCGCGATGTTCTGCGATCTCACGATCGCGGCCGAAAACGCCCTGTTCGGGGAACCGGAAGTGCGCTTCTCCAATGTCGGCCCTGCCCTCGTCATGCCGTGGCTGATCGGCTACAAGAAGGCCCGTGAGCTCTTGTATCTGGGCGACATGATCGACGCCGGAACCGCTCTCGAGCTCGGCATGATCAACCGGATCGTGCCGACGGAGGAGCTTCAGACCGCGACGCTGCACTTCGCGCGGCGGATGACCCTGATCGCGCCCGAAGCGCTTTACGCGGCCAAGCTGGCCATCAATCGCGGTGCCTCGATGGCCGGATTCGGCGATGCCATGCAGGCCGGCCTCGACATCGTTGCCCCGCTTTACGCCGCCAGAACCGAAATCGGCTCACAGTTCGTCGAAATCACCCGCCGGGAGGGCCTGGGCGCCGCCCTCAAGTGGCGGCGCGCCGCGTTCGAGGCGCTGGAACAACAGCCATCCTCACGATGATTCCCGGCGCCATCGACTGCGACATTCATCCCGCCCTTCCCGGGCTGAAGGCGCTCTATCCGTATCTTCCGGAGATCTGGCGCGATCTCTTCCAAGACCAGGCGATGCACGAACTGGTCTCGAACAGCTACCCGCCCGCCTCACCGCTCGCGTTCCGTCCCGGCTCACAGCGCAGCCACGGCTCCCTGGCCGCACAGCTCGAGGAACTGCGCAGCCAGGCATTGGATGCGTGGGGCACAAGGCTCGCCATCTGCAACTGCCTGTACGGGGTTCAGCTCGTCTTCAGTGAGGATCTGGCCGCGGCCATCGCCCGCGCCATGAACGAGTGGATCGCCAAAGAGCTCCTGGACCACGAACCGCGCTTGCGCGCCTCGATCGTCGTCGCGCCCCAGAATCCGGGCCTGGCTGCGGAAGAGATCGAGCGCTGCGCCGAGGACAGGCGCTTCGTCCAGGTGCTGATGCTGGTCATGGGCGATATGCCCTTGGGTCGCCGCTTCTATTGGCCGATCTATGCCGCCGCCGAGCGTCATGGCCTGCCGATCGGCGTGCACGCCGGCAGCAGCTATCACAACCCGACCACGCCGACCGGCTGGCCCTCCTATCACAGCGAGGAATACGTGAACCAGGCGCAGGCATTCCAGACCCAGCTCGGAAGCCTGGTCTGCGAGGGCGTATTCAAGAAATTCCCGAGCTTGCGCGTCGTGCTCATCGAGTCCGGCGTAACCTGGCTGCCCGCCTCTCTGTGGCGCCTGACGAAATTCTGGCGCGGCCTGCGCAGAGAAGTCCCGTGGGTCGACCGGGCACCGGCAGAACTCGTGCGCGAGCATGTGCGGCTGACCTTGCAGCCCTTCGACGCGCCGCCGCGCGCCGAGCAGCTCGAGCGGCTATGGGAGCATCTGGGGTCCGACGAGTGGCTCCTGTTCTCGACCGACTATCCGCACCGGCAATTCGACGGCGATTCGCCGCTGCCGCCGGGCTTGCCGCCGGCGGCGATGCAAAAGATCCTGATCGACAACGCGCGCGCGACCTATCCGCGCCTGGTGGAGGCGATACCGTGAACGTCAGCACTTCGCAGCCGATGCCGATTGCCCGCGAGATGCTCGCCAGCATGGCCATCATCGACTGCGACATCCATCCGGCGCCGAACGCGATCAAGGATATCCATCCCTGGCTCGAGCCGCGCTGGCGCGGGCATCTCGAGACGTTCGGCCCACTCCGCCGGCACGGTTGCCTGACCGGGCCGGCCTATCCGAAAGGAACACCGGGCGCCAATCGCCGCGATGCCTGGCCTCCGGGCCATCGCAGGCCGGGCAGCGATCTCGCCTTCATGCAGGCGCAGCACCTCGATCCGAACAACGTCCAGCTCGGCATTCTCAACATGATCTCGCCGCATCCGGGCGGCATCCAGAACCCCGATCTCAGCGCCGCCTTGTGCACGGCGTTCAACGATTGGCAGATCGCCGAGTGGACCACGAAAGATGCGCGGCTCAGGGCCTCGGTCCTGGTGCCGTACGAGCAGCCGGCGGCGGCGGCGGCGGAGATCGATCGCCGCGCCGGGGATGCGAGCTTCGCCCAGGTCCTCCTGTTGAGCCGGACGGCAGAGCCGCTCGGGCAGCGCCGCTACTGGCCCATCTACGAAGCCGCCATCCGCGCCGGCCTGCCGGTCGGCATCCACGCCTTCGGCTACGGCGGCGCGCCGCTGACGAGCGCCGGCTGGCCTTCCTTCTACATCGAGGAGATGCTGGGCCACGCCGCCTGCTGCCAGTCCGTCCTGACCAGCATGGTCATCGAGGGCGCGTTCGAACGATTCCCGGCCTTGCGCGTGATCCTGATCGAGTCGGGATTTGCCTGGATGCCGTCCCTGGCCTGGCGCCTCGACAAGAACTGGCGGTCCATCCGCGAGGAAGTACCGGCGTTGAAGCGTTTGCCGTCCGAGTACCTGCGCCAGCAGGTCTGGCTTACCACCCAGCCGATCGAGGAGCCGGAGGTGAGAGCGCACCTGTTGGACATCATGGAATGGATCGGCTGGGACAGGTTGATGTTCGCCACCGACTATCCGCACTGGGACTATGACGATCCGGCGCGCTGTTTCCCGGTCCGGCTGAGCGCCGATCAGCAGTCCCGCCTGTTCCGTGACAACGCGCGCGCCGTGTTCGGAGCGAACTGAGAGAGGCGCCGCAACAGAGCCGGGAAAAAGCAACCGGACGGCGGCAAACGGCGGGGGCAGGACAGTCGTGGGGTTATCTGCCGCCGGTCCGGCAGCGGCTCATGCCTTGAGCGTCTTCCAGTCCACGCCCTTCTCGAACGCAGCGGCGGCGCGGTAGATCGTCTCCTCCTCGAACATCCGCCCCGTCAGCATCAACCCCGCCGGCAGGCCGTCCACCAGCCCGCATGGCAGGCTCAGCGAGGGGTGATGCGTGCAATCGAAGGGCGCCGTGTTCGGCAGCATCTCGAACGCGCGCTGGATGATGAGCTCGATCGGGGCGTCGGAAGGTGGCAGCGGCGTTGCGGTCATCGGCAAGGTCGGCATCAGCAAGAGATCGTAACGGGCAAGCACCGAATCGTAGGCTGCCCTGAGGCGCCGGACCAGGTTCTGTGCCTTGCCGTAATAATGGCCGCGATGCACCCTCGTCATATAGTGGCCGAGCAGCATCGTGTTCTTGAGCGATTCCGAGAGCTCGTCCGCGCGCATGCGCCAGGCGCTGTGAAAGTCCATCAACGAGGTGAGATAGAGGCCCTGCCAGTTGAATCCGAACCCGTTGCCGTGCATCATCTGCACGGTCGCACCCTCGGCCGCGACCGGCAGCCAGATCGCCGGCCCGGCGTGGTGCATCGGAATCGATACCGATTCGACGACCGCACCGAGGCCGCGGAAGCGGTCCGCCGCCTCGCGCACCAGGGCGTCGGATGCCGGCATCGATTGCGGGTGGCCGAAGCCCTCCTCGACTACCGCGACGCGAAGGCCCGCGGCCCCGCGGCCCAGCGCCTCGCGATACGGTTTCGCCGCCGCACCGTACTGGCGCGGATCGAGGCCGTCGGGGCCGGCCAGCACCTCCAGCAGCAGTGCATTGTCCTCCACCGTCGCGGTCAGCGGCCCGGTGTGATCGAGCGTCAGCTCGATCGGCATGATGCCGCTGTACGGCACCAGGCCCCAGGTGGGCTTCAGACCGTAGACGCCGCAGTACGACGCCGGCATGCGGATCGAGCCGCCCTGATCCCCTCCCATCGCCATCGGGACCTCGCCCGCAGCGACCACGGCGCCGCTACCAGACGAGGAACCGCCGGCCGAGTAGCCGGCGCGGTGCGGGTTATGCACCGGCCCGGTGGCGCTGGTATGGCTGCCGCCCGAGAAGCAGAAGTACTCGCAGACCGTCTTGCCGACGATCGTGCCGCCCGCATCCAGGATGCGGGTCGCGATGGTGGCGTCGATGTCCGGCGTGTAGCCCTCGAGCGTCGAGGCGCCGTTCATCATCGGCACTCCGGCGAGGCAGATATTGTCCTTGAGCGCGATCTTCTTTCCTTTGAGCTTGCCGGACGGCGCGCCCTCGACAGTGGTCCGCACGTACCAGGCATTGAACGGGTTCTCTTCCGCGCTCGGGCGCCGCCCCGGGGTACGCGGATAGGTGACGGCAGGCACTTCGTCCGGCATCTGGTCGACGAGATTGTAGGCGGCAACGGCGCCGCCGAGGGTCGCGAGGTGCGCCGCGAGATCGGCCTCGCTCATGCTGAAGCCGAGATCTTCGGCGATCTCTCGCAACTGCGAAACGGTGGGCAGCTTGACGGTGCCGAGTGGCATGATGTCCTCCCTTGACGAAACGGCTCAGGCGACGCCGATGAACTCGGCGACCAGCGCGGGATCGCCCAGGGCTTCGCGGGCGATCTCGGCTCCGATGCGGCCGCGCTGGATCAGGAGCGCGCGGTCGGCGACGGCGTGGATGAAGTCCAGGTTCTGCTCCACCAGCAGCACGGTCAGGCCGCGGTCGCGCCTGAGCGCGGCTATCCGCTCGACCAGCGCGGCCACGATGGACGGCTGGATGCCCTCGGTCGGCTCGTCCAGCAGCAAGAGCCGCGGCCGGCCGCAGAGTGCGCGCGCGACGGCGAGCAGTTGCTGCTCCCCGCCCGACAAGGTGCCGCCCGGCCGATCCAGGAGCCGGCCGAGTTCGGGGAACTCATCCAGCACCTCATCGGCAACGGACGCCGGTGCGCGGCAGGCGATGGCGGCAAAGCGCAGGTTGTCCCTGACCGTGAGCCCGGGAAAGATTTGCCGCCCCTGCGGCACGTAGCCGAGTCCTGCCCGCGCCCTGAGGTGCGCCGGCAGGCGCTGGATCGCCCGGCCTTTCAACGCGATGCTGCCGCCGGTCGCGGGAATGAGGCCCATCACTGTCTTCAGCAGCGTCGTCTTCCCCATCCCGTTATGCCCCAGGATGCCGACGCAGGTGCCCTCTGCCGCGTCGAGCGAAATGCCGTGCAGCACTTCGATCCGGCCATAACCGGAGCTGAGGTCGCGGATCCGGATCATGGCCGCTCCGGCGCGGCCGGACCGACCGCTTTTCCAAGGTAGACATCCCGCACGCGCGGATCGGCAAGCACGCGCTCCGCACTGTCCTCCATCAGCACATACCCCTGATGGAACACCGTCACCGTCTTGGCGATCGCGCGGATGAACTGCATGTCGTGTTCGACCACCACGATGGCATGGCGGCGGTTCAGTCCGCGGATCAGTTCCGCGGTGCGGGCCGTCTCCTCGATGCTCATGCCCGCGGTCGGCTCGTCGAGGATGATCAGGTCCGGCTCCGGCGCCACCACCATCGCGAGTTCCACCAGTTGCCGCTGACCATGCCCGAGGCGCCCCACCTCGTGCCGCACGAGGGCGGCGATGCCGAGCCGATCGAGCACCGCCAGTGCACGGGAGCGGGCAATCGCTTCGTTATGCCGCCGCCTGAGCGCCAGGAGGACGCTCTCCATCACGTCCAGACCGTCGAACAGCGAGGGCACCTGCGTCTTGATGCCGACGCCGAGGCGGGCGATGGCGAAGCTGTCATAGCCGGTGACGTCGCGCCCGCGGAAGCGGATGCGTCCGCCGGTCGGCTTGTACTGGCCGGTGAGACACTTGAAGAAGGTACTCTTCCCGGCACCATTGGGGCCGATCAGGCAGCGCAATTCGCCCTCGGCGATGGCGAGGCTCACGCCGTTCACGGCGCGCACGCCACCGAAATGCATCGAGAGCTCCTCGGTCGCGAGCAGCGCCGTCATCGCGCCGCGCCGCGCCGGCCAAGCCGCGCCGCCGCCTCGGTTGCGGTCGGCAGGATGCCGCGCGGGATGATCAGCACCGCGGCCATCAGGATCACGCCGAGGATGAGGTTCGGGCTGACATCCTTGAGGGTGCCGGCCCAGGCCGTCAGCATCTGCAGCACGATCGCGCCCAGCATGGGCCCGACCAGTGTGCCGAGGCCCCCCACCATCACCCAGATGATGACCTGTGCGGCGTAGAACAGCGAGAACATGGTCGGGCTGACGAACACGCAGTTGGCGAACAACATGCCGGCCAGCCCCGCGATCGCGCCGCCGATCGCGAATACGCCGAGCTTGTAGAGCCTGACGTCGTAGCCGAGCAGCTCCGCCCGGGTCTCGTTCTCCCTGACCGCCACCGCGGCGCGGCCGAAGCGGCTGTGCAGCAAGAGCTTGCAGATCACGTAACTGAGCGCGAGAGAGATCGCAGCGACACCGAAGATCTCTTCCGGCGCCAGCGCATTGCCGGGCTGGCCTGGCATGTTCAGTGGCGGCGTGGAGGGAATGCCGTTGAACCCGCCGAGCGGCGCCGCCCCGATGTGCCATTGCGCACCGGCGGTCGAGTTGGCGAAGTTGAACAGGATCAGCGTCACCGCGAAGGTGATCACGCCGACATAGATATTGCCCACCCGGCCGAAGAACATCAGGTAGCCGAGGAGCGCGGCGAACAGGGCCGGCACCGCGACGGCGATCGGCACCGCCCAACTGGTGCCGGTGAGATTGAGCGCCGCGACGGCGTAGGTATAGCCGCCCAGGCCGAAGAACGCGGTCTGGCCGAAGCACAGGATGCCGCCGAACCCCCACACGAATGCGAGGCTGAGCGCCAGCACCGCCATCGAAACATAGATCGTCGCATTGATGAGAAGGTAGAGCGGCAACAGGCGGGGCAGCGCCCACGCCGAGATCGCCGCCAACAGCAGCGCCACGACGATCTCGATCCAAGGGAAGCGGCGGATCACAGCGCGCGGCGGAAGAAGCGTCCGGTGATGCCCTGCGGCAGCAGGCGCAGCAGCAGGACCGCGACGACCAGCATGATGACCTCGCCCAGCACCGGCGTGGTGAAGTAGGTTCCGAGCGTCGAGACCGAGCCGAGCAGCGCCGAGGCCGACAGGGTGCCGGCCAGCATGGCGGCGCCTCCGGTCAGCACGGTGATGAAGGCACGCGCGATGTAGAGCGTTCCCATCGTCGGCACGACGCCGGAAAAGGGCGCGATCAGCGCCCCGGCAAGGCCGGAGATCGCGGCCCCGGCGGCGAACGTCGCCGCATATACCCGGCCCGGAGACACTCCGAGTGCGGCCGCCATTTCCGCGTTCTGCATGGTGCCGCGCGCAATCAGCCCCGCCGGGGTCAGGCGCAGCACCGCCCAGGTGCCACAGAGCAGCACGATCGCCGCGCCGATCAGGAACAGCCCGTAGCTCGAACTGCGATAGCCGCCGATCGCGATGCTGCCGAGCGGGGCGGAGAAGCCGCTGACCGAATTGCCGAAGATCATCGTCACGATCCCGATCAGGGCCAGCGAGAGGCCCCAGGTCGCCAGCATCGTGTCGAGCACTCGCCCATAGAGCCCGCGGATCAGCACCCGCTCGACGGCGGCCCCGATCGCGCCGACGACGATCGGCGCGACCACCAGCATCGCCACCCAGATGTTCAGCCCTGCCCGCACCGAGATGATGGCGCTGTAGGCGCCGAGCATCAGGAACTCGCCGTGCGCGAGGTTGATGACGCGCATCATCCCGAAAATCACCGCCAGTCCGAGGCTGATGATCAGCAAGGTGGCGACGCCGGTCGCCACCTGCAGAAACACCGCGAACGCAAGGTCCAAGGCCGGGACCTCAGAGCTTCACGTCGATCACGAACTGCTTGTTGGTGTTCGGGTACTTGATCAGGTTGCAGACCGATTGGGTGTCGGACGGCGGCTGGTCGGCGAAGCTCTGCAGCACCTTGAAGCCGTGATCCTGGCAGACCGCCAGGTAGACGTTCAGCGAGACATGGTTGGTCTGGCCGTCGATCACCGTCTTGCCGGGCGGGCCGTCGTTGGTGATGCCGCTCTCCAGCGCCTCGATCACCTGCATGCGGTCGATCGTCTTTGCCTTGCGCACGCCTTCGGCCCAGAGATTGAAGCCGACATAGGTGCGCATCGCCAGCTCGCCGCCGAGATAGGGCGCGTTCGGGCCCATCTTGGCATGGAACTTCTCGAGGAACGCCTTGTTCGCCGGCGTATCGACCTCCTGGAAATAACTGAACGCAGCGACGATGCCGTTGCCTTCCTCGGGCGAGAGCACCAGGCTCTCGTTGCCCCCTCCGAACGTGGTCGAGGCCATCTGGATGCGGTTTTTCATCCCCGCGGCCGCCCACTGGCGATAGAACGAGATGTGGGCGCCGCCGACCAGGGCGGACACGACGACGTCCGGCCTGGCGGCCTGGATCTTCTGGATTGCCGGGCCGAAATCGGTCACGTTGAGTGGAAAGAAGTCAACCGCAACGACCTCGCCGCCGCCGTCGCGGGCGTACTTGACCACCCATTTGCTGGTGATCTGGCCGTAATTGTAGTCAGCAGCCAGGACGTAAATCTTCTTGCCCCAGTTCTTCAGGACGTACGGAACCACCTTGTTCACGTTCTGCGCCGGGGTCGAGCCGGTGCAGAAGCAGTTGCGGTCGCAGACGCCGCCCTCGTACTGGGTGTTGTAGAAATAGAGCGTCCGGTAACGATCGAGAATCGGCCGGATCGCCTCGCGCGAGGCCGAGGTGATGCCGCCATGCACCACCGCCGCGCGGTCCCTGGTTGCCGCTTCGGTCGCGAACTGGGTGTAGAGCTGGATGTTCGACTGCGGATCGTAGTTGATGAGCTTGATCGGGCGGCCGAGCAGCCCGCCCGCTTCGTTGCACTCATCGACCGCGAAATCGAGGCAGGCGATCATCGGCTTGCCGTAGATGTCGAGCCCGCCCGAGGCGTCGTGGATGCCGACCACCACGATCGGATCGGCGCCGAGCGCGGCGTGGCGCATGATGAACGGTGCGGCGAGCGTGGCCCCGAGCCCGGTGAGCGCGGTGCGTCGTCGGATGGTCATGGTCGTTCCTCCTTTCGGTTCCCGGCGGGGCCGGCGCCCAGGCACCTTGATCTCTCCGCCGCGTTCGCAGCCACGATAATCGAGGGCAGCGGATGGCGCCATCCGCCCTCATAGCGGACAGCGATATCGACATCGCGGCGCCGACCCGGAGCGAGGTGGCCCTGGACGGTGAGCCGCGGGCCATCAGGGCGAGGCGCTTCTCGCGACGCCAGCGATAGCCGGCTCTGCCCGGGCGCCGACAGGACAGGTGGGGAAGGACCTGTTCCCCTTCACCCGCCATGCTGCGCAATGATCGCCTCGGCCGCGGCCTCGAGCTTTCGGGCGGCGAGAGCGAGCCGCTCTTCGATCGATTGCACCGTCCTTTCGTCCCGCGCCAGGCTTTCGGCGAAGTGCTGCGCCTGGCGCAGCGACTCCGCGGGCGCCGGGCCGCCCTGCAAGGTCCGCGCGGCCACGAAATGCTGCGGGTCGAGGGCCTGGCGAATCGTCTCCGCGTCGAGCCCGGCCGGCTGTTCGTGATAAAGCTCTGCCGCCTCATCCAGCAAGGCCGGGGTCACGTCGGCTGGTCCAAAACCCCGCTCCTCCGACAGCCGAACGAGAATGCCGACGATCTGGTGCGCCGTCCGCCACGGCAGGCCACGCTCGCGCACCAAGGCGCCCGCAAGGTCGGTCGCGGTCGCCCAATGCCGCCAGGCTTCTTCCCGCATGTGCGGCTTGCGCAGACCCAGCGCCGGCAGCAGCTCGCAGAACCAGCCGAGATCGCGCACGGCATTGTCGGCGACCCGCCACAGCGTCTCGAGCGCATAGTGCCGCTCGGTGATCGGCAGGCCGGTCGGTCCCTTGAGAGCATGGTACCCGGCCACGAAACAACCGAGCGCCTCCGCCGAAGCGCCCTTCACCTCGGCCGGGCCAATGACGTTCCTCTTCTGCATCATGATCGAGGATGTGCCGCAGAAGCGGTCCGGTATGTCGAGGAAGGAGAACTCGGCCGTGCTCCACAGGATGAGATCGTCGGCCCATTTCGCCATCGAATGGTAGAGAATGGCGATCACGGCCGGAACGTCGAGGCTGTCATCGGCGGTGAGCTCGAGGATCGCATCAGCGCAATTCTCGTGCACCGCGTCGAAGCCGAGCAGCTCGGCCGTGCGGGCGCGATTCACCCGGAAATCCGAGCCGACCATGATCGCCGCACCCGCCGGGCTCACGTTGACGCGGCGAAAGGCGCCGGCGAGGCGATCGAAGTCCCGGCCGAGAGTGGCCACCCAGGAGAGCCAGAGATGAGCCAGTGTCATCGGCTGCGCCTGCTGGCCGAAGGTATAGCCGGGCAGGATGGTGTCGGTATTCCGGCGCGCCAGTTCGATCAGGACGCCGCGCAGGCGATTGGTGGCTCGCATGACGGCGAGCAGCTTTTCGCGTTGCAGCCAGTTGATCCCGACCGAGCTCAAATCCCCGGAGCTGCGCGCGAGGTGGAAGCGGCCGGCCACGTCCTCGCCCAGCAGGCGAATGAGGTACTGCTCGCCGGAGTGCAGCCCGCCGCCGGCGTTGCTGCGTGCCTCGACGACGCCTTCGCTTTCGATCTTCCTGAGCCCGCCCAGGATCGCCGCCGCCATCTTCGGGTCAAGCAGGCCCTCTTCGGCCAGCATCACCGTGTGCGCCTTGTCGAAGGCATGGACCGCCGGCTGCAACAGGCGCGTGCGATCGGAATAGAGGCGGCCGAGCGTCGGCAGCATCTCTTCGCGAAGGCGAATTCCTACCTTGCGATAACCGCGATATTCGGACGATTTCTGCTTCAGCATGCGATGATCCCCGGGATGCGTTGAGGTTGCGACTGGATCGGATCTCCGCCGCCTTCCCTGCTGGCGGCGTGATGGCAGGCGGCGCTGTGGCCGGGCGAAAGTTCCCTGAGCGTCGGCTCGAGCTTTCGGCAGGTCTCGCTCGCCAACGGGCAGCGCGGATGGAAGCCGCACCCGGCGCCGGCCGCCGAGCCGACCGGCTTCGCGGTTGCATCGCGCGGCGGGCGATCGAGCGAATGGACAACGGCAAGAAGCTGTTGCGTATAGGGATGGAGCGGCGCCGCCAGCACGCTTTCGGTCGGCCCCCGCTCGGCGATCCGCCCGCGGTACATGACGGCGATGCGGTGCGAGAAGGCGCGTGCGACGTGCATATCGTGCGTGATCAGGAGATAGCCGACCCCCCGGCGTGCCTGCATGTCGATCAGCAGATTCAGAAGTTGGGCGCGGATCGAGACGTCGGCACCGGAAAGCGGTTCGTCGGCGATGATCACCGCCGGGCGGGGCGCGAGCGCCCGCGCAATGGCAAGACGCTGCCGCTGCCCTCCGCTCAGTTCATGCGGGTAGCGATCGAGATATCCGGAGGCGGGCTTCAGCATCACTGCCGCCAGCAGTTCTGCCAGTTCCGCATCTCCGGCGCGCTCTCGTCCGGCCCCCTCGATTGCCTGCGAGAGCAGGCCGCGCACGGTTCGCCGCGGGTTGAACGAGGCCGCGGGGTCCTGGAAAATCGGCTGTATGCCCCGCCGCGCGCGCCGCAGCGTGCCACCCCGCAGGCGCATCAGCGACTGGCCGCGGAGAATGACCTCGCCGGCATCCGGCTCGATCAGCCTGAGGGCAAGCCGCGCCAGGGTCGATTTGCCGGAACCGCTCTCGCCGACCAGCGCCACGCATTCGCCGGCGGCGATCTCGAGCGACACATCGATGACCGCGCGAACCGGTGCCATCCCGCGCCCGCGAAACGTCTTCGAAAGGTGCCTGAGCTCGAGCACGGCCGTGCTCATATCGCTTCCCGGTGCGCCGGAGCGACAAGCCAGCACCGCGCCCGATGCCCGTTCGCCCCGGCGGGCGACGCCGGCGGCATCGCCTCGTGGCATCGTGCCATGGCGGCATCGCAACGGGAGAGGAACGGGCACAGCCGGGCGGGCCTCTCCAGCCTCGGCACGTCGCCGCCGATCATGGCGAAATGCCCGTCCGGCAGGCGGGCCAGGCGCGCGGCCGCGGCCAGCCCCCTGGTGTAGGGATGCGCGGGGTGCGACAGCACCTCGGCGGTGGCGCCCGATTCCACCGTGTGGCCGGCATACATGATATAAATGCGGTCGCAGTTCCAGCGCAGCACCCCGAGATCGTGGCTGATGAGAAGCATCGCCATGCCGAGTTCGCGGCGCAGCTCTCGCAGCAGGGTCAGGATCTCGGCCTCGGTCGTGGCGTCGAGGGCAGTGGTCGGTTCGTCGGCGACGAGAAGGCGCGGGCGGCAACCGAGCGCCATCGCCAGCATCACGCGCTGGCGCATTCCGCCGGACAGTTCGTGCGGGTAACGCCTGAGCGCGCTTCGCGGCAGCCTGACGAGATCGACCAGCTCGGCTGAGCGCGCAGGGACGGTGGCGGCGGGGTCGTGCCGCCGCACCGCTTCGCCGATCTGATCGCCGACCCGCATCACCGGATTGAGGAAGCTGAGCGGATCCTGAAAGACGATCGCCACCGGCTGCCCGCGGACCCGTTCCCAATCCCGGCCCGCAAAGCCGGTCACGTCAACGCCGCCAATGGCGATCCGACCGTTGCGGATCTGCGCGATCCGTGCCGGGACAAGCCCCAGCAGGACGCGCGCCAGCGTCGATTTTCCGCAACCCGATTCGCCGGCGATGCCAACCGCCTCGCCCTCGGCAACGCTGAGGCTCGCGTCCTGAACGGCGTGCACGGTCCGGCCCGCGCTCTCGTACGTGACATGCAGGGCGTGGACCTCGAGGATCGCCCCGCCGCCGGCAGCGCCCGTCATCGCGTGGCGCTCCGCGGGCTGAGCAGGTCGGCCAGCGCGTCGCCCAGAAGATTGAAGGCGAGCACGGTCGCCAGGATGGCGAGCCCCGGGAACACCGACAGCCACCAGGCACTGAAGAGGTAGCGCTGGCCGACGCTCAGCATGCGCCCCCAGCTCACGATCGCGGGGCTGGAGAGGCCGAGATACCCGAGTGACGCTTCGAGCAGGATCGCGTAACCCACGATCAGCATGCCGAGCGCGATCACCGGCCCGATCGCATTGGGAATGACCTCGCCGAAGAGGATGCGCCATTCCGGAATGCCGAGGGAGCGCACCGCCGCAATGAAATCGAGCTGCCCGACCCGCAGCACCTCCGCGCGCGCAAGCCGTGCCGTTTGCGGCCAGGAGAGAAGGGCGATCACCGCAATCACCCGCGTCAACCCGGGCCCGGCCAGGGCGACGATCGCCACCGCGAGGATGAAGGTCGGCATCACCTGGAAGAATTCGGCGATCCGCATCAGCACGGTGTCGATCAGGCCGCCCACATAACCGGCGATCGCGCCGACCAGGAGCCCGACGACGGTAGTGGCCAGAGCGGCGACAATGCCTACCGCCAGTGAGACCCGCACGCCCAGGATGAGTTCGGCTACCACGCTGCGGCCGAGATCGTCCGTGCCGAGAAAAGAGGCGCCGCCCGGCGGCAGCATCGGCTGATCGGTGAGCGCGAGTGGATGGCGCGGCAGCACTGCCGGGCCGAGGAGGGCGACGACGAGGAGCAGCAGGATGAAGAGCGCGCTTCCGATTCCGGCCGGTCGTTGAGCCAGGCCGGCAAGCCAGTTCCAGGCGGCGGATCGGCGCCTCATGCGCGCACGGCCGCGGCGATCCTCACCCTGGGATCGACCGCCGCGTACAAAAGATCGGTCGCGAGGTTGGCGAGGACGACGGCAATGGCGGCGAGCAGGAAGATTCCGGAGAGCACCGGGTAATCGCGATTGGCGATCGCGGTCACGAACAACCCGCCCAGGCCCGGCCAGGCGAATACCGTCTCGGTGAGAATCGCGCCCGTCAGCGAATAGCCGAAATTGTAGCCGATCACGGTGATCACCGGGATCAGCCCGTTGCGCAGGACGTGGCGCCACAGCACGGCGCGTTCGCTCAGGCCCTTGGCGCGCGCGGTCAGGACAAAGTCCTGATGCAGCATTTCGACCATGCTCGAGCGCGCAACCCGCGCCACCACGGCGAGGTAATAGACCGTGATGCAGAAGGCAGGCAGAGCGAAGTGCCTCAGGAAATCGAGCACGGCGCCAATCCCGCTCCCCGGCTCGCGCAGCGAGCGGATCCCCTCTGCCGGCAGCCAGCCGAGATCGACCGCGAAGATCACGACCAGGATCTGCCCCAGCCAGAAGACCGGGATCGAGTAGCCGACCAGGCTCACCGCGGTCAGCGCGCTGTCGAGCATTCTCCCATGCGAAGCGGCGGCGCGCACCGCCATCGCCACCCCGATCAGCGATGCCAGGATCAGCGACGGCACCATCAGCAAGAGCGTCGTCCCGGCCCGCGCCAGCACGAGCGAGAGCACCGGCTGGCGGCTGAGAAACGAGAAACCGAGATTGCCGTGCGCCATATTGATGAGATAGAGCCAGAGCTGCACCGGAAGCGGCTGGTCCAGCCCGAAGAGATGCCGCACTTTGCTTACATATTCGGGTGGCGCGGGAAAATCCCCGACCAGCGCATCGACCGGATTGCCGGGCAAGAGGTGGGTGATGAGGAAAGCGACGATGGCGATCCCGAGCACCATCGCCGCGGCCCAGGCGAGACGGGCACCGAGGTAGCGGAGCATGCCGGCGGGCGCCGGCTATCCAGCGCCGAGCAGGGCGCCGACCTCGCGGAAATCGGCCACCCGCTCCAGCTCCTCGATCCTGGTGCGCACTGTGCTGAACGCAGCCTCGCCGATCACCGCTACCGCGGTCCTTTCCGCTTTTTGCAGCAGGAACGTATCGTCGAGCGGCCGGGTCCATCCCCCGCGCGGCAGGCTCACGTGCCGGCGCCATGTCTTGCCGCTCAGCCCGCGCACTTCGAGATCGGGCTCGCCGGTCGGACCGAGCTCGCGATCCGCGACGATCTCGACCCGCGGCATGAACGCGGCGATGCCGGGATGATCGCTTTGCAACGGCAGATACTCATCCATCGTCGCCCGCCCGTGCACGGCCGCCACGGCGAGGCTGTAGGGCAGGCTGAACTGCGCGTCGAGCAAGGTGCCGATGCGGTGCCGGGCGAATTGCCGTACCGTGCGCGCGGCGCCATGCACGATCACGCGCTCGATATCCGCTGCCGCCACGCGATCCTGGTCCATGATGTCGAGCAGCGCCTCGATCGAGCTGTGCAGGCCGCGGCAGCACGGATAGGGCTTGAATCCGGAGCGGAGGATGCGGAACTCGCTCCCCAGTCCTGCAACCGTCGCCTCGGGTGTCGCCGCGCTGCCACTATAGGTGCCGTAGAATCCGCCCCATTCCGCATCCAGAATCGCGCGCGGCCCGACCAGCCCGGCCTCGGCAAGCAAAGCCGCGCTGACGCCGTTCTCGGCTGCCCGCCCGGCGTGAAAACGCTTCGTCATCGCGCCGTCGGCAAGGAACGCCCAGACGCCCCCGGCGAACGACCCGGCGATGCCGAGTGCGGAGCAGAATTGCGGCGCGTCGAGGCCGAGGATCAGAGCGGCCCCGGCCGCGGCGCCGAAGGTGCCGCAGGTGCCGGTCGAATGCCAGCCGCGATCGTTGTGCGCGCGGTAGCCGCCGGCTCCCTCGGTGATCCGTGCCGCGATGTCGTACCCGGCCGCCAGGGCCAGGATGACCCTCCTGCCGTCAGCGCCGAGCCGTTCCGCAAGCGCTGCAACCGCCGGCACGACGACCGCCCCGGAGTGCCCGCAGCCCCCGAAATCGTCGAACTCGTAGGCGTGCGCCGCGGTGCCGTTGGCAAGCGCGGCTGCCGCCGGCGGCAATCGTGCCCGCGTTCCCCACACGGTTGCCGAACCGCCCTCGCCGCCGATGATCGCGGCGATGCCGCGCCGGGTTGCCGCCGCGGCATCGGAATCCGCACCTCGCACCCCCACCGCCAGCGTGTCGAGAAGCGCCCGCTTGGCCATGGCGACGACCGGCCCCGGCAGATCCTCGTACCGCGCACGGCTCCAGAAATCGGCAAGGCGCTCGGTGAGCGAAGGGCTGGCCATGCCGTCAGCTCGACATCCAGACATCTTCCCAGTAGCTGTCGGCGGTGCTCCATGCCCACTTGCCCTTGAGCTTCGCCGAGGCGGCGTAGATCAGCGCCGTCTGCCAGATCGGGAACACCGGCAGGTCGCGCGCCAGGATGACCTGCACTGCCTTGTACGCCGCGGCGCGGTCCTTCAGCCCGGCGGCATTGGCGCCGGCCGCAAAAAGCCGATCGACTTCGGCGTTCGAATAGCCCGAGCAGTTGACGAACGGCGCCTTCCTGATCGCCGAGGTCACATAGAGCCGCGAGATGCCGAGTGCCGGATCGCCCGAGGTCGTGTAGGCCTGCAGCGTGGCGTCGAAGTTCCAGTCGGTGAACACCTGCGGCAACTCGACATTCCGCGGACTGCCGGCGAAGATCACGTTGACGCCGATCTTCGCCCACATGCTCTGCACGACCTGGGAGAGCCGGTCGTTTCCTTCCGCGGTGGAGTCATAGACGAGGTGAAGATCGAAGCGCTTGCCGCCGGCGCCGGCTTGCAGCCCTTCGGCGTCCAGCATCGCCGCGGCGCGCTTCGGATCGAACGGATACATCTTCCCAAGATCGACCTCGGGGTTGTAGGCCCAGGCGAGCCGGGTATCGATCGCACTCTTCGCGACCTCGCCGAGGTTCGCATAAACGACCTTCTTGATGTATTCCCGGTCGAGCGCGGTGAACAGCGCCTGCCGCACCTTCGGATTGTCGAACGGCTTGCGGCGGACGTTCAGAATGATGAGGTGATCCTCCGGAACACCGCCCTCGCGCGTCTGCAGCTTCCTGTCGGCTGCTACTTCGCGGTAGTGGGTGACCGGGAAGTAGTAGAAATCGATATAGTCGATCTCGCCCGCCTTGAGGGCCAGCACGCGCGTGTCCGGATCGGCGATCTCCTTGAAGATGATCCGGTCGAGGTAGGGTTGGCCGGGGCGCCAGTAGCCCGGATTGCGCTCCAGCGTCAGGTGATCGCCGCGCACCCATTCCTTCAGCATGAACGGACCGGTTCCCACCGGCTCTGCCAGCGTTGCCGGACTGCTCAGCACATCCGAGCCGGCGAACACATGCGCGGGCAGGATTCCCGCGTTGGTGTAGAGCGAGAGCGAGAAGAGGAACGGCCCGAACGGTTCCTTGAGATCGATGACGACGGTCTGGTCGTCCGGTGTGGCGACGCTCTTGATATGCTCGGCCGCGGCACGGAACTTGGCGCCGTATTTCGCGCTCACCTGCAAGAGGCTGAATGCCGCGTCCTTCGACGTGAAGTCGTGCCCGTCCTGCCACTTCGCCTGCACCAGCTTGAAGGTGTAGCGCAGACTGTCGGGCGAGACCGTCCAGGATTCCGCGAGATTCGGCTGCGGTTCGAAGTTCCTGTCGAGTCGCGTCAGCCCTTCATAAACGAGCGACCCGACGGCACCATCGGGAACTCCGGTCGTGATGGACGGATTGACGGTCGGCGGGTCGCCGGCGAGCACCATGATGAGCGTGCCGCCGCGCACGGGCCCTTTCGCCGCGCTGGCGGCGAACGCTCTGGCGGGCGCGGCAACCTCCGCGCCAAGCGATGTGCCGAGCGCGAGCCCGGCCCCCCAGCCGAGGAACTCCCGGCGGCTGCCCGGCCCCCGACACGCTGGCGATTTGCGCAGGATTGGTTTTTCCAAGGCTGCCTCCCCCTGTCCGCCCTTCTGCACCCGCGGCCGCGACATCGGCACGATCAGCCGCCATCGGTTGCATCGCTCTTCTCTGTTCTTGCAGGCGGGTGTTCTTCCAGGCGGGCTCGTCGAGCGAACGTGGCCGCGAATTTGACTATACAAACACCTCTTCTTCCGTCAAGCATGCGGCAGGGCCGTGCCCCCGCGAAGGGTGCATCGGCTTTCGCGTCGCCCGCGAGCGGATTTTGCTTCACCCTGCCGGACCCCGCTCGGTTAGCTTGTCGGGCAGAAACCAGGGAGGCGTCCAGGCCATGTCATGGATCGCACGGCTGGCGGTGAATCTGCTGATCGCCGCTGTTCCGGCTCTGCTGCCATCCGGAGCCTTCGCCCAGGCCATATGTCAACCGCCGCTGGGTCATCCGCCGTTGCTCAAGCCCGGGGTATTGGTGGCCGCCATCAACCCCACCGTTCCGCCGATCCAGTACACCGACGACTCGGGCCGGCTCGCCGGGCTGGACGTGGCGTTCGGCAACATGATCGCAGCTCGCCTTTGCCTGAAGATGGACTTCGTGAGCACCCAGTTCGCAACCATGATTCCCGGTCTCAAAGAAGGCCGGTTCGATATGATCGACACCTTCATGTATTACACCCCGGACCGTGCCGCGCAGGTGATCATGATTCCCTATGGTGCGGCGACGCTTTCCATCGTCGTCCCAGCGGCCAACCACGAGCCGATCGGCACTATCGACTTTTTCTCCGGCAAGCCGTTCGGCGTGCAGCTCGGCTCGATCGACGAGCGGGAAGCGCACGCCGCCAGCGCCGCCCTGGTTGCTGCCGGCAAGCCGCCGATCGACATCCATTCCTTCCCGAACTACTCGGATATCCTGCAGACGCTGCGGGCCGGGCAGATCGCCGGTGGATTCGTCGTCACCGAGCAAGCCTATTACTATCGGCAGAAGGGCCTGAACTTCTTCCGGATCGCCACCGCCGGCCTTTATCCTCACGCCGAGGCACTGGCGTTCCAGGACCGTGACCTTGCCGGGCGCGTTGCCGACGCCTTGAATGCCCTGCACGCCGACGGCAGCTTTCAGAAGCTGTTCGGCGCCTATCACGCCTGCACCTTGCCCCCGCCCTACCGGATCACCACCGGGCCGATCACCGCGCCCGACTGCCCTGCCCGTCCCGAATAGCCGCATCCATCGAGGGCGAGGCTCCCGCTGCGACCGCCCGCCGGCCGCGCCCTCATCGCATGACACCGTTTGCGGGCGGCAACGACGACGGCTCCCTGACGGAGGCGACATGGCGAAGACGAATGCGGATTTCACGCTCAGGAGCTTCATCGATCAGGTGGCGGCCGACGATCCTCAGGCCGTCTGGCGAATCGCGAAGAGGGTCAATCTCGATCATGACGTGACCGCTCTCGCGATGGAACTCGAACGGGGCGGGCGGGCGCCGGTGCTCTGGTTCGACGATGTTGCGGGCTACCCGTTCCCGGTCGTCTGCAACCTGTTCGCCGATCGCCGCCGCTATGCGCTCGCGCTCGGGGTGCCGCCGGATCGCCTGATACGAGACTGGGGCGTCCTTGGAGAGCGGCGGCTCTCGCCCGTCGCGCGCGAGCGGGGGCCGATCCATGATGTCGTGGCCACCGGCAGCGAGGTCGACCTCGGCAGGCTGCCCATCATGCAGCACTTCGCCTGCGACGCCGGACGCTACATCACCAACGGCGTGGTGATCGCCAAGGATCCGGATACCGGCGTCCGCAATGCGAGCTTCCATCGCATGCAGGTAAAAGGGAAGAACCGGCTTGGCACCAGCCTGCACAGCCGCCGTCACCTCTGGAACTACATGCGCCGCTCCGAGGAGCACGGCCGGCACATGCCGGTCGCGGTGGTGATCGGCGGCCATCCCACCCTGGCCTTCGGCGGCCTCTGGAAAGGCCCGATCGGCACCGACGAGTACGAGGTGATCGGCGGCATGATGGGCACGCCCCTCGAAATCGCCCCCGGCATCACGGTCCCGGTCGAGGTTCCGATCCACGCCGAAATCGTCCTGGAAGGGCGGATTCTCGCCGATGCGCGCGAGCCGGAAGGGCCATTCGCCGAGTTCACCGGCTACGCATCGAAGCGCTCCACCGAGCAGGTGATCGAGGTCACGGCCATCCTGCACCGTGGCGATGCCCTCTATCACGATATCGTCCCGGGAATCTCGGACGAGCACACCAGCCTGCTCGCGGTGCCACAGGAAGCGCGCCTGCTCGGCACCCTGCATACCCATTACCCGAACGTGACGGATGTCGCGTACCCGAAATCCGGCACCTGCCGGCTGCACGCCTACATCGCCATGCACCGTCCGGCGCCCGGCCAGGCGAAGCTCGTGGCAGCCGCGGCCCTGGGCGACGATCTCAGCCTGAAATGCGTGGTGGTCGTCGATGACGATGTCGATATCCGCGACGACAGCGCCGTGCTGTGGGCGATGGCGACGCGCATGCAGGCCGATCAGGATATCGACGTCATTCGCAACGCCATGGGCGCCATCCTCGATCCCTCCACCCGGGACGGGCTGACTGCCAAGATGATCATCGACAGCACCTGCCGCGGAGCCGATTTCCCGGACCGCCATACGCTGGAGGCGGCGGCCGTGGCGCGCGCCCGGGAGCTGATCGGCGAGACATTCGGCCGGCCTGCATGAGCGAGGCGTTCTGGAATTTCTCGCTCGCGTTCTACGCAGTGCCCGGAGTCGAAGAGAGCTGCCTTGCGCTTCAGGACCGGCATGGCGCCGACGTCAACCTCGTCCTGCTGGCCCTGTGGGCTGCCTCCCGCGGGTTCCTGTTCGATACCGAAACGATCGCGGCGGCCGAGCGAATCGCCAGGCCCTGGCGGGAAACGGTGACGGAGCCGATCCGCGCCGCGCGCCGTGCCCTGAAAGAACCGCCGGCCGGCTTCGATGGAGAAGCGGCCGCGGCACTGCGCCGCCGGCTGCAGGCGCTCGAGATCGAGGCCGAGCGCTTGCAGCAGATGGCCATCGCGGAGAGCCGCGAGGCAAGCGGGGCGCATGCCCCGGCCGAGGCGGCCCGCGGCAACCTCGCCCTGTACGAGGCCCTCCTCGGCAAGGTCTTCGCCCGCGCACCGGTCGAGGCCCTACTCGAAGCCTTTGCCGGCCGGTTTGCCGCGTCCGGCGGAAGCACGGCATGAACCCCGGAGAAAAAACCGTGGGCCACAATCCGCCCGCGGTGGATGCCACTCCCGAAAGGAAGCGGATCATCGTCGGCATCAGCGGCGCTTCAGGTGCCTGTTACGGCGTCCGGCTGCTCCGGTTGCTGCGCGCCACCGGCCACGAAATTCACGTGGTCATCAGCCGCACGGCGCATCTCACGATCCGTCACGAGACCGGGCTCAGCCCGTCCGAAGTCTCCGCGCTCGCCGATGTCGCATACGCTCCGCAGGACATGGCGGCCTCGATCTCGAGCGGCTCGTTCCCGACCCTCGGCATGATCGTCGCCCCGTGCTCGATGCGAAGCCTGGCAGAAATCGCCACCTCTGCCTCGAGCTCGCTGCTGACGCGGGCCGCCGACGTCACGCTCAAGGAACGCCGCAGGCTGGTCCTGATGGTTCGCGAGACGCCGCTCCATCTCGGGCATTTGCGGGCCATGGTCTCGGCAACCGAAATCGGCGCCATCATCTATCCGCCCGTGCCGGCCCTTTATGCCAAGCCCGCCAGCATCGAAGAGATGATCGATCACTCGCTCGGCCGCGTTCTCGACCTCTTCGGGCTCGAGATCGGGGTCGTGAAAAGGTGGAAAGATCCGGCTGCCGATACCGGCCCTGCCGACGACGATGACCACCCGTAGCGCGTTGCCGGGCGGATCATCGTCCCGCCGGACGCCCGGCGCCGAGGGCAAGGAGAGAGTGCGCCATGATCCGTACCGGCCAGCAATATCGCGATTCCATTCGCGACGCCCGGGAGATCTACGTCAACGGCGAGCGCGTGCGCGACGTGACCGCGCATCCGATGTTCAGGCCGCTGGTCGATATTCGCGCCCGAATCCACGACATGGCGCACGCGCCGGAGACGGCCGATATCATGTCCTATCCTGCCGAGGGCGAGCGCAACGCGGTAGGCAACAGGCTGCCGCGCCTGGCGCAGGACTGGTGGGACAAGCGGCGTGCGGTGGACACCGTGCTGGAGGCGATCGGCGGCGTGGTGACCCGTGTCGGGGACGAAACGGTTGGCGAGATGTGGTCGCTCTATGACGGGCGCGACGTGCTCAACGAGGTCGATCCCCAGTTCGCCCGCAACATCGAAACCCATATCACGCGGGTGCTCGTCGGCGACCCGTTCCATGTCTCTGCCAACACCGATCCGAAGGGCGATCGTTCCAAGCCGCCGCAGGATCAGGATCCCGACATGCTGCTCCACCTGGTGCGCGAAACGGACGCCGGCATCGTCGTCCGTGGCGCCAAGTACGAGACCGCGGCCGCCTACGCCAACCAGGCCTTCGTCAAGCCGACCATCGCCAACTGGGGCAACAGCGCCTATTCCGACTATGCTCTCGGCTTCATCTGCGACCTTGCCTCCCCGGGCCTCAAGTTCATCTGCCGCACCGGTTTCGTCGGCCGCGCGCCGGCCGAAGACTATCCGCTCAGCAACCGCTTCGACGAGGTGGACACGCTGGTCGTTTTCGACGATGTCCTGGTTCCCTGGGAGAATGTCCTCTTCTTCCGCCACACCAGGGCGGCGGCCTATATTCGCGCCACGCTGCACCGCTACTCGGCGTTTGCCTTCGTGCAGCGCATCCTCAAGCTCGCCGACATGATGATCGGCGCCGCCCTCTTCAACGTCCGGCAGACCGGGCTCGACAAGCAGCAGGCGGTGCAGGAGAAGCTGGCCGAGCTCGCCGTCTACCGCGAAGGCATCAACGCTCACCTGACGGCCGCCATCACGCTCGCCGAGCCGAGCCCGGGCGGGCTTCTGATGCCGAACCAGTCGTTGCTTTATTGCGGCCGCGTGCTGGCCTGCACGCAACTGCATCACATGATGCACATCGCCCGCGAACTGTGCGGCGGCCAGATTTGCGTCACCCCCGACAAGGCCTGTTTCGAGGCGCCGGAGACGCGCCCCTGGATGGAAAAATTCTATTCCGTCAACGAGAACTGGCAGGCGGAGGACCGGCGCAAGCTTTTGGCCTTCGCGCGCGATCTCTTGAATTCCGATTACGCGGGACACCGGCTGACCTTCCAGCTCTTCGCCCAGTCGCCGCCCTTTGCGCATCTGGCCGCCGTCTATCGCAGCTTCGGCTGGGACGGCCCGCTGTCCCTGGTCCGGTGCGCCGCCGGCCTCTCGGAGCGGGTGATGCAGGGCGTCCGCCCGACCGCCGGGGACAGTGCCGTCCGGCAATGGTTCGCCGGCTCTCCAGCCGCCCGCCGCGCCGCGGAGTAGGTCCCCTGCCGCAACGGAGTCGAAACTGCGATCGTGGCCGCGGCCGGGGGCTTACGCCGCGACGGCGAGCCTGCACTTCGAAGGGAAAGCAATGAAACACCAGCGCATTCGCCCGTTCAATACCCGCGACACCTACCCCGAGCAGCGACTCGACGACGATCTCTGCCAGGCGGTGGTGGCGCGCGGGCGCATCGTCTTCCTGCGCGGCCAGGTCGGCCAGGACCTCGACAGTTCGGCCAATGTCGGAATTGCCGATCCCGCCGCCCAGGCGCACAAGGCGATGCAGAACATCCGGAGCCTCATCACCGAAGCCGGCGGAACAATGCGCCACCTGACCAAGCTCGTCGTCTATCTGACCGACATTCGTCATCGCGAAGCGGTGTATCGGGCGATGGGCGAGCACATCCGTGGCGTGCATCCGGTTTGCACCGGGCTCGTCGTCGTCGCCCTCGCCCGGCCGGAGTGGCTGGTCGAAATCGATGCGACGGCCGTCATTCCCGATGAGGCGTGAGGAGATGACCTTCTCCATCATCGGACATTGTGAACGGAGCGGGAGGTTCGGAATCGCCATCTCGTCCTCCAGCCCGGCTGTTGCCGCGCGTTGTGCGCATGCGCGGGCCGGGGTCGGCGTGGTTGCCACCCAGAACATCACCGACCCGCGGCTGGGACCGCAGGGGCTCGCGCTGATGGCAGGCGGCGCCTCGGCCGAGGAGGCGCTTGCCCGGCTCAAGGCGACGGCACCGCATATCGAATTCCGCCAGCTTGCACTGCTCGACCGCAGCGGTCGAAGCGCCGTCTTCTCCGGCGCGCACACCCTCGGCATCCACAATGCCGTCTCTGCCGAGGGAGCGGCGGCAGCCGGCAACATCCTCGCGGACCGGCGGGTGCCGGTCTGGATGCTCGAGACCTTTCTCTCCCGCCCGCTCGATGATCTCGGAGACCGGCTCGTCGCAGCGCTCGCCGCCGGCTTGCAAGCGGGGGGAGAAACGGCGCCTGTGCACTCGGCCGGCATGCTGTTGGTGCGCGAGGTGCCGTGGCCGGTTGCCGATCTCCGGATCGATTGGCACGCCACCGATCCGATCGGCGCGCTCTCCGAGACCTGGTCCATCTACAAGCCGCAGCTCGACGCCTATGTCGCGCGCGCGCTCGACCCGTCATCCGCACCCGCTTACCCGGTGGCCGAGCGCAGGTAGGTTGCTCCCTTTCCGCCGGGCATCGCGCGCGGTGGAAGCACCCGCCGCCGGGCTTGTCGGGCCATCGCAACACGTCTAAATCCACGCGCCGGTCATCGCCGAGCCGGAGATTCCTCCAACCCTTCCCGGAATTCGCAATGGCGCAAAGCCGCACCCTTTCCATCATCAAGCCCGACGCGACCCGTCGCAACCTGACCGGCGCGATCAACAGCATGCTGGAAGAATCCGGCCTTCGCATCGTGGCCCAGAAGCGGGTTCGCCTGACGCGCGAGCAGGCGGAAGCCTTCTATGCCGTGCACCGCGCCCGCCCCTTCTTCAAGGACCTCGTGACCTTCATGATTTCCGGCCCGGTGGTGGTCCAGGTGCTGGAAGGGGAGAACGCGGTCGAGCGCAACCGCACCGTGATGGGCGCGACCGATCCGGCCAAGGCGGAGCGCAACACGATTCGCGCGCGTTTCGCCGAAAGCATCGAGGCCAATTCCGTGCACGGCTCGGATTCGCCGGAAAACGCTGCAAGCGAGATCGGCTTCTTCTTCACAGCGGCCGAAATCGTTGGCTGACGGCACTCTTTCGCCCGGAAAAGCCGCCCGGAAGATGCTCGCAGAAAGGCCCTGGATACCGGAAGCATCGGAGCGGCTGATCCGGCGGGTCGCCGGCAGCGTCGCCGCCGCGGACACCGAATCAACCGCCCAAACCCTGGCCGGCCTGATCGCCGAGAACCGCGCCATCCACGAACGCATCGCCGTCAACCTGAATCCGGCGAGCAACGTCATGAATCCGGCCGCCGAGGCGGTGCTCGCACAGGGGCTCGGCACCCGCGCCTCGCTCGGCTATCCGGCCGACAAGTACGAAATGGGCCTGGAAGCGATCGAGCAGATCGAAATCATCGCTGCCGAACTCGCCGCCGAAGTGTTCGCCGCCCCCTTCGTGGAGATCCGCGTACCATCGGGTGCCATCGCCAATCTCTACGTCTTCATGGCGACCGCGCGCGCCGGCGAAACGATCATCGCCCCGCCGCCCGAGATCGGCGGGCACGTCACGCATCATGGCGCCGGTGCCGCCGGGTGCTACGGCATCCTCACCCACCCGGCGCCGGTCGATCCGGATCATTACACGGTCGATGTCGATGCCCTGCGCGCCGATGCAAGGCGGCTGCGCCCGAAGCTCATCACCATCGGCGGCAGCCTCAATCTCTTCCCCCATCCGGTCCGCGAACTGCGCGCCATCGCTGACGAGGTCGGCGCTTTTCTTCTCTTCGATGCGGCGCATCTCTCCGGGATGATCGCCGGGCACGCCTGGCAGCAGCCGCTCGCGGAAGGCGCTCACGTCATGACGATGAGCACCTACAAGTCCCTCGGTGGCCCGCCCTCGGGGCTGATCCTGACCACCGAGCCCGAACTCGCCCGCCGCCTGGAGGCGATCGCCTATCCCGGCCTCACCGCCAACTTCGATGTGGCCAAGTCTGCCGCCCTCGCGATCACCCTCATCGACTGGAAGCGCCACGGCCGCGCCTACGCCGCCCGGATGGCGGAAACGGCCCGCGCACTCGCCGAAGCCCTCGTTCTCCGCGGCGTCCCGGTTTTTGCCGCCGCGCGGGGCGCCACCCGCTCACACCAGCTTGCCATCGAAGCCGCCCGCTATGGCGGTGGCCAGGCTGCCGCCAGGCGCCTCCGCCAGGCGAACCTGCTCGCCTCGGGCATCGGCCTGCCCGTCGCTCCGGTCTTCGGAGACCTCAACGGCCTGAGATTCGGCACCCCGGAGATCGTCCGCTGGGGCATGGGCCCCGCCGACATGCCCGAGCTTGCCTCCTACATCGCCCGCGCGCTCGAAAGTCCGGCACCCTCCAATGCGCTGGGCCGGGAAGTGACTGCTTTCCGTCAGCGCTTCACCAAGTTGCACTTCGTGGGTTAAGTCTGGCGCCGGCCGCTCACTTTTCCGCGCGGTCGCGATCTTTCGCCAGCCATTCGCTCACCACGCCGGCAATCAGGGCTGCCATCAGCGCTTTCTCGGGCGCCGTGCGCACCGAGCGAACAACCAGGCGAAGGGTGGCGAAAACCACGTCTTCCGGCGCCAGCTCCCGCACGCGCCGGCGATGCAACCCTGCCCAGAGCAGGATCGCCGCCAAAACGATCAGCACCCCGCCGACGATCGCGGCCGCCAGCCAGGGAGGAAATCGCTCCTCCAGCCGGAAGTCCGCGGCCGCCAGCAGGAATCCCAGGCCGACCAGCGCCACGAGCCCGGCAGCGATCGCAAGGCCGAGGCGCTGGAGCAGCACGTGCGAAAGATCAGCGGCGCAAAAGCTGCGCGGCGAGCAGCCCGATGCCGAACGCCACGGCAATGCTGGTCAGCGGTCGCTCCTGCACCTTGTGGTCGATCCGTTGCAGCACTTCGCCGCCCTGGCCTTTCAGCTCGGCGGCGAGTTTTTCCACCTCGCCTTGCAGCGAGGCCAGCCGGCTTTCGGCGGCCGCCTTGGGCCCGGAAAGAATGTCGGCGCCTGTCGTCGTCAGCATCTCCCGGATGCTCGCCAGCTCCTCACGCAGCCTGGCGAACTCGGCCCTGAGAACGCCGGGCTCGGCTGCGGCTTCGTTCAGACCCATGTCAACCATGATGATCCTCCTCCGCCTCAAGGCCCAGAGGTCGGGGGG
>JASHOF010000034.1 GCA_030041255.1 Acetobacteraceae bacterium
GCCGCCGTGCCGGGAATGCTCGATGGCCGCGGCGGCACGGCCGTCGTTCCCCTGCTGGTGACGCTCGATGCCCGCCTGCAGGACCTGGAGACCGCCCTCCGGCCGGGCTGGCGTCCGCCGCTCGCCGGTCCGCGTGTATGGTCCGAGCGACCGGTTCGCGTCCTGCTCGGTTGCCATATCGGGGCGCACGCCGTGGGGCGGCTGGCGGCGGAGGCGGGGCCGCCGGTGCCGGCGGCGGCGAGAGCGCCAATCCAGAGCGAGGCAGAGGGCATCGAAGCGCGTATCCGTATGCTCTCAGGCGACCCCGATGCGTCGTCTCCGCCGCCTGTGGCGGATTCTGCGCCGCCATCCCCAGCGGGAACACGGGCCGAGCTTGCGTTCGTCATTCTCCGCAGGCTCGACGCCGGACTCGACCGTGCTACGCGCCTGTTCTAGATTCGCATGACGAGAGGTGATGGCAATTTCTCAAGCTGCGGCGTGAGCTCCTGTCCGGAGACGGCGCGCGGCAACAACCGGAACCAGATGACAGCGGCTTCCGGGCGCTACAGGCCCGCGTGGCGGGCGGCGTCGGTGGCGGCGGCGAGCTTTTCGTCGATCCACCAGGCATCGAAGACATAGCCGCTGCGCACCGGCTGCGCCGGGAAGCCGAACCGGTTCCAGTAGGCCAGGTTGAAATATTGCGTGTGCCATTGCGGCACCATGTACCAGCCCCAGAGCAAGACGCGGTCGAGCGCATGCGCGGCGGCGAGGAGAGAAGGCCGGTCGGGTGCGACGATCAGCTTGTCGACCAGCGCATCCACCGCCGGGCTGCACACGCCCATCAGGTTCTGGCTGCCTTCGGTGTGCGCGGCGGCGCAGGTCCAGTAGTTGCGCTGCTCGTTGCCGGGGATCTCCGATTCCGGGATCACCGTCATTGTCATGTCGAAATCGAAATTGTTCATCCGCCGCTGGTACTGCGCCGGATCGATCACCCGCACGCTGGCGGTGATGCCAAGCCGCTTCAGCCAGGCCGTATAGGGCAGGGCGACACGCTCGAAGGTCGGATCGGGCAGCAGGATCTCGAACACGAACGGCCGGCCGGCCTTGTCGACGAGCCGGCCGGAGGCGACGTGCCAGCCGGCCGCTTCCAGCATGTGGAAAGCCGCAACCAGCTCCTTGCTGTTGTTGCCGGCGCCGCCGGTGACGGGGAGGGTGAAAGGCTCGGTGAAAAGTTCGGGCGGCAGCTCCTTGCGCCAGGGTTCTAGCACGGCAAGCTCGGCGCCCTCCGGCAGGCCGGATGAGGCGAGGTCGCTGTTGCTGAAATAGCTGAGCGTGCGGCTGTAGAGGCCATAGAAGAGGTTCTTGTTCTCCCACTCGAAATCGAAAGCCCAGGCCATCGCCTTGCGGACGCGCCGATCGGCGAAGACGGCGCGGCGCGTGTTCATCGCAAAACCCTGCATTCCGGTGGGCAGCCGGTAGCGGACGCGGCGGCGTTTCACGAGCCCGCGCCGGACCGCCGGAAAATTGTAGCCGGTGGCCCAGTTCTTGGAGACGTTCTCGTTGCGGAAGTCGATGCTGCCGGCCTTGAACGCCTCGAAGGCCACCGTGTCGTCACGGAAATATTCGGTGCGGATGGTGTCGAAATTAAACATCCCAAGCGCGGTCGGGCGGTCGGCGGCCCAGTAGTCGGCGTTGCGCTGGTAGGTGATCGAGCGATCGAAGGCATAATCGGCGATGCGATAGGGGCCGGAGCCGAGAGGCGGCGCGCTGAGCGGGCTCGAGAAGTCGCGGTGGGCGAAAAAAGCAGCGGGCAGCACCGGAAGCTCGCCCAGGATCAGCGGCAGCTCGCGGCTTTGCGTGGAGCGAAGGTGGAAGCGGACGACGCGCTGCGAAGGAGCTTCGAGCGAGCCGACGGCAGAATAATAGAGGCGATAGAACGGCTGGCCGTTCTCGACCAGGGCGTGGAAAGTGAAGACGACATCGGCCGCGGTGACGGCGGTGCCGTCGTGGAAGCGGGCGGCCGGGTCGAGCGTGAAGGTGATGCTGGCGCGGTCGGGGCTGATCTCCACCGCCTCGGCGAGATGGGCGTAGCCGGCGGCGGCTTCATCGGCAGAGGCGGTGAGCAGGGTATCCCAGAGCCGGCCGAGCCCATCGGCCGGGGTCCCGCGCAGGATATAGGGGTTGAAGCTGTCGAAGCCGCCCAAGGAAAAAAGCGTGACGCTGCCGCCCTTTGGCGCGTCGGGGTTGACGTAGGGGAAATGGGCGAAGCCTCGAGGCAGTGCGGGCGGCCCGAGGACGGAAACGGCGTCGGTGCGCGCGGCCTCGGGCGTGGCGGCGCGCGCCGGTGTGGCGAGGAAGCCGCCGACGAGGCTCGAAGAGAAGCTGGTGAGGAGTGTGCGGCGGCGCATGGGTTCCTCCAACGCGCGTCTCGGATGACGTCAATCCGCGAGCAGGGCGAGTGCCGGCGCTTGCAGAGCCGGGTCGCCGACTGCGAGCACCTGGCCGGCGCTGCCCGGGGCGAGCGCATACCCTTCCCAGTCGGTGATCCTCCCGCCCGCGCCTTCCACGATAGGGACAAGGGCCGCCCAATCCCAGGGCTTGAGCGAAGATTCGGCGATCATGTCGATCAGGCCGAGGGCGAGCAGGCCGTACCCGTAGCAGTCTCCGCCCCAGGTGACGCGACGGCAGGCAGACTGCAGGCGCCGGATGCGGGCAGACTCGGAGCCGGTGAACATCTCCGGATTGGTCGCCGAGATTTCCGCCGCGGCGAGGAGAGGGCAGGGGCGGCACCCGGCACGACCGCCGAACGGCCCGGTGAACCGCGTCGGGCTGCCGGAGAGGCCGATCCAGCGTTCGCCTGTTATCGGCTGGTCGATCAGGCCGAGGACCGGGCGGCCGGCATCGAGCAGGGCGATGAGAGTGCCGAACAGCGGCCGGCCGGTGATGAAGGCGCGGGTGCCGTCGATCGGGTCGAGCACCCAGCAGAACCGGGCATCCGGCCGCTCGTGGCCGAATTCCTCACCGGCCAGGCCGTGCTCCGGGAAGCGGCGGGCGAGCACCTCGCGCATCGCCCGCTCGGCGGCATGGTCCGCCAGCGTAACGGGGCTCTGGTCGGCCTTCTCTTCGACCGCGATCGGGGCCCGGAAGCAAGGCCTGATCGCTGCCCCGGCTGCCTCGGCTGCCGCCTCGGCGGCGGCGAGAAACGCCTCAGCGGCCGGATGCAAGTGCGCTACGGCTTGCCGCCCGCCGGCGTCGGCAAAGGCACCGGGTTCGGAGAGAGCGTGCGCAGGAAGGCGATGACGTCGGCCCGGGTGGCCGCATCGGGGATGCCGGGGAAGGCCATCATGGTGCCGGGCACCTCTTTCATCGGGTTGGTCAGCCACTGGTTGAGCGCCACATAGGTCCAGTCGCCGCCGAGCTTCTTGAGCCCCGGCGTATAGCCAAAGCCCTGCACCGAGGCGACGGGCCGGCCGACCACGCCGTACAGGTCCGGTCCGATCTTGGTGCCGGCGCCGGCAGCGTCATTGTGGCAGGCCGCACAAACACCCTCGACGAACTGCTGGCCCTTCTTGACGTCTGCATGATCGATCAGGGAGGCGAGACCTGGCGCCTGTGCGGGTGGGGCAGCCGCCTTCGCGGCGGCCGGCGCCGCCGGGGTGGCAGCCGCTTTAGGCGCGGCGGCGGGTGCTGCGGCCGCCGGCTTGGCGGTCGCCGGCGTCACCTTCGGCAGCGGTACGGGATGCGAAGAGAGCGTGCGGAGGAAGGCGATGACGTCGGCGCGCGTTTCAGTGTTCTCGATGCCGGTGTAGGTCATGCGGGTGCCGGGTGCGACCGCTTGCGGATCATGCAGCCAGAGATTGAGGTTCTCGTAGGTCCAGTCGCCGCCGAGCTTCTTGACCGCATCCGAATAGTCGAACCCCTTGACCGAAGCGCGCGGGCGGCCGACGACATTGTAGAGATCGGGGCCGATCTTGGCGCCGGCGCCGGCGGTGTAGTTGTGGCAGGCCGCGCAAACTTCGTCGACGAACGCCTGGCCCTTCTTCACGTCGGCGCTGGCGAGCAGCGGCGTGATGCTGGGCACCCCCGCCGGCTTGGCAGCAGCGGCGCCTGGCTGGTTTTTCACCGCGACCATGAAAGCAGGCTTGGCAAGCTCGCCGGTGCGCACCACCCCCTCGGCGATGAAGCCGGTGACCATGAAGACGATGCCGGCCACCAATATGCTGGCAATGGCCTCGTTGACCTTCAGACTGTCCATGCGGCGCTTTCCGTTCGTTCTCGATCCGCCGGAGGACAGCCGTGGCCCGCTGAATTGCGGCCCCGCTGGCAACCTCCTAAGGTGCCAGGCACCATAAGGAAACCGCCGCGCCCCTTCAACCCGGGCGCCGCGCCCGGCAAATAAGCGGAAAGGTGGCGAGAACAGGCTTGCGCGACCGGCAGGATCCCACCGAACGATGAAAGGCCGCATCGCCTTCCAGGGGCGAGCGGGCGCCTATTCCGATCTCGCCTGCCGCACCGCCTGTCCCGGCTTCGAGACCGTGCCGTGCGAAACCTTCGAAGCGGCCATCGAGGCCGTCCGCGAAAGTTCGGCGGCGCTGGCCATGTTGCCGTGCGAGAACAGCCTCGCCGGGCGGGTGCCGGACATCCATCGACTGCTGCCGGAAAGCGGGCTCTACGTGGTCGGCGAGCATTTCCAGCGGGTGGAGCACTGCCTGCTCGGACCTCGCGGAGCGCGGCTCCAGGACGTGCGGCGCATCCACTCGCATGCGGTGGCACTCTGGCAGGTGCGCGGCCTGATCAAGGAGCTTGCCGCCACCCAGGTGGTCGAGGCGGACACTGCCGGCGCCGCCGCGCTGGTCGCGCAATGGCAGCGCAAGGAAGATGCGGCGATCGCCTCGGCGCTGGCGGCCGACATCTACGGTCTTTCGATTCTCCGCCGGAATGTTGAGGACGCCGCCCACAATACGACACGCTTCTATGTGATGGCGCCGCATCCGCTCGATCCGCCGCCGGATGGAAGCCGCACGATGACGACCTTCATATTCCGTGTCCGCAACGTTCCGGCCGCTCTCTACAAGGCGCTCGGCGGCTTCGCGACCAACGGCGTGAACATGACCAAGCTCGAGAGCTACATGCTGAACGGCGAGTTCACGGCCACCCAGTTCCTCTGCGATGTCGAGGGACATCCGGAGCGGCCAGGCTTGCGCAATGCACTCGAAGAGCTCTCGTTCTTCTCGCGCGAAACGCGCATCCTCGGTGTCTATCCGGCAGCGTCGGGCCGGGGTGTCGCGGAGGCAGGCTGAGAGTTACGGCATCGGCGGCCTGACGGGCTCGACACCGCCCTCCGAGATCACCCCCTTGTCCTGCAGGCAGCGCAGCGTGTCCTCCCGGCGAAGAAAGGCAAGCTCGCCGGCGTCGGTCTCCGCCAGGGCCATACTGTGGGCAGAGCTGAATTCGAGGGCCTTGACTTTGGGATCCTGCTCCGCCTGCCGGCGGCAGACGGCCGTGGGCGAATTGTCGGTCGCGCAGGCTCCCAGAAGAAGTGCTGCGGGCAAAAGAAATGCGGCGAGCTGCATGCGGGGTGATCGGGGTCGCGTCAGCCGTTCGCCATCCAGTCCTCGATCAGCCGGCGGGCGATCGAATCGAGGCGCGGCAGGCTGAAGCCCAGGCTTTCATGGGCGGCGATCTCGGCGCGGGTGAACCAACGGGCATCCCTGAGTTCCTCGGTCTGGAGGACGATGTCGGTCGTCAGCGCCTCGGCATAGAAACCGAGCATGATCGAGCCCGGGAATGGCCAGGGCTGGCTGGAGTGATACTGCACGCGGCCAACGCGAACCGAGGTCTCCTCGCCAACCTCGCGCGTGACCGCCTCTTCGAGGCTCTCGCCCGGTTCGACGAAGCCGGCGAGGGTCGAGTACATGGCCGCTCGCGGGAACCGGTGCGAGTGGCCGAGCAGAGCGCGGGAACCGTCGGTAACCAGCATGATGACGGCCGGATCGGTGCGCGGAAAATGCTCGGTGCCGCAGCTTGCGCAGCGCATCACGTTGCCGGCGGCAACAGGCAAGCAGGTGGCGCCGCAGACGCCGCAGCAGCGGCTGCGGCTCCGCCAGTGCAACAGGCCGCGGGCGTGCGCGAGCAGGGCGGCCTCGCTCTCAGGCAGCAGGCCGGGCACCGTGCGCAAATCGATGAAGTGGCCCGGCAGGCCGGGCAGCAGCCCGGCCGGATCGGCGGCACCGAGATCGATCGCGAACAGCGCCCGCTCTTCGAGCAGGCCGAGGAACGCCCAGGAGAACGGGCCGGAGCCGCCAGGCGAGCAGAGCTGGCCCGCGATTGCCGTCGGGAGGAAGACCGCGGTCGGAGTGTGCGAGTCCGAATCCTGGATCAGGCTCTTCGCCTGCCAGAGCGGCAGGAACAGGCTCCCTGGTGCGGCGAGCGCTGCGGCAATCCAGCTTTCGTCGTCGCGACGTTGCACGGCACGGTCGAGCGGGCTGCCAGTGTAGGGGTTGGGACGGCGGGCGAGGATCAGGTTCACGCGCTCAGGGCCTTGGCGATCAACACGACGTTCGCATGCGTTGCCGGGGCAGGCAACACGCTGACTGCGATGCGGCGGCGTGCTATGTACATCCGGGGGGTCGGCGGCGGACGGGCGCCTCGCCAACCCGGTCAGGTCCGGAAGGAAGCAGCCGCAACGAGTTTCCGCCCGGGTCGCTGTCCGGCCTCCCACCCCCGCAATCCGCCGCCCCGCGGGCCTTCATCCCTCGGGTGATGCCCGGGGCGCCCCCCGGCGCCTGGCGTGCCGGCGCGGGGCGCATTCGAAGGAGGTGTGGCAAGTTCGCATGTCCGGCTTGTTCGAGGATCCGCCGCCGCCTGCCGGGCCCGGCCTGCTCGCCGATCTGCCCGCTGCGCCGGCACGCCAGGACGGGCAGGCGGCGAGCCCTGCCGGCACGCCGTACCGGGTGCTGGCGCGCAAATACCGGCCCACGCTTTTTTCCGAACTGATCGGGCAGGAAGTGATGGTGCGCACCCTCACCAATGCCTTCGCGGCCGGGCGGGTTGCGCACGCCTTCATGCTGACGGGCGTGCGCGGGGTGGGCAAGACGACGACGGCGCGGATCATTGCCCGCGCCCTCAACTGCATCGGGCCGGATGGCCAAGGCGGGCCAACGGCGACGCCCTGCGGGGTCTGCGCGAACTGCACGGCGATCCTGGCCGAGCGGCACCCGGACGTCGTCGAGATGGACGCCGCCTCCCGCACCGGGGTCGATGACGTGCGCGAGATCATCGAGGCGACCCGCTTCCGGCCGCTGCAGGCGCTGAAGCGCGTCTTCATCATCGACGAAGTGCACATGCTCTCGCGCAATGCCTTCAACGCCCTGCTGAAGACGCTCGAAGAGCCGCCCGCCCATGTGACATTCGTGTTCGCAACGACCGAGGTGCGCAAGGTCCCGCTCACGGTGCTCTCGCGCTGCCAGCGTTTCGATCTGCGGCGCCTCGGCGCCGCCGAGCTGGCAGCCCATTTCGGGCGCATTGCGGAGGCGGAAGGCGCGGCAGTCACGCCGCCGGCGCTGGCGCTGATTGCGCGGGCCGCGGACGGCTCCGTGCGCGACGGGCTTTCGCTCCTCGATCAGGCGATCGCGCGGGAGCCGGGCAGCGGGCCGATCACCGCGGAAGCCGTCGCGGAAATGCTCGGCATGGCCGACCGGCAGGCCGTGTTCGACCTTCTCGAGGCCATCCTGGCGGGCAAACCGGCCCAGGCCCTGGAAGTGGCTGACGCGGCGCATGCGCGTGGCGCGGACTCCGGCCTGCTGCTGGCCGATCTGCTCGCGCTTCTGCACAATCTGAGCCGCCTCAAGGCGATCCCGGCGCTGAAGAATGATCCCGAGCTGCCCGAGGCGGAGCGTACCCGGGGTGCTCAGCTTGCCGAACGCGTCTCTGTGCCGGTGCTGGCGAGGGCATGGCAGATGGCGCTCAAGGGAACGCAGGAGGTGGAAAGCGCGCCGGACCGGCGCGCGGCCGCAGACATGGTGCTGATCCGGCTTTGCTACGTGGCGGACCTGCCCTCTCCGGGCGAACTCGTCAGGACGATCACGGCAGAGCGGGCCGCAGCCGCTCAGGGCTCACCCGCCTCTTCGGCCCCGGCCCCCCGGTCCCGTCCGCAGTCAATATCTGCCACTCCCTCGGCGCGTGGCACTGCCGCCCTCGCCCCCGCCGAGGCAGCCGAGCAGGCAGCCTTGCCGGACAGCTTTCGCGCGGTCATCGCGTTGGCCGCCGAGGCGCGGGAGGCGGTGCTGGCGGCGCAACTGTTGCACCATGTGCACCTGGTGCGCTACGCCCCGCCGGTCATCGAAATTGCGCCGGACAGGGAAGCGCCGCGGGACCTGGCAGCACGGCTTGCCCAGTTGCTGCGGACCAGGACGGGGGTGCGCTGGACGATCGCGCTTGCGGCAGGGCCAGGAGAGCCGACGCTTGCCGAGCAGGACCGCGCGGCCGAAGAAGCGCGCCGCGCGACCGCGCGGCGCCATCCGCTGGTCAGCGCAATCCTCGATGCGTTCCCCGGCGCGGAGATCGGGGCGCGGCACGAGATCGAGACCGAACTGCCGCCGCTCGATGAAGCTGGAATGGGCGAGCCGCCGGCCGACGACGGAGAGGAGAAGTGATGAAAAATCTTGCCGGCCTGATGAAGCAGGCCTCCGAGATGCAGGGGCGGATGCAGGAGCTGCAGGCGAAGCTCGCCGCGATGGAATGCGAAGGGACCGCCGGCGCGGGCCTTGTTTCCGTCGTCCTGAACGGCAAGGGAGATCTCAGGCGGGTGAAAATCGATCCGAAGCTTGCGACACAGGAGGACCGCGAAGTGCTCGAGGACCTGCTGGTCGCGGCACATGCGGAGGCGAAGCGGAAGATCGAGGCGATGGCAGCCGAGGAAATGCAGAAGCTGACCGGCGGGATTTCGCTGCCGCCTGGCCTGAAGCTGCCGTTCTGAACCCAGGGCCGGGATGGGTGGTCCCGAAATCGAGCGGCTGATCGCGCTGCTCGGCAAGCTGCCGGGACTTGGGCCGCGCAGCGCCAGGCGGGCAGTGCTCAAGCTGCTGCAAAACCCGGAGACGCGCATGCTGCCGTTGGCGGCGGCACTCTCCGAGGCGGCGCGGGCCGTGCGGCCGTGCCGGGAGTGCGGGAACCTCGACAGTTGCGACCCCTGTGCCATCTGCGTTGCGCCGGGGCGGGAGCGGAAGCTCGTTTGTGTCATCGAAGGGGTCGGGGATCTGTGGGCGCTGGAACGCTCGGGCGTCTATCGCGGCCTTTATCATGTGCTGGGCGGGACCCTCTCGGCGCTCGATGGCATCGGGCCGGAGGATCTCAACCTGGCACCGCTCCTGGTGCGCATCGCGGCAGGCGGCGTCGCCGAGGTGATTCTCGCCCTGGGTGCAACGGTCGACGGGGCGGCGACCGCGCACTGGCTGACCGAGCAGTTGCGGCCGCTCGGTGTCGCGGTAAGCCGCCTCGCCCAGGGGGTGCCCATCGGCGGGGCGATCGACGTGCTCGATGACGGGACATTGGCGACGGCGCTCGTCGCGCGCCGCCCGTTCTGATGTCGCAGCGAAGCGCGCGGAGGAGAAAGTCAGCCCGCTCCTCAGCCCTCTGCGCGATCCACCCAGGGGATGCGGGAAACGGGGATGCCTTCCTCGTGCAGTGATTCGGCCTCTTCCTGGCTCGCCTCGCCGTAAATGCCGCGACGCTCGCTCTCCCCGCGATGGATGCGCCGAGCCTCCTCCGCGAAGCCCGGCCCCACATAGTCGCAGTTGCTCTCGATCTCGGCCCGCATCCGCTGCAAGGCAGCCCGCATCTGGTCCGGCATCCCCTTGCCGCTGACCGCCTTGGCAGGCTCGCCGGCAGCCGGTGGGGCAGGAGCGGGGGCAGGAGGCGCCGGCGGCATGGCAGCCCGCGGCAGGGCCGGAGCCATCAATGCGCGGGCGACCTTGCGGTCACCGCACGTCGGGCACTCGAGCTGGCCGCGCTTGACCTGGCGGTCGAAGGTCGAGCTGTCCTTGAACCAGCCGTCGAACTCGTGCCCGCCGCTGCAGCGAACCTGATAATGGATCATGGCCTGGCGGGCATGGCGGCGGCGATGCCGAGCATCCGGTCCAGCTCGCCATTGGCCTCGAGCAGGGCGAGTTCGTCCGAACCGCCCACCGCCTCTCCATCGATGAAAATCTGCGGAACCGTGGTGCGGCCGCCGGAGCGGCGAATCGCTTCGGCACGCTCGGGTGTTCCGCGCGGTGCGGAAATCTCGCGGAATGGCACTCCCTTGGCGGCAAGAAGGCGGATCGCGCGCGCGCAATACGGGCACCAGGGTTGGGTATAAATCTCGATCTCAGGTGTCTTTGCGTCCAAGGTTGCCGGTTCCGTCCGTTGGTTACGATGCGAATAGATATGGGCTTGGCACCGCCGGCGTCGAGCCGGGTGCGCGGTGTCCTGGCATGATGCCTGGATGGCCGTCAGCCTGAACGAGGGTCCGGTACGCGGGCAGCGGCCAGCACGTCGATCGCGACGCTACCGGCCTCGCGCAGCGCCTCGGTGCAGGCGCTTGCCGTCGCGCCCGAGGTCAGCACGTCGTCGATGAGCAGCACGCACCGGCCGCGGATCCTCCCCTCGCGGGAGCGGCGAACGGCGAACGCACCCGTCAGCTCCGCCGCGCGCGCGGCAGCCCCGAGCGCGCCGAGCGGCTGGGTAGGGCGGCGGCGGACCAGGGCATCGGGCAGGACCGGGAGACCCGAGCGGCGAGCCAGCGCATGGGCCAGCAGGGCCGCCTGGTTGTAGCGCCTTGCGAACAGGCGGTGCCGGTGCAAAGGCACCGGCACCAGCAGTTCCGCCGCGCGCAGCAGCGCGGCGCCGGCGCGAGCCATGTGCAGAGCGAGAACCCCGGCAAGCTCGGTGCGGTCGGCATATTTGAGGGGCAGGATCAGGCGCGCGGCTGCGGCGTCGTAGAGAAGGGCTGCGCGGGCGCGACCGAACGCCGGCGGGTGCTCGCGGCAGGTCGGGCACAGGCCGGCGCGCCCGCCCATGAATTCTGCCATGAAGGGCACGCCACAGCGCCGGCAGAGCGGCTCGGCGAGCATGGTCAGAGCGCTGAAACACTCCGCGCACAGGAGGCCGGGCGCGCCGACCGGGGCATCACAGCTCGGGCAGGTCGGCGGCAGCAGGATATCGAAGGCGGCCCGGCCAGCCCCGCGCGCCAACCGGAAGAGACGGGCGGCGCCCTCAGGAGCGGCCATGTCCGATCGTCTCCCCGAACGTCACCGATGCCTCTCGCGCGATCTGGGCGGGCAAGCCCACCTCCCACGCGAGATAGGCGCGCATCGCGGCTTCGACGCCCGTGGTCCGGTCGTAGGGGCGAAGCTGAACATCGACGCAAGCGGAATCGGGCGGATCGGAGGCAGTGGCGGCGAGCGGCTGGCCCGCATCGGCCCAGGCCCCGGTCCCGCCCGCGACCGCCCGCACGGGGGCGCGGGTGAGGGCGGAGATCTCGCCAACGCTGTGGCGGGCAAGCCAGCCGTCAGGCGACGTAACGGCAACCCGTGAGGCGCCTGCCAGAGCGGCGGCCAGCGCGGCAATGCGCGAACGGATCGCCCAGAGCGCGCCCGGGATGTGGCCCTCGCGATAGTCCGGGCTCGGCGCGCAATCGAGGATCACGGTGCCCGGCTGGCTCCGCCAGGCCAGCAGCTCAGGAACCGTGATGACCGGCCCATCGGCAGGCTCCGGCCGTGGTTCCGGCCCGCTCTCCAGCCGGTTTTCCGGCCCGGCATCGAGCGCGCCCTCGACGACGAACACCTCCCAGGGGGCCATCTGCCGGAGCCAGCCGCCGGTCATCCGGGCGCGCACTCCCGTGTCGTCGATCAGGACGATGCGCGCGCCGCGCACGGCAACCCAGTGGTCCGTCGCCTGGACGAGCTGGCCGCCAGGGGCGCTCTGGCTGCCCGCGAGATGACCGGCACGATATTCCCCGGGGCTCCGCACATCGAGGAGATAGAGCGTCCGCGCGGAATCGGCGGCGAGCTTCGCCAGATCGTCGCGACCGATCACTTGCACGCCCGCCTCGGCGGCGAAGCGACTGGCGCGGGAAAGGGCCAGGGCGGCCGAAGCGGGCGTGCCCGGCGGATAGCAACGCCTGGCACCCCGTTCGCAGGCGAACCCGGCCAGTTCCCAGCCCATCGTGCCGTTGCTGAGCGCGACGACCTGGTTCGGGATCCCGGCCCGACGCAGGCTTTCGGCACCGAGGATGCTGCGCGTGCGCCCCGCGCAGTTGACGACCACGAGCGTTGCCGGATTGGGGGCAAGATCGGCAATGCGATAAACCAGCTCCCCGCCTGGCACGCTGATGCCGCCCGGGATGTTCATCCGCTCGAATTCTTCGAACGTGCGGCTGTCGAGCACCAGCATGGGAGCGCCGGAGTCGCGGCGGCGCTGCAGCTCAGCCGCATCGATGCTCTCGGTGCCGTAATGATGTTCGACCCACTCCCCGAACGCCTTGGAAGGCACGTTGATGCCGCTGAAAAGTTCGAAGCCGGCTTGACGCCACGCTTCGACGCCGCCGGCGAGCAGGGAAACGTCGCTGTAGCCGAGGCGGGATAGCATGGCGGCGAGGCGTTCCGCGTGGCCTTCGGCCCTGTCCACGGCAACGATCGGCACGCTCTGCCGGGGCAGAAGGCTGGGAGCAATGAGGTCGGCCGTGGAAAGCGGGCAGGGGACGGCCCAGAACAGGTGAGCGGCGCCGAATTCGCCCACCTCGCGGGCATCGAGGACGGCGAGTTCCCGCCGCTCCGCCAGCCGGCGGGCAAGCGCGTGGGGCGTGATGGCACGCATCTTCAGGCAGCGCTCCTTTCCGGCGGGCACCGGCCGAGGTTAGCCCGCGATCGCCCGAGGCGGAAACGTCGGAGGGCGTGAATCGCGGGCTCAAATATGTTCCGGACCCTTGTCGGACCGCCCAGCCAAACCGACAAGGGTCTGGAGACGGCGATCGGGGGGGTCAAAGACGGGATGGGCGGGGTGCCGGAGATTTTCGACCGCCTTGCCGTGCGCCGCCATCGCGAGCGCGCGGCGGGGATGGTCGAGCGCGTGGCACCGGTGCTCAGAGAGGCGGCGGAGCGCCTGGTCGGGCGGCTGGACGACACGACGAGACGGTTCGCCCTGGCCCTCGATCTCGGCGGGCGGGGAATCGTAGCACCTTTGCTGGCCGCCCGCGGCATCACGGTAGTCTCGGCTGATCTTTCAACGCGCATGGCCGCCAGGGGCGGCGCGCTTGCGGTGGCGGCGGACGAGGAGTGGCTGCCCTTCCGTGCGGCAAGTTTCGATCTCGTCACGGCGAATCTCTCGCTGCATTGGGTAAACGACCTGCCCGGCGCGCTGGTGCAGGTCAGGACCGCGCTCAAGCCGGATGGCCTGTTCCTGGCGAGCCTGCCCGTGCTCGGTACGCTCGATCCGCTGCGCACGGCGCTTGCCGAGGCGGAAGCGGCCCTCAGCGGCGGCGCCTCACCGCGCATCTCGCCGTTTCCGACGCTCCGCGATTGCGCCGGGCTGTTGCAGCGGGCCGGGTTCGCGCTGCCGGTCGTCGATCTCGATCGCATCAGCATCGCCTATCGGGAGCCGCTCGCGGCTCTCCACGATCTTCGGGCCGCCGGCGAAACCAATGCGATCGGAGTGCGCGAACGACGCACACCGCCGCGCGCGCTCTTCCCGGCGGCTCTCGCAGCGTTGCCCGTCGAAGAGCGGACAATCACGCTCGAACTCACGATGGCAATGCTGACCGGCTGGGCCCCGTCTCTTCCGCAACACGGTTCAGGGCGCGCGATTGCGCACTGAGCGGGCGAGATCGGCGAGGATATGCTCCGGATCGATTTCGGAACTCCCGGCGAGCAGCGTGCGCCAGAGATCGCTCGTCGGGTTGAATGCCAGCCCGCGGGCGATCGCCTCGCGGATGCGGCGCACCTGCGCGGCGCGGGCGGCAGCGAGCGGATCGTCGCTCTCCTCGGACCGGGCAGCCGTCTGGCTCACCACGGCTTCGAGCAGCGCCGCATAGGGCCAGATCGCGCCGAGGCGGAAGCCCGCACGCAGCATCGCCTGCGAGAAGCCGATCTCGTAACGGCGGATCACCCAATGCTTCGCCGCAAGCGGCTTCACGCCCCGCCAGAAGTCATGCCAGGCAGGGCTGTGCAGAACGGCCGGGCCGGCCATCAGGAGGTAGGACTGCAAGTGATAGCGGATCTGCCAGCTATCGGTGAGCGCCCAGATGTCGGCCGCGGAAAAATCTGCTTGCGAGAGCACCGGCCAGAACGGGCGGAGGGGCCGTAGAGGCTGTCGTTGGCAAGCAGAAGCAGCGTCGTCCCGGGGCGCGGCAGATCGTGGGCGCCGATGGCATCCTTCCAGGCCGCAAAATCGAATCCGACATTGCGCCGGAGCATCACCCCGGCGCAGTGCCGATCGGCGAACTCCTGCGCCTGGGGATCGAGGTGCCGAGAGTTGCTGGCCAGAATGACTGCGAATCCGGCGTGCGAAAGTTCGAGGATGTAGTGGCGGAAATCATCGCGCAGCCGCCCGGCGCGGTCGTAATGGCAGAGGATCGCCACCTTCGGGCCGAGGGAATCCGGCTTGAGGGCGGAGAGGGAGCGAATCGTCGGGCGGCGATCGATTTTTTCGCGCAGGAGCACGAGGGGAAAGAGCGCCGCGTTGCCGGCACCCCGCGCCCCGGATGCAAGGCGTCGCGCGAGGAGGCGATCAGCGTCGAAAGCGGCCAGATGGAGTATCCGTGATGGTCAAGCGACAGATTCCTGCCAGCAGCGATCGGCCTTGAGCAAGGCGTTGGCGATGACGATCAGCTTTCGCATGATGGCGGTGATGGCGACCTTGGCGGGTTTGCCGGTGGCGATGAGCTGACGGTATTTGGCCTTGAGGTCATGGTTGAAGCGCGCGGCGACGAGGGCTGGCATGTAGAGTGCTTGGCGGACGTTGGCTCTGCCGCCGCGGATGAAGCTTTTGCCTTTCCACTGGCCCGACTGCCGCGCGACGGGTGCGAGGCCGGCCAACGATGCGGCCTCTTTGTTATTCAGGGTTCCCAGTTCGGGCATGGTGGCGATGAGCTGATGGGCGGTCAGCGTGCCCAGCCCGGCAATGCTGGTGAGGATGTGGTGGCGGCGGGCGAGCCCGGGGTCGGCGGCAATGCCGGCGGCGATTTCGGCATCGAGCGCTTCGATATGGCGGGCAATCTGTTGGAGGCGTTGCTGGCACTGATGGCGGAGCAGGGCGATGGTGAGGTTCTTCTCTCGGTTCTTGAGCGCGGTGCGGTCGCGTACCAAGCCGTCGCGGGCGTTGATCAATTCCACGAGCTGCATCTGTTGCTGGCTCCTGGCTGGCCGGACAGGGGGGTGTAGTGTGGCGGCCATCCGGGCGAGCAGGCTGGCATCGATGCGGTCGGTCTTGGCGAGCGTTCCGGTGGCTTGCGCGAAGCGGCGGGCACGTTCGGGATTGAGGCTGACACAAGGCATGCCAGCCAGCGCCTGTTCGAGCTTACGGTGGTAGGTTCCGGTCGCCTCGTAGGCGATGCGCTCGATGCTCCATGGTGCGAGCCAGGCGATCAGCGCCTTATGGCCCTTGGCGGTGTTAGCGAACTGCCGGCTGATCCCGGCCGGGTGAACATAGACATCGAGCGTTGCCTTGGAGATGTCGACGCCGACGATTTGTGGTACCTGTATGGTCATCTTTTCCGCTGTCCCATGCTTGTCATCCGGGCCGAAGGGCCCCGGTATCCGTTCGGGCCTGATGGAAAAGAAAGGGGCGATCCAACTCTAACCCGGTCCCTCAACGACCAGCGGTTCCACGATCCGTCCCCTTCCGCCGAGACCGGGCTGGCCAGCCCGGTCTCGGCATCTCAATCTGACCCAAACGGACGGCAACGTCATAAGACAAGCAGTTACCGTGAGCCATGGCGAACGGAAATTGCGTTCGCCGGAGCAGCACTTCCGGGCCGTCGCCCGCCGCTCCCTGGCAGATACCCGCCAGGGGAACAGCCCTCTTTCCGGAGGCATGCCTCGGGTGAGGCGACCGCATCATCAACCTCACGGTTTGCTGTCGCCGCGAAGCACCGACGGGCGGAATGATGACTTGTGGCACGCCCGATGCCACGTGGCGGACGCTTTTCGGGCTACAGCGGCGGCCGCTTCGATGCTCTGTCCAACCGCGTTTCGGCTCGTCTCAGGCGGCCAATGCCGGCGGGGGCTCGTGTAAGCCCGCGGCGCCCAAATCGGCAACGGCGTAAATGGTGCGTACGATTTCTTCGGCGCCTGGGCGGTCTCCGGTTGCATGGACCGCGGCGGCGAGGACGGCAAGGGCACTGACCGCCGCCTGCCAGCCGGCTCCTGGGCCCACGAGGGATTCTCTGCCACTCATCGTCGTATAGGCATCCATGTCGACCCAGGCCCCCCACGCGGACTGGTCATTGGTGCCGGCCAGGATGGCTGCCTGGCACCGCCGAACCCAACTCTAGGTTGCACACGTTACTCGTTACCCCATGAATGCTGGAGAACACTTAACATGCCCGTTACTGTTGGTGGCGATCGCGACATTGTGAGCATCCTTACCGTGAGCGTTCTCACCGGGCCCGGCCGGTGAGAAGCAATGCTTGCCAGGTGGCGATCAGGGCCCGGCGCGGCAACATCTATCCTGGTCAGAAGCCGTCCGCCCCCGTCGACCCTGCATGACTGGTGGAGCTATCTGGTCGTCGCAGCAGCCGGCGGGGAAATCGTTGGCCGATCCTGAGCCCACGATCCTGTACCGCCAACTCGGCCGTAACCTTGTCGGCGCGCACCGGAGCCGCATCGGACGTGCGCTGCGCGCCGTCGGACGCTGCCCGCGGCCGTTCATGACGCTTCTCCGCCAGCACATTGCGGCGCTGGCAGCCACGCCTGAGCTTCTTGCCGCCGCGCTGGCCGCGCCGCCTTGGCGGCGTTTCTCAGCGCTGTCACTGGACGGGCTGGCCCGCCAAACTCCCTCGAGACGGCGCTCTTCCGGCTCTGGTTTCTCTTCAGTATAGCATCATCCGACGACGTGTGCGCGGATGCAGGGCGCTCGGAGCCAGGTTACTCGACAACCTCGCAGGCACCGCCGCGCCCGACCCGCTGGTTTCGAACAGAACGCCCTCTTCCTGGTCCGCGCCACGCTCCCGCCCCGCGATGGGAGCGTCAGGTCGTCCTCTTCCGGGCCTTCGTCGGACGCACCACCCGCGCATCCTGGCGTAGCCGCTGCTCGCCCAGGAACAAGAGGATCGGCGCGGCGATGAAAATCGAGGAAGAGGTGCCGACGATGATGCCGAACATCATCGTCCAGGCGAAGGCGGAGAGCGTCGCACCCCCGAACAAGGCAAGCGGCAAGGCGGCCAGGAACACGGTCGAGGAGGTGCCGACCGTCCGGCTCAGCGTCTCGTTGATCGAGAGGTCGATCAGTTCGCGCAGCGGCATCGACTTGTACTTGCGCAAATTCTCGCGCATCCGGTCGTACACCACCACCTTGTCGTTGGTGGAATAGCCGAGGATCGTGAGAATCGCCGCCACCATCACGAGGTCGAACGGCAGCCGCGTGACCACCAGGAAGCCGATCGTCTTCGTCATGTCGAGCAGCAGCGTCACCACCGCGCCGATCGCGAACTCCCACTCGAAGCGGAACCAGATATAGACGAGGATCATCGCAAGGCTGAGCCCGACGGCGAGCAGGCCCTTGCGCAGCAGCTCGGCGGAAACGGTCGGCCCGACCGCGCTCGTGCCGAGAATCTTGCTCCCTGGCGCTGCCTTCTCCAGTGCCGCGCCGATCCTCTGCACCGCCGCGTCCGTCGCCTTGTCCGTCGCCTGGCTTTCCAGGCTGATCATCACCTCGTTCGCCGCTCCCACCCGTTGCAGGCCCGCCTCCGCGAGCCCGGCAGCCGCGAACGACGCCCTGAGAGTGGCGAAATCGACCGGCTTCGGGGTACGCGCCTGGATCACGATGCCGCCCTTGAAGTCGATCCCGAGATTGAGGCCCGGATAGAAGAACAGCACGACCGAGGCCGTGGACAGCACCGCCGAGACCAGGATGCCGAGGAACCGCCCGCGCATGAAGCGGATCTTCGTGTTGTCGGGAACCAGCCGGAGTGTCGGGTGCAGGAACATCGCGTTCAGACCGGCAATGCCGCCGGGCGGATGGCAACGTACCAGCGCGCCATGAGAAGCCGCGCCACCAGCGTCGCCGTGAACAGCGTCGAGATGATGCCGAGCGTGATCGTGATCGCGAAGCCGCGCACCGGCCCACTGCCGAAGATGAACAGCATGACGTGCGCGAGAAGCGTTGTCGCGTTGCTGTCGATGATCGTCCCGTAGGCGCGCCGGAACCCGGCCTCCATCGCCGCGAGCGGCCGCTGGCCAAGCCTGGTCTCCTCGCGGATGCGCTCGTTGATCAGGATGTTCGCATCCACCGCCATCCCGAGCGTGAGCAGGATTCCCGCCATTCCGGGAAGCGTCAACGTCGCCTGCAACAGCGAGAGAATCGCCATCAGGATGATCAGGTTCAGAATCAGCGCGATATCCGCGAGCCAGCCGAACAGCCCGTAGAACAGGCCCATGAACAGGATCACCAGCACGAAGCCGACGGCGAGCGAGATCGTGCCGGCGCGGATCGCATCCGCCCCAAGCTCCGGCCCGACGCTCTGCTGCTCCACCACGTTGAGCGGCGCCGGCAGCGCGCCCGCGCGCAGCAGCAGGGCGAGATCGGTCGCACTTTGTGCACTGAAATTGCCGCTGATCTGCCCGCGCCCTCCCAGGATGGGCTCACGGATCACCGGCGCGCTGATCACCTGGTTGTCGAGCACGATCGCGAACGGCCGGCCGACATTCTGCCTGGTCACGTCGCCGAACTCGCGCGCGCCGACCGAATCGAAGGTGAAGTTCACCACCCACTGCCCGGTCTGCGGATCCTGTCCGGCTTCGGCGTCGGTCAGATTCCCTCCGTCCACGGCAACGAACTGCCGAACCGCCAGCTTGGCGCTCGGCTGATCCTGCATCGGCAGGAACGCGTCGCCCGGCGGTGGAGGCCCGCCCGCGGCCGGATTGGCGGTCTGGTCGATCAGGTGAAATGTGAGATGCGCCGTGCGTCCGAGCAGGCTCTTGATCCGGTTCGGATCGCCGATGCCCGGAAGCTGCACCATGATCTGGTTGCTACCCTGGCGCGCGATCTCGGGATCGACCACGCCTGTCCCGTCGATCCGCCGGCGCACGATTTCGATCGATTGCTGCATTGCGGAATTGGCGCGCGCCGTCAGCGCCGCGGTGGAAAGCGCCACCGCCACCTGCCCGTCCGGCAGCGGTGCCACGGCAAGCTCCGGCGTCCCGCCCGGGGCGACTTGCCCCGCCACCATCTTTCTCAGCGCCGCGAGAAGCGCTGCCTCATCGCCCGGCTCGCGCGGCGTCACCAGCACTCTCTGGTGCACCCGGTCCACCGCCAGGCTGTGGTAGCCGACCCCGTCCGTGATCAGTGTCGTCCTGATCCCGTCCAGCGTGTTGGTGAGCTGCTCGCGAATGACGGAGGCCATATCGACCTGCAGCAGCAGATAGCTCCCGCCCTTGAGGTCGAGGCCCAGCCGCACATGCCGCCACGGCAGCCACGCTGCCGGCGCTGACATCAGGTTGGGGAGCGAGAGCAGCACGCCAAGGGCGCAGATGCCGAGGATCAGCGCCATCTTCGCGCGGCTGAAGAACATCATGACCGGCTGCCGGCCCCACCTTTACGCCAAGGGGAGCGAGATAGGCCGTTCCGCCGGCCCGATGCAACCCCATGTCTCACTCCCGGAACGGTCAACCGCCTGCGGCTGCAAGGCTTTGTGCGCCGCACGCCTGTTTTTTGCAGAGCCGCCCCACCCGGGCGCATGATGACGCGAGAGCGTGCCGGACCTGCTACTTCCTGGTTCGGTCCGGCGCCAGGCAGCCTCCGCCCGGCGGCCCACCTGCCGTGGTGCGGAACTGCCCGCGAGCCCAACCCAAGGAGTACGTCCATGACAGTCGCCGCCATCCTCAAGCACAAGGGTCACGAAGTCATCTCCGTCGGCCCGACGGCAAGCGTCGCCGAGCTTGCCCGGGTGCTGACCGAGAGGCGCATCGGCGCCGTTCTCGTGCTCGACTCCGAACAACAGATACTCGGCATCGTCAGCGAGCGCGACATCGTCCACAGCCTGGCCGCCAACGGCGCCCGCACCCTCGAGATGACCGCCGGCCAACTCATGACCAGGGTGGTCCGCACGGTCACGCCGCGCACCAGGGTGATCGAGGCCATGACCACGATGACCGCGGGGCGCATCCGCCACCTGCCGGTCGTCGATCACAACGTGCTGCTCGGCATGATCAGCATCGGCGATGTGGTGAAGCACCGCATCATGCAACAGGACCACGAAGTGGAGAGCCTCACGGCCTACGTGGCCGGCGCCGCCTGAGGGCAGGCAAAGCAGGCGAAGGGAAGGGCAAAAGGGGGCTCCGCCCCCTTTCCCCCGCCAGGGCCTGAGGCCCTGGACCCCCTCACTCCGGGCCGCGCGCAGCGTCCGGAAGTACCGGGTTGCGGGCGCGCGGTCCGAATGTAAACTGCACCCGAGGGGGATTCCGGAGATGACGAGCGGCCAAGCCCTGCCGCAGCCGGCCTACACGAACATCGTCGAGGCCGAGAAGCTCTGCGTCTCCTTCGGCCCCGTCCAGGCTCTCACCGATATCGACCTCGCGATCGGCAAGAACGACATCGTCGGCCTGATCGGCGACAACGGCGCCGGCAAATCGACCCTGATCAAGGCCCTCACCGGCGTCGTCCGTCCAAGTTCCGGGCGGCTCTATATCCGTGACCAGCCGGTCGACCTCGGCCGCTACTCCGTGCGCAAGGCGCACGCGCTCCGCTTCGAGACCGTCTATCAGGAGAAATCGCTCGGCGAAAAACAGCCGCTCTGGCGGAACTTCTTCGCCGGCCGCCAGATCGTCAACCGCTTCGGCTTCATCAATGTCCGCGAGCAGCGGCGGATCGCCAACGAAATCCTGCAAAGCCACCTCGGCTTCCGCGGCGTCGGCATCGATGCCGATTCCACCGTCGCCAACCTCTCCGGCGGGGAGCGCCAGGGCATCGCCATCGGGCGCGCGATGCATTTCGACGCCGACCTGATCATCCTCGACGAGCCGACCACCGCACTCGCCATCAAGGAAGTGCAGAAGGTCCTCGACTTCGTGCGCTGGATCAAGGAATCCGGCCGCGCGGCGATCTATATCGAGCACAATCTGGCCCACGTCCATGCGCTGGCAGATCGCCTCGTCGTGCTCGATCGCGGCCGCATCGCCGCTTCGGTTCGCCCGGCCGAGCTTTCTCTCGACGCGCTCACCCGCTTCCTGATCGATCTCCAGCAGCCGAAAGCAGGAATCGCGGCGTGAGCAGCGCACGCCTGCGCCACGCTGCATCGCGGGCGCGCCCGCTTTCGCCGCTCTTCGCCGGCAAGAAACTCGAGGGGCTGCCGATCATCGTCGTCTTCATCGCGCTGATCGCGGTCTTCACCGCGCTCGCCCCGCACGTCTTTCTCCGCTGGCCGATCTACGATTCCTTCCTCGTCACCATCCCGCCGCTCCTCATCATCTCGCTCGGCCTCACGCTGGTCATCGCCGCCGGCGAGATCGATCTTTCCTTTCCCGCGGTCATCCAGTTCTCGGGCTTCCTGTTCGCCTTCTGCTCGCTCCAGCTCGGTCTTCCCTGGCTCGGCCTGATCGCAGCCCTGCTCGGCGGTGCGCTGGTCGGATTCGTCAACGGCATCCTCGTCGCCGTGGTCGGCGTGCCCTCGATCATCATCACCATCGGCACCTCGTTCTTCTGGTCCGGCGTCGCGACCGTGCTCTGCGGCGGCCTCTCCTACGCGCTGCCCGGCCTCGAGAACACGCCGATCGCCAACATCTTCGCGGGCAAGCTGCTCGGCGTTCCCGCCGAAGCCTTCTGGGCGCTCGGCGTCGCGGTGCTCGGGTGGTTCGTCCTCAACCGCCATCGCTTCGGCGAACACCTGCTCTTCATCGGCGATTCGCGCAGCGTCGCCGAGGTGCTCGGCATCAATGTCCGGCGCGAGCGTATCAAGCTCTTCACCCTGATGGGCGTGATCACCGGCTTCGCGAGCTTCATGCTGACGATCCAGAACCTCAACTACTTCGCAACCCAGGGCCAGGGCACGCTGCTCTCTGCCCTGGCCGGCGTCTTCATCGGCGGCTCCTCGGTCTTCGGCGGTTCGGCGACCATGGTCGGCAGCGTGTTCGGCGCCCTCATCATCGGCATGCTGGAGGCCGGGATCGTCGCCACCGGCGTCGCCGGTTTCTGGGTCGAGGTCATCGTCGGCCTTGTCTTCATCGTCGCCGTCGTGTTGCATATCGCGGTCGAGAGCCCGGCCAGCCTCGATCAGCTCCGCCGGCGCCTCGCCGTTCGCGGGCCGCGGCCGGATCAGGCCACCAAGGAGGAAATCCCATGAAAAACCTTCGCTCCATCCTCGTTGCAACCGCAGCCTTCGCCACCCTCTCTCTTGCCGTGCCGGCGGCGCCCGCCCTGGCGCAGGCGGCGCCCAAGATCGGCCAGGGCCTCACCATGTATTTCCAGATGGGAGGCAACCCCGGTGACGGCGCGACCCTGCCGCGCGAGATCGGCGCCAAGGCAGCCGCGGAGATGTTCGGGGTCAAGCTGGTCGAGCAGTTCTCGAGCTGGGCACCCGAGAAAATGATCGACGAATTCCGCCAGGCAATGGCCGCCAGCCCCGACTGCATCGAGATCATGGGCCATCCCGGCAACGCCGCCTTCATGCCGCTCGTCACCCAGGCCGAGAACGCCGGCATCATGGTCACCGCCGGCAACGTGCCGCTGGAGGATATCGAGGCGAAATATCGCCAGAACGGCTTCGGCTATGCCGGGACCTTCCTCTTCGATGGCGGCGAGGAAACCGCCGCCGCCATGGTCGCCGAGGGCCACCTCAAGCCGGGCGACGAGGCGCTCGAATACGGCCTCTTTTCCGAAGGCCCGCGCGGCGACTCCGACCGCGGGCTGGCGGCCGGGCTCAAGAAGGCCGGCCTCAAGGTGACCGAACTCACGATCTCACCGCAGGTGGACGCCGATTCCGCTCTCGCCGTGCCGATCCTCGTCGCCTATATCGAGCGCCATCCGAACCTCAAGGCGATCGGCACCCAGCACGGGCTCGTCACCTCCTTCATTCCCCAGGCGCTGAAAGAAGCCGGCAAGAAGCCGGGCGACATCACCGTCGGCGGCATCGATCTCGCCCCGGCCACTGTCTCCGGCCTGGCGAGCGGCTACATCACCACCGTCCTCAACCAGCAGCTCTATCTGCAGGGATTCCTTCCGGTCGTGCAGTGCGTGATGAGCAAGCGCTATTACATGCCGGGGCTCAACACCAATACCGCTTCGGGAACGGTGAACGGCACGCTGATCAAGAAGCTCGTGCCGCTGATCAAGCAGGGCATCGAGTAACATCCTGCGGCAAACGGAGGCGAGCATGCGCGAGCCCGATCGGATCTGGAACCTTCTTCGGCCGGTGTTGCTGGCCCTCGGCATCCTCGGTGCGGCGGCGGCACCGGCCGCTGCCGCACAACTGCAACTTCCCGCCATCGTCGCGCCCGCGAGCCACGAGCATCATGTCGGGAAGGTCGTCTTCGTCGAGCTGGTAACGCCGGATCTCGCCGCCGCCAAGCGATTCTATGGCGGCCTGTTCGGCTGGACGTTCCGCGACATCGATGCGGGCGGAACAGCTTATGCGGAAGTGATGCTCGCCGGCCAGCCTATCGCCGGCCTGTTTCAGAGGGCTGTGCCGGCGGGCGAGCATCGGCAGTCGGCGTGGCTGACCTACTTCTCGGTGCAGGACGTGGATGCGGCGACGGAGACGGCGCTGCACAACGGGGCGAAGCTCTTGTTCTCTCCGCACAGCTTCCCCGATCGCGGCCGGGAGGCAGTGCTCGCGGATCCGCAAGGCGCCGTCTTCGCGCTGCTCGCTTCCGCGAGCGGCGATCCGCCCGACCTCCTGGTCGATCCGGGCCAATGGATCTGGAGTTCGCTGATCACCCGTGATCCCGCAACGGATGCGGTGTTCTACCAGAAGCTTTTCAACTACAGCGTCTTCGCGCTCTCCCCCGGAGAGCACGGCCAGCATTTCATACTGGCGTCCGGTGGCTACGCGCGGGCGAGCGTGAATTCGCTGCCGGCGAGCCGGCCCGACGCGCATTCACACTGGCTCAATTACGTCCGCGTCGAAAATGCCACCGCAACGGCGGCACGGGTTGCGGCGCTCGGCGGCCGGGTCCTGGTCGCCCCACGGGCCGAGCGCAATGGCGGCACGATCGCGCTGGTCGCGGACCCGCTTGGTGCCGTGTTCGGGCTGCTCGAATGGCCCGGCACCGCGGCCAGGGAGACCTCGCCATGAAAGCCCGGGCCCTGCGTTGGTCGGCGCCGGTGTTCGTCGTCGGCCTCTTTTCGCTGCTCACCTCCGGCTGCGTCGTCCCGGGTGGCGGTTACGGCTACCAGGAGAATGTCGGCTTCGGCCTCGGGTACTACGAGCCCGTCGGCGTGCGCTATGGCGGCTGGGGTGGCGGCTACAGCGTCGGGCCGGTGCGCGGCGGAGTGGGTTACGAGCAGCATGGTGGCCATGGCGCGCCGGCACCTCGTTCCATTCCGTCCATTCCGTCGCGCGAGCGCACGAGCGGCGGCGAGGGCCACCGCTGACCGCTGGCCAGCCGGTCGTTGCACGTTCGCTCATATAAGACTAAACTAAGTAAGTTTAGTTCAGTAAAGAGGTATGCGCACCGTCAACATCCACCAGGCCAAGACCCACCTTTCCCGGCTCGTCGAAGAGGCCGCCAAGGGGGAGCCTTTCGTGATCGCGAAAGCCGGCAAACCAATGGTGAGGGTGACTGCCTTGAACTGCCCGGCTTTCGGCCACGGGCGGCGGCTCGGGTTCATGGCCGGGGAGATTGCGGTTCCCGATGACTTCGATCGAATGGGCAGAGCGGAACTTGAGCAACTCTTCGGGGGCGTGCCCGATTGAGGTTCCTGCTCGACACGCACCTCCTGCTATGGGCTGCCGGTGAACCCAATCGCCTGGCTCCCGCCACCCGCACCTTGCTCGATGACCCGCTGAACGAGTTGCTTTTCAGCGCCGCGAGCCTGTGGGAGGTCGCGATCAAGCGCGGGCTCGGTCGGCCGGATTTCCGGGTCGAGCCCAGAGTATTCCGGCGCGGACTGCTGGATAACGGCTATCGCGAGATCCCGATCACCAGCGCTCACGCGGTCGCGCTCGACGCTCTGCCGCCACTGCACAGGGATCCGTTCGATCGGATTTTGCTCGCCCAGGCCCTGACCGAAGGAATCGTCCTCCTCACATCCGATCCCGACGTCGCCCGATATCCCGCCCCGGTCCAACTCGCCTGATCGCGCCCTGCCCCGGGCCGGCAGCGCAAATCGGCATCGATCGGGAAACCGCGTGCCGCTACAGCGCCTGCATCTCGACGTCGTGCGGCTGCACGCACTGCGCACCCTTGAATTTGCCCATGTAGTCGAAATAGGAACTCTTCATGAGATGCTGGCGGAGAAAGGAGGGATTGTAGCAAACGTCCTCCAGCCAGAAGACGGCCTGGATCTTGCTGGTCGGAAAAGCACCCTCCCGCATGGCGTCCATCTGCTGCATGGCGATGATGTAGCACAGCACCACGTGACCCGAGCAGAAGTAGTATTCGGAGCCGCCTTGCAGCAGGTTGTCCAACAGGGTGTTGACCTTGTCGGTCGTGGCGAGCCCGGCGGAACGAGAGATGGAAGTGAGGGCTCCCGATTTCGAATATTCGATCTGATCGGTGAAGCCGCGCATCATCCTGGCCGTCTCCGCGGCGCCCTGGCCGACGCCAGGGATGCGGCAGTGGAACACGTCGTAGAAGATGCCTGCGTTCTGCGAGGTCAGATCATGCTCCTGCAGCCCGTGGCCATCCATCTCGACGATCGCGGTACCCGATACGGCGAGGCCGGCATGCGTATATTTCGAGGATCCCTTCGAGAACCATTGCCCGAACTGGATGACGTTGTTGACCGTGCTGCCGTCGCTGTACTTGACCATGATATCGCCGGCGAAAATGGGCATGGATGGACTCCTTGGCCGCTCGATACACCGCTTCCGGCATGGTGTGACGAGCCGTCTTAAGGGGGAATTAAAATCGGGCTGCGCACCTTCCACCGATGGCGCCCGCCGCAAGCGCGAGGAATATGAAAACAACGCGGGCCGCCCCGCCTGTCCGCGCTGTTACCCCACGATTCCCCGCCGCCTGAGGTCCGCCAGCACCTCGTCCGCCAGCGCGTCGGCCGAATTCGCAGTCGTGCTCAGCCTGATCTCCGGATTCTCCGGCGCCTCATACGGCGCATCGACCCCGGTGAAATTGCTGATCTTCCCGGCCGCGACCTTCGCATAAAGCCCCTTCGGATCGCGCCTCTGGCATTCTTCGATCGGGGTATCCACGAACACTTCGAGGAATACCCCCTCCTCGAGGCCGCTTCTCGCCATCGCCCGATCCGCCCGATAGGGCGAAATGAAGGAGGCGATCACGATCAGCCCCGCATCCGCAAAGAGTTTCGCCACCTCGGCAACGCGCCGGATGTTCTCCACCCGGTCCGCTTCCGTGAAGCCGAGATCGCGATTGAGGCCGTGGCGGACATTGTCCCCGTCCAGCACATAGGTGTGCCGCCCCATCGCGAAGAGCTTGCGCTCGACAAGGTTGGCGATCGTCGATTTGCCCGCCCCCGACAGCCCGGTGAACCAGAGAATCGCCGGCTTCTGCCCGTTCAGCGCCGCGCGTGCGGAGCGGTCGATATCGAGATGCTGCCAGGTGAGATTGGTCCCCCGCCTGAGCGCGAAATCGATCGTCCCCGCCGCGGCCGTCTCGTTCGTGAGGCGGTCGATGACGATGAAGCTGCCGAGATTGCGGTTCTTCGCATAAGGCTCGAACGCGATCGGCGAGGCGAGCGAGAGATTCACCACCCCCACATCGTTGAGATGCAGCTCCTTCGCCGCCAGGTGCTCGTGCGTGTCGACATTGATCCGGTACTTGATCGCGGTGATGCTGCCGCCGACGGTTTTCGTCCCCGCTTTGATCAGGTAGGACCGCCCGGCAATCAGCGGCGTCTCGCTCATCCACACCAGGTGCGCCGCAAACTGGTCGGAGACCGGCGCCGCATCGCCCGCCGCCGCCAGCACGTCCCCGCGCGAAACGTCCATCTCCTCGGCCAGCACGAGCGTCACCGCATCGCCCGCGCGCGCCTCGGCAAGCTCGCCGTCCAGCGTGACGATTCGCGAAACCACGGCGGCCTTCCCCGCCGGCAGCACGCGGATAGCGTCGTCCGGCCGCACCCGCCCCGAAGCAACCGTCCCCGCATAGCCACGGAAATCGAGATGCGGGCGGTTCACCCATTGCACCGGCATCCGGAAAGGCTGCCCGACCGGCTCCGTTTCGATCCTGACGGTCTCGAGATACGCGAGCAGTGTCGGGCCTTCGTACCAGGGCGTCCGTTCCGAGGCGCTCGTCACGTTGTCGCCGTAGCGGGCCGAGGTCGGGATGGCGAGCAGGCTCTCGAAGCCGAGGCCGGTTGCGAAATTCTCGTAAGTCTCCTGGATCTCCCTGAACCGCTCTGCATCGAATGCGATCAGGTCCATCTTGTTGACGACCAGCACCACATGGCGGATGCCGAGCAGCGAAACGATGAAGGAATGCCGCCGCGTCTGGTTCACCACGCCCTTGCGTGCATCGACCAGCAGCACCGCCAGATCCGCGGTCGAGGCGCCGGTCGCCATGTTGCGCGTGTACTGCTGATGCCCGGGAGTGTCCGCGACGATGAAGCGCCGCCGGTCGGTCGCAAAGAAGCGATACGAGACGTCGATCGTGATGCCCTGCTCGCGCTCCGCTTCCAGCCCGTCCATCAGCAGCGCGAAATCGATATGCTCGCCGACCGTGCCGTATTTGCGGCTGTCGTGCTCGAGCGCGGCAAGCTGATCCTCGAACAAAGCGCGGGTCTCGAAGAGAAGCCGGCCGATCAGCGTCGATTTGCCGTCATCCACGCTGCCGCAGGTGAGGAAGCGCAGCATCCCCGCCTCCGCCGGCAGCCTGAACACGTTTCCCGTGCGCTGCCCGACGCCCGCTTCGACGGCTGCGGCCGCACTGTCCGCCATCAGAAATATCCCTCGCGCTTCTTCCTTTCCATCGAGGACGCCTCGTCGCGATCGATCAGCCGCCCCATCCGTTCCGAGGTCTGGAAGCCGAGCATCTCGGCAATGATCGCCGGCAGCGAATCGGCCCGCGACTCGATCGCCCCGGTCAGCGGATAACAGCCGAGCGAACGGAACCGCACCATGCGCATCTCGGGCCGCTCGCCCGGCTTAAGGCGCATCCGCTCGTCGTGCACCACGATCAACTGCCCGTCACGCTCCACGATCGGCTGCGGCGCGGCAAAATAAAGCGGCACCACCGGAATGTCCTCGGCCAGGACGTACTGCCAGACATCGAGCTCCGTCCAGTTCGAGAGCGGAAAGACCCGGATCGATTCGCCGTCCCGGATCCGCCCGTTGTAAAGACTCCAGAGCTCCGGCCGCTGCTTCTTCGGATCCCACTCCTGTGCCGCGCTGCGGAAGGAGAAGATCCGCTCCTTGGCGCGCGAGCGTTCCTCGTCGCGCCGCGCTCCGCCGAAGGCCGCGTCGTAACCGCCCTTGGCCAGCGCCTGCTTCAGCGCCTCCGTCTTCATCACCTGCGTGTAGTAGGACGAGCCGTGATCGAAAGGATTGACGCCGCGACGAATGCCGTCCTCGTTGGTGTGCACGACCAGCTCCAGCCCGAGCCGCCGCGCCGTCTCGTCGCGGAAGGCGATCATCTCGCGGAACTTCCACGTGGTGTCGATGTGCAGCACCGGGAATGGCGGCCGCGCCGGATAAAAGGCCCTCATCGCCAGGTGCAGCAGCACCGAGGAATCCTTGCCGATCGAGTAGAGCAGCACCGGATTCCGAAGCTCGGCCACCACCTCGCGGAAGATGAAGATGCTCTCGTCCTGCAACCGCTTCAGGTGTGGGCTGAGCGCCGCCCGCCGCCGCGCACGGCCGTCGGCCCCGGATTGCAGGTCCTGACCCTGCGACTCCGGCCAGCTGGCTGCCCGCTCGTCCGGCATTCAGGCGGCACTCCGCGCCGGGACGAGGCGGCGGTCAGAAAGGCGGGCGAACTCGGCCATCGCGGATCCCTTTTTGCGGCGTCGCGGCATCGCCCTCACGCCTAACACTGGCGGCCCCGCCCCCGCCAGTGTCCTGCCCCCGACGTTTGCTGCCGGCGGCAGCAACCGAAAGGGGATGAGAGGCCACTGAAAATAAAGAGTGGAGTGCCGACCGCTAGAGCGCATCCTACGGTATCAAGCGTTGGAGTCGGCACACCAGAGAGCATCGCCCGCCGGGCATTCGAAAGCGCGTGACGACACAAGCCCGTGAGCCGACCGGGCGTGTTCCTACTATTCTGACAAATCGAACGATACCAGCAAACCGATTTGTTTGATTTATGTTTCCGCAGCGCCCACCATCTCCCTTCGCCGCTCAAGGCCCAAAGGAAAAACCATGCCGAGCGAGACCGTCGCTCTCTCCAGCCCGATCGGCGATACCGTCAAGACCACCACCTGCTACATGTGCGCCTGCCGTTGCGGCATCCGCGTGCATCTCAAGGGGGGCCGGCTCCGCTACATCGAGGGCAACCCCGACCACCCGATCAACCGCGGCGTGCTGTGCGGCAAGGGCTCCGCCGGCATCATGCAGCATTATTCGCCGGCCCGCCTCCGCGCGCCCCTCCT
>JASHOF010000003.1 GCA_030041255.1 Acetobacteraceae bacterium
TCAGGTCACCCGCCGCAAGGTTAGCGCCGGAACCCGCAGCGACCTCGGTCGCGATTGCCGCGATGCCTTCCTCGGCCTCGCCAAGACCTGCACCAAGCTCGCTGTGTCGTTCTGGGACTACTTGGGCAGCCGGCTCCGCCTCCCCGGTCAGCCGGTCATACCGCCCCTGCCCAGCCTGGTACGTTGCCGCGGGCAGCACGCCTGATACAGGCGGCTGCCCAGGGTTTTGCCCCGGTTACCAGCATACCAAATAACACCTTGATTTCATTGGTGCCGGGTGAGGGATTTGAACCCCCGGCCTTCGGTTTACAAAACCGCTGCACTACCACTGTGCTAACCCGGCCCGGAAGCATTCTTTCCCGCTTCCACCCCCGCCTTGGCAACCGGTTTTCGTGCGCAGCGGACGGTTTCCGGGCATGACGACGGTTTCATCACTGCGCCAGGGAAACGTTCACGCGCTCCGCCCCATCTTCCCGCCATAGAGGCGCCCGTCAGGCGCCAGGACGCCCGTTCTACTCTGAGGAGAACACGATGCCCGAATGGACCAATCCGACGCCTCGCAGCGGCCGGGTGCTGAGCGCCTCCCTGCTCGCGATCCTGCTTGCCGGTACCGCACTCGGCGGCTACGCGGCAGGCCGGAATCTGATCGTCGCCCCCGCCAAGGCCGCGACCACCACCTTGGCCCAGGCGCCCGACTTCGTGCCTCTGGTGGCCCAGGTGAAGCCGGCCGTGGTCTCGATCATCAACGACCTTCGCCCGCACCCGGCCGCCATGCAGGGTCCGCCGCCCGGAATGTTTCCGTTCCCCTTCCCGTTCGGGGCAGAGCCGCAGCAGCCGCAGGCGATCGAGGCGCGCGGCTCCGGCTTCGTCATCAGTTCCTCCGGCCTGATCGTCACCAACAACCACGTGATCAAGGACGAGAAAACGCTGACCGTCGTACTCGATGACGGCACCAAGCTCACCGCTCACGTCGTCGGGGCCGATCCGCGCACCGACCTTGCACTGCTGAAGATCGACGCCGGGCATCCGTTGCCGTACGTCAAGCTTGCCGATTCCGGCAATGTCCAGCCTGGCCAGTGGGTGATTGCCATGGGCAATCCGTTCGGCCTCGGTGGCACCGTCACCGCCGGCATCGTCTCAGCGCTTGGGCGCAATATCGGTGACGGTCCCTACGACCAGTTCATCCAGGTCGATGCGCCGATCAACGAAGGCAATTCCGGCGGCCCGCTGTTCAACTTGGACGGCGAGGTCATCGGCGTGAACACCGCCATCATCTCGCCCTCCGGCGGCAGCGTCGGCATCGGCTTTGCAATCCCCTCCAACACGGTGCGCACGATCGTCGCGGAGCTCGAGAAGTCCGGCCACATCACGCGCGGCTATCTCGGCGTCGAGGCGCAGCCGATCACGCCCAACATGCAGGAGGCACTGCATCTGCCCTCGAAGCACGGTGCCCTGATCGCCGCGGTCGAGCCTGGCACGCCGGCGTCCCGGGCCGGGCTCCATCCCGGCGAGGTGATCACCGAGGTGGACGGCCAGGCGATCAAGAATCCGCGCGACCTCGCGATCGACATCGCGGGCGTCAAGCCTGGCCAGACGGCACACCTCAGGGTGCTCAACAACGGCAACGCCGTCAGCATGGATGTCACGTTGGCAAGCCTGCCCGAGCAGACCGCTACCAACAATGCTCAGCCCGGAGAACAGCAGGGTCGGCTCGGCCTCGCGCTCGCCCCGGTCACGCCGGATACAGAGAGCCAGTTCAACCTGCCAGCCGACACCCGCGGCGCAGTGATTGCCCAGGTAGCACCGAACTCGCCGGCAGCGATGGCAGGGCTCGAGCCTGGTGATGTCATCGTCGGCATCGGCGAGCAGCCGGTCAGCTCGGTGGATGAGGCTGTGAAGGCGATCCACGCCGCCGAAAGCCGCGGTGGCGCGGTGGCGCTTCGCGTCATCCACCAGGGCCAGAAGCTGTTCGTTGCCATCAGCCTCGGAAAGGGAACCGGCAACCAAGGCTGATCACCTGGAGCGGGGCGCACCATCCGGCGGTCCGGATGCGGGCGCCCCGGTCCGCTCCTGGGAGACGGGCGAAAGGGCATGACGAGATCTCGTCATCATGCCCTTTTGCGGTCGTGAAACGAGATCACCCCGGTCAGTGCGCGTCCGCCCAGTTCTGGCCGACGCCCGTCTCGACGGCGAGCGGCACGCTGAGCGTGGCAGCCCTCGCCATCACCTCGGCAGCCGTGCGCGCGGTCGCCTCGGCCTCCGCTTCCGGCGCCTCGAACAGAAGCTCGTCATGCACTTGCAGCAGCATGCGGCTGGCGAGCCCGGCCCTGGCCAGGGCCCCCGGCATGCGCACCATCGCGCGCTTGATGATGTCCGCCGCGCCGCCTTGCAGCGGGGCATTGATCGCCGCCCGTTCCGCATAGCCGCGCCGGGCGGCGTTCTTGTCGTTGATGCCCTCGATGTAGCATCGGCGGCCGAACGGCGTGAGTACGAACCCCTGCTTCCGTGCGTCCTGTTTCGCCGCTTCCATGTAGGCGCGGATGCCGGGATAGCGGGAGAAATACGCTTCGATGTAAGCGCGCGCCTCGGCTGGCTCGATGCCGAGTTGGCGGGCGAGCCCAAAGGCGCTGATCCCGTAGACGATTCCGAAATTGATCGCCTTCGCGCGCCGGCGAGTGAGCGGATCCATCCCCGCCAGCGACACCCGGAAGACCTCCGAGGCGGTCAGCGCGTGGATGTCGTCCCCGCGCGCGAAGGCCTCCTTGAGAGCGGCAATATCCGCCACGTGCGCCAAGAGGCGCAGCTCGATCTGCGAATAATCGGCGCTGACGAGAAGGTGCCCCGGCTCGGCGATGAAGGCGCGGCGGATCCGCCCGCCCTCTTCGGTGCGGATCGGAATGTTCTGCAGGTTCGGATCGGTCGAGGCGAGCCGGCCGGTCGAGGTTCCGGCCATGACGAAGCTCGTGTGCACGCGCCCGGTCCGGGGATTGATCTCGTTCACCAGCGCATCGGCATAAGTGGATTTGAGCTTCTGAAGCTGGCGCCATTCCAGTACCCGCGCCGGCAGCTCGTGCCCGGCGTCGGCCAGGGTCGCCAGCACCTGGGCGTCCGTGCCGAAGGCGCCGGTTTTCATCCTCTTGCCGCCGCCGAGGCCCATCTCGTTGAACAGCACCTCGCCGAGCTGCTTGGCCGAGCCGACATTGAATGGATGGCCGGCGAGGCGATGAATGTCGGACTCGATCCCCGCCATGCGCTCGGCAAGCTCGGCTGAAATGCGGGAAAGCTCGTCGGCGTCGATCTTCACCCCGGCGCGTTCCATCTGCACGAGCACCGCAATGAGCCGGCGTTCGAGTTGCTCGTAAAGCGCCAGCGCCCCGACCTCGCGCAGGCCGGGGCGAAGCGCGTGCCATAGCCGGAGCGTGACATCGGCATCTTCCGCCGCATAGGCGGTGGCGCGATCGAGCGGCACGGCGGCAAAGCTCACGCGCGCCCGGCCGGTGCCGGTGACGTCATCGTAGGCGATCGGCCGGTGCCCGAGATGAATGACGGAAAGCTCGTCCATGCCGTGGCCATGCCGCCCGCCTGCCTGGCAGTAGGAGAGCAACATGGTGTCGTCGAGCGGGGTAACGGTTGGGGCGCCGGCTCCCGCCAGCACGTGCAGATCGTATTTCGCGTTCTGGAACACCTTCAGAACGGTGGGATCGGCGAGCAGCGGCTCGAGTGCCGTGATCGCTTCGGTGGGCGCCATCATGACACCATTGCCGTCATGGCGAAGCGGCACATAGCAGGCGCATCCCGGAGCGGTGGCGAGCGAGAACCCGACCGCGTTCGCAGCCAGCGCATTCAGAGAATCGGTCTCGGTATCGACCGCGACCACGCCTGCTGCCCGCGCTCTCTCGATCCAGGCCGCAAGGCCCGCGAGAGTCGTGACGGTCTCGTACGGACCGAAGGCGGGGGTCTCGGCGGGCTTCGCCGGGGCCTCCTGCACACCAGGCGCGCTTTCCGGAATGGTTACGGAATCGAGGTCAAGCCGATGCAGTACGCTGCGGAACCCCTGCACCGAGAGCCAGGCGGCAAGCGCCGCCGGATCCGGTGCCCGGAGACGGAGCTCGGCCAGCGGAACCGGGAGCGGCGCGTCCTGGCAGAGCGTCACCAGGGTGCGCGAGAGTCGCGCATTTCCGGCATGTTGCAGCAGGGCCTCGCGTCGCTTCGAGGGAGGCATCTCCGGTGCGGCGGCGAGTGTCGCCTCGACACTGCCGTAGGTGCGGATGAGGTCGGCGGCCGTCTTGGGCCCGATCCCGGGCACTCCCGGAATATTGTCCGTCGGATCGCCGATCAACGCCTGCACGTCGATCACCCGTTCGGGGAGTACGCCGAAACGCTCTTTGACCTCTTCGGAGCCAATGGATTTTTGCTTGATCGGGTCGAGCATGACCACATCGGCGCCGACCAGCTGCATCAGGTCCTTGTCGGAAGAGACGATGGTGACCGTTGCCTTCTCTCGTCTTGCCGCCGCCGTGTAGGCGGCGATCAGATCGTCGGCTTCCCAGTCGGGAAGTTCGATCGCCGGCACCGAGAAGGCGCGGGTCGCTTCGCGCACCAGGGCGAATTGCGGCACCAGCTCGGGCGGTGGCGGCGGACGGTGTGCCTTGTAGGCCGGATAGAGGCGGTTGCGGAACGTCTCGCGTCCGGCATCGAAGATCACCGCAAGATGCGAACCAGTATGCTCCTTCAGGAATTTGGCCAGCATGTTGGTGAAGCCGAGCACGGCGTTCACGGGCGTGCCATCCGGGCGCGTGAGGGGAGGGAGCGCGTGGAAGGCCCGGAACAGGAAACCCGAGCCGTCGATCAGGACGAGATGGAGCGACTCCACGCCGGCCGTGTCCACGCGCGTTCAGTGCTCGGATTCGAGCCGTGCGGCCCCGGGCTTGCGCACGAATCGGCGCGAGCAATAGGGGCAGACCGCTTCGTCGTTGAGAAGGTGAAGGAAAACGCGGGGATGGCCGAGCGGACCCTCACCGCCGTCGCAGGCGACGACATCCTCGGTAACGTATATTGTCTCGGTCTGGGTGGCGGCACCCTCCGGCATCGCATCCTCTGTGAGCCTGCACGAGAAGGGAGAATGTGCGGCATGGCGGCGGTGCTTGCAACTCGACCTCGCGGTCCCCTGGTGTGCTGGTGCTGACGGGCCGCGTCCGCCGTTCGACCCCCGGGCTCTGCGCACCGGCTGCCTGTTTTGTGGAGCCCCCCTTGGGCGCCCGGTTCCGGGTTGGGCATCCTATCCTGGTCGTGCTGGTCGCTCTAGCGCTCTCCGCCTGCGCGGCCAGGCTCGACCCCCCTGGCCCGCCTGTGATGGCACCTGAGATAGGCGCCCAGGCTTTCATCATGCCAGACGGCGTGCGGGTGCCTTACCGCGCCTGGCTGCCGGCAGGGCCGCCCCACGCGGTGATGCTGGCATTGCACGGCTTCAACGACAGTCGGGACGCCTTCGCGCTGTCGGCACCGTTGTTCGCGGCTGCCGGCATCGCCGTCTATTCGCCCGACCAGCGCGGATTCGGCGCCACCGCCGCGCGCGGGTTCTGGCCCGGTTCGGCAGCCCTGGTGAACGATGCGCGCTCGATGGCGGCGCTGCTGCATCATATGCATCCGGGCCTGCCGCTCTATCTGCTCGGCGAGAGCATGGGCGGCGCCGTGCTGATCCTGCTTGCCACTGCACCCGACCCGCCGCCCGCGGCCGGCTACATCCTGGCGGCGCCGGCGGTCTGGGGGCGGGCCGATATGAACGTGTTCTACCGGACGCTGCTCTGGTTCGCCTGGAAGACGGTGCCCGGACTCCACCTTTCCGGAGCCGGCCTCGTCAAGGCCTCGAGCAACCGGGCGGCGCTCGAAGTGCTCGGGCGCGATCCGCTGACGATCCTTGAGACACGCGTCGACGTGATTCACGGGCTGGTCGATCTGATGAGCCGCGCGCAGGTGGCGGCGCGGCAGTTCGATGTGCCGGCGCTGGTACTTTACGGAGCGCATGACGAGCTCGTGCCGAAGCGGGCGATGGGCGCCATGTGGCGGGCGATCCCGCAAAGAGCCCCCGTACGCTTGGCCTATTACGCCCAAGGTTATCATCTCCTGCTCCGCGATCTCGATCGCGGGCTGCCGATCGGCGATATCATCGCCTGGATCCGCGCGCCGGAGGCGCCGCTGCCATCGGGCGCCGATCTGACCGCTCGAGCCTGGCTTGCCCGGCGCCGCTGAGCGGCGCTATGGGAAGGGTGGGGACCCGTAGCTCAGTTGGATAGAGCGTCGCCCTCCGAAGGCGAAGGTCGCACGTTCGAATCGTGTCGGGTCCGCCAATGTTTTCCGTTACTTAGCAGACAGCCGCCAAGGCGAGAAAACGGGCTAGCAAGCACATAGCAAGCAGCAGGCGGCAAGTCGCGGTGCTCCTGAACGGCGAAAGCGGTCAACGGGGAGGCTTCACGAGATGACCGAGCGCAAAGGGATGCCCCGTCGCCGACCGCCTAGGAATGTGATTTCGCAGCGCGGCGGACAGCGCATATATTCGCGTCGCCAAGCCGCCCCCGCCCTCCGAACTGCCACCGTATGGTGCGCGTGCCCGGTTCCGCCGGGAGTAGGGGGTGGGGGCGCAGTCATTTGAACTCCCATACGTCGTCGATCCGAGGACGCAGGGCTGCGCGCCAGCGGTCCTTATCGCTGCGGGTTGGTCGATAAGATCGGGCGATGGCGCCGGCGCACATGTCCGCCAACTGCACCAGGACATCCCCCTTCGAGTCCTTGAACCGGATATGTCGCACGATGCCGCGGCCAAGCCTTCTGCGGAGTGCTGCATTCAGATCCTGCCGAAATTCGCGGTCTCCGGAACCATCAATGACAACTCTGGCGTCACGCAACCGCCCGTTGCTATAGGTCATCATCGCTTTGATGAAGTATTCATAGAAACGGTCTTTGTCGGCCATAAGCCTGGGAGACCAGATTCTCTGTTTGCGAACTACGATGGCGCGGACAAGGAAGGGGCAGCGACAAACTGTGCGAAAGAACAGGTCCCTCACATTGTCCGAACATCTGTTGAACTTGAATTCCGGTTTATGGTGCTTCCGCGCTTCGCTCTCTTCGATGATTGCTTGGGTCCGAGCGGCATCTTCGGAAGTGTCAAAGATCACCATAGCGGCCACGAAGACGGGGCTGGAGCCGGCCTCAAGTTTGAACCCCGCGTCGCCGGACTCGTCTATGAACACCAGCATCGCAGCATGTTAGCGGGCGCCGCATCGCGCAAAAAGAAAGGCCACCCCTTTCGGAGTGGCCCGTGAAAACCGCCCGGCTGGTACCGGGCGGCAGTGTTGGGGGCGCCGGTCAGCTTGCCGGTTTGGTCGGCGCCCTGCTATCGATCTCGTCCCTGATCTCGGTCGCCACCGTGCCGAGCGCCGCGAGGAGGCCGCACAGGCGGCGAAGGAGTTCAAACTCGTCAGGAGGTTCGGGCGCGGGCGGCGGCGGTGGCACAAGCCGCGGCCGGAACGGGACGACGTTCGCCGCCGCGGGCGAGCGGTGCGGCGTGCGGCGGCGGGTCATGGCCGAGCCTCCCCGCCCTGGGCGACGATCGCGGCCTTCAACGCTCCCTCAGCCGCCAGCGCTTGGCACCAGAGGCACGGATCGGCTGCACAGTCCGGCTTGTCGCAGAAGGCCAGGTCAGCCATCGCGATCTGCCAGAGCGCAGCCACCCGGGAGATTTCCGAGCGGATGGCATGGTCGGCCCGATCTTTTTCGACCAGCGCGGCGAGTGTGTCCGGCAGCCCGGCCCCGCAGCCAAGCGCGCGGTCGGGAGCCATGCCGCTCATGCCCGGGCCTCCGCCGCATCGCATCTGTCCCGGACGGCACCGGCTGCGTCTTGCTCCGTCGCCGGATCGATCGCGGCCAGAGCGGTCCACGCCAAGTACTCGGGTAGGGCGGCGGTCGTGATCTCGCCATCGCTGTCCCGTATCATGGAGGCGAGGGCGGCGCGGGTGGCGGCGCGTATTCCAGCTTGGGATTGCGGCCTGACATCCAGGCCATAGAACCTGTTCTCGATCCGGCGCCATTCCTCTACGAGGGGCGCGAGCACGGCATCCCGCTGGCGCTCCTCCTCGCGTGTGTTGCCGGGCATCGTGGCATAGATACGCCGCTCCGCCTGGCAGTTCTCGACCAGCTCATCGCAGAGCGCGATGAACTCCGCCTCTTCGGCGCTCGGCTCGACGCCCATCGCGACGATCAAGGGGTCCTGGTCGGGATCGGAACAAGAAGCAGCGGCCGAAGTCGCCGCTGCAACCGGCAGTTTGGGCGTGGTATGCCCGTCTGTAGCCTTCATGGCGTTCACTCCGCCTTGAGGGTCAGGTCGGGCGGCGGCGTTGGCGCGCCCCGCTCGGCCGCTCGGCCTCGCCGAGCAGGCTAAGGCTGCGCCCGGTCAGGGGCGGCCGTCAAGCTGGTCGGGCGCCATCACGGGAGCGTGATGGCAAAAGCGAAGATGCCTCGCGATCTTCTCGACCGTCCGGCCGAAAACGCCGAAGAAGGAACCGACTTTGTCGCTACTTTTCCCAAGATCGGTTGGCGAAGGCTTTCGCGAACCGGTCGGCTTTGCGCCTCGGCCCAAGATCGGTTCGACGGTAGGATCAGCCGTCAGGCCACCGCAAAAAGAGGGGAGGACAAGCGTTGAGAAATGTGTTGCGTGCAAGGTCCGTTCCTCTTGCCACAGCGTTGGTTATTGCTATCAGCGCACCGCTTTCCGCCCAAGCGCCAGACAAGGGGCCGCACTATGACTGGGTGTGCCGCCCGCGATATTTTCAGATCACAGTCTCGCCAGATGGCGTGGCGAAGACCGAGACTGACCGATCGGTCGATGAACCTCTCGACGTGATAGTAGCGCCACGATCTATCGTGCTGGATACCGACCCCGAGGATGGCCCTTTGCTGCTCGACTACAGACTCAAAATTGAGATGCGCCTTCCAAGTGGCGAAAGGACCCTTTTCAGCAGTTTAGACAGTGAAAACTATGATGGTGGAGTGGGTGTTGAGACTGAGAATGGACGACTAACCCAAGTTCGGGCGCTACAAGGAACCGCGGACCACGATTGGATATCTGTTCAACTCCGCAAGGCTGACCATGGCTGGCAGATTCTCGCTTATGGAAGCGATCTGACAACCGACAGGGATGCGAGAATCGCGAATATCCTGGAACCAAAGCCGCCGTACTCCCCCGCACCACATTTTGAACCCGCAGCGGTCGTCTACGTGATGACGGGCCCGTGCGTGATGTTGGGGCGCCACTGACAGGTCGAGCCCCGTTGGCGCGGTGCTTGCCGAAAATGGCGTTCCGCTACGAATGGCGCTCGGCTGCGCGCCCCACTGAGTGATCATGAGGTCGATCTTCACGCCCCTCTACGCCTTCGCCCGCTCGGTCCCAAGTTCGCGCCGTGCTCCATGTGCCACTGCATTGCGCGGCGCTCTCGATCTTGGCTTACTTCTCCGCCGGCATTCCCCAGTTCACATGCCGCTCCATCCGCGCCGCCCGGGCAGCCTGATCGTCGCCGCCGATGATAGTAAACGTGTGCAAGCTCGCTGGCGCTCCGGCACGCTGGCGCCTCACCTGATCGGCGGCCTGCTGACCCTGAGCCTTCCGATCGGCCTCTTCGTACTCCCTGATTCTGGCGTTGCGTTCCCGCTGCCGCAGCGTCGCGAAGTTCGGGAACCCCATCCGGCGGGCCAGCATTTCCTCTTCCAAAGTCGCCACTTCAGTCTCTCCTCTTCTATGCGAACTGGCCGCGCCTGCGCCGCATCCCGGCGATCACATCGCGCCCACTGGCTTGGCGCGCCTCTGCCGCCTGCCGCCGGCTACGGTGCAGCGGGTCCGCGCGCTGGCCCAGAAGCTCCCGGGTGCGCTGAGATGCCTCGCGCATGGCCTCCAAGTCGGGACGCTGTAGGCCGAGAGCGGCATCCTGCTCGCGGAGGTGGACGAGCTGGATCGCCGCCAACTGCGACCGATCACGATCAGCGAAGATGTCTGGAAATTCCCTCTCGATGGCGTTGAGATTATTCGCCACGCTCGCCTGCACGGCCGCTGCGGCGACCCGCGGGATCCGCAACCCGGTCTCGGCGAGCCTCATCAAGTCGGCGTTCGTAATGTTCACCCGTCGACCATCGCCAAGGTCCAGTTCGCGACGCTCGGGCAGCACGGGGCCGGCTGGCTGGTCGCGTCTCCGCTCTCGCCTCGGTTCCGGAGCCGGTTCCGGAGCCGGTTCCGGCGCGTCGTCTCCGCCTCGGAGTTCACGCTCCAACACGGCCTGCCGGTGTGCCACAATTTCGCTCATGGCGACATCGCGCGCGGAGACCCGTCCTGCTTTCTCGGCATCCGGGACGGCTTCGGCATCGGTCCAAGAAGGCCCATCGTGGGCGGTGAAACTATCGCTCATGCGGCTGCTGCCTCCGGTAATGCTGTTTCTGCCGACACGGTGGATGCAGGAAAGCGGCTCGGGGCTTCGGGGGCATCAACATACCCCTCGCGCCTCGCATCGGCTTCCTTGCCGTCCCCGCCCACCAAATTCGAGGTGATTCCGTACGGCCGCTCCTTGTAGCGGTGGAAACGCGGCGCCTTCTCGCCTTCCTCAATGGTCAACCGTGCCAGCTCGTGCAGACTCGGCCCCCTCAGGCTCGGCGTGCCCGCCATGGTCAGGCTCCGCCACGGCCCATCCGGCGCATCGGCCGCTACCAGCACCCGCGCCAGCGCGCAAAGCGCTCCATGGCTCGATCTGGCATCGAAGCGTTGGCCGTTCCACTCGCACCAAGCGGACTCGACTCGCGATGCCGGCCCGTAGTGCAACACGTACTCGGCGATCGCCGGCTGCTCGGCTGTCACTGCTGGCCGCCGCCGGCCGGCATCGTTGCGTGCGTCAGCGCACCCGCGGCGAGCGTCTGCTGCAAGACGGCCCCGAGCCGCTTCGCTGCCAGCCCCGAAACCCTGCCACCCTTCGGAATCGTCGCGAGGAGTGCTTTCGCCACTTGAGGGTGTAGATACGCTGCCCCGACCAGGTCGTTGATGGTCTCGCGCCCGGACGCGGCGAGGCGGTCGAGGAGAGCCTTGCCCACGATGCCGAGACCAGCACCGGCTAGAGGCACGCCCCCAAGGCCGTCCATGAGACGCTCGCCGAGGAGCGCCGCGACGGTGAAACCGATGCCCTTCTCGCCACCGGCTGCATGAATTCCGGCCCGGGCAGCGTTCAGCAGGTTCGGCGCGGTCTGCGAGCCCGGGATCGCCTCACCTCGTAGCGCGCCCCGGCGCAACGAGGCCGTCACCATCTCCAAATTCTGAATCCCTTGGCCACCGAACAACCGGCGCAGCGGTGCCTTGTTCGTGTTGATCCAAGCCCGGAAGCCGGCGGCGCGAATGATACCTCGCGCTTCAACGCCGGCTGGTGCCGCGCTCTCTGGCGCGAATTTATCGAGCAGGAAGTCAACCACGTGGCTTTTCAGGCTGGCGATCGCATCTGGGTTGCCCTGCACAACGTCGACGAGCTTGTTGAGATTCTCCGATGAACTCCGGCCTGACAGCGCTTCCGCCACTGCCGCGCCCGGATCGCGGCCGATGAACCGGCGCGCGATGCTGTCCCTGAAGGCTTTTCCCTCCGCAACGTGTTCGGCGACGGTGCGGTCAAGCACTTCCTGCGCCGTCCGCGCATCGCCAAGAGCGTCCCGCAGCCCGGGCATCTGCGATAGGGTGTCGCGATGCTTGGTGATCCAGGCTGAGAACTTCTTCGCGTCGAGCAGACCATCGGGCTGAATTGCCCCACTTGTTCGCAGGCGGAGCACCACCGCATCGCCGAGAGCACGCATGCCGGCCGAACTTCCGCCGGTCGCCCGGAGGTAGTTGGCAACGTCCTCGGCCTGTGAGGCCCCGCCGGAAATGACGGCGCCCGGCACTTCCGAGCGAGGCAGGCGGAATTTCTCGCCGCCGCGACCGGCGCGGAGGATCTGGCCTGTGACGCCCTGCCCGAAACGGGCTTTCTCGTCACGTGTGGCGGCAACGGCGGCTTGGTATGCTTCGGCCGCCGTCGCGGGGAAGTTCGGCTCTAACGGTTGAGAAAATTGTCGCGGTAGGCTCGCACCCCCCGCAACACGTCCAAGTCCTTGTCCGCTTTCGCCCGCTGCTCCACCGTAGCCAGAAATGGCATCCGGTCTGATTCGGGCAACGAACTGAGAACCTTCATCACCACCACCGCCCATTTGAAGTCCGGGCCCGGCGGCTGATTGTCGTTCGCGTAACCAAGCATCGCTCTGAGCCTGCAAAATGGCCTGCAAACGCGGCAGCGTGGTATCCTGCTCCAACATCGTCCCGGCGAGCACGGCGTTGCGTTCTTGTGCGGCCCTCTGGCTGACCGCGGATTGAATATCGGTGTCAACACCCTGTTTTACGAGTTCCAGCCGCCGCACCGCAGGCGATTGCCATCCCTGTTGCGCACCGGCCTCGCGGATGGCGGCATTCGTGTCAGACCGAAGCTGGCCGAGATCGCGGAATCGCACCACGCCCGGAAGTCCGGCAGCTTCCCGCAGGATCGACGCTTCCGCGCCCCCAATCCGGCCCACCGCAGCCGGCGTGAGCTCGCCGAGCACTGACGCTGCGGCCTGCCGCGTTGCGGGTGCTTGGAGCGCCCAGCGGCCATCAGGATCGACCGCCTGCCAGAGTGCCCGCCGCGCCGCCACCACCGGTGCCTGCTCGGCCTGGAGCGCCGCCGTCATTGTCGTGCCTATGGACAGCGGCGTGCCGGTGCCACCGAGCGCTTCGGTCTGCCCTTGCACGCCGTGGCGCAGTGCCGCTTCGGTAGCGGCCTGCCGCTGGTCGAGGGCGTCGAGTCGGTTCACAAAAAGCTGCCCGAGCGCCTCCGGATTCGCCGCTGCCGGCGCTTGCCCCTCGATTGCCCCCACCTTGGCCGCATTCTGCCCCGCGAACCGCTGCACCGCCGCCGGCGCTCCGAACTGCTCGCTCGGGTTCATCATCGCCGCGCGCCAGCCCTGGACGACGCCAGGCAACGGCGCCACCTGCGGCAGCGTCGGATTTTCGCCCGGCACGATCTCGTGCTGGGAGGCTCGCGCCGCGATGGCCTGCCGTGTTGCAGCGATGCGGCCCTGAAGCTCCTGCGCCAGAGCCGGGTTTGTCTGCGCCTCCGGAGAGGCTGCGCGGGCGGTCAGATTGTCGAGCGTGGTCTGTAGCGGGTCGGTCTCCAGCGCCTCCCGCAGGGGTTCTCCGCCGGCCGCGTAGAGGCGATTCGCTGCCGCCGCTACCTGCGGACCCGTTGCCGCAATGGGCGCCTCGCCCGGCACCGCAATGGGCATCCGTGGGCCGATCCCGGTCCTGCCGGCAAGCTCACCTGCGCCGCCGGCAAGCGCCCTGGCACCCTCCTGCCCGAGCGCTGTCACGCCGCCGCCGACAAGGTTCCCGGCCAGGTTCGCCCAGGGCGCGTAGGCCGGAGGAACGGCATCGGCGAGGCCTTGTCCCGTAGCCGCGCCGACTGCAACCGGAGCAGCAGCTCGGGCGATCGGCATTCCGGCCACTTCGCCTCCGACTGCCCGCGCAAGGCTGCCCGCGGGCGCTGCGGCCTCCAGCATCGAGCCGGCACCCGCCATGATTGGCAAGGATGTCAAGGCGCTTCCGACCGAGCCGGCGACGCGCTCAGCCTCGCCGTGCGGCTGAGTGATGCCGCCGTGCTGTTGCTGCCATTGCGTGGTGCCGAGTGAGCCAGAAAGCTGCGGAATGCCGGCGCCCGTGGCGGCATTGATGCCGCGGATGCCGAGGTTGATGGCGCCTTGAGACAGGTCCGTGAGACCGCCAAGAGCGCGTTCCGGCCCCTCGGCAAGTTGGCGCAGGATGCCGCCGATCGTTGAAACCTGCGGGATGGCGTGCGGCACGGAAGGCGCCGGGATGATCTGCCACCCGGGCGGCGGGGCGCCGTGCGTGGCTCCTGTTGCGACGGCGGTAGTGTGGCCCAGGAGCGCCGGCGCGTTGACGAGTTGCCATCCGGGCGGTGGCCCTTCCGCTGCCGAGGGTGCTGAGGAAGCTGGCGAGGCACCAGGAGACATCCCGGCACCGGTTGGCACCAGGGCAGCGATTTGCGCCGGCGTGAGGGTCGTCGTGCTCACTGCGTTGCGGTTAGGGTTAGATTAACCTGACCGGGCACGACAGCGACCTGACCGTTCGGAAATTTGACGTATGTGCCCGGCAGGAACTGTTTGGTCGCTTCGGAAGCGCTCTTGACCGCGTATGGGTCCGTGAACGAGATGGCCCGCCGGCTGTACATGGCTGGCGTGCGCTGTTGGTTGAATGCCTCCGCCGCACCGATGAGATTCCCGTCGTGAGAGCGAAGCCAGTTTGTTTCGAAGATTCGGCGGTCCACTTCCTCCATCGAAGCCTGTTGAATGCCGTAGAGCACACGCAACGCGCCGCGGGGCGTGTTCTCCGCGCTCGGCACCGATGAGGTCGCACCCTGCACGATCATGGACGCCTCACGCGAACCTCCGAACATGCTGTGAACGAGCTGCATCCCGGCAACGCGCGTGGCTTTGTTGAGTTCTTCCCAACCGGCAACCGCATCAGGAGCGATCGGCGCAATACCCGCGGCGCCGAGCAGCCCATTGACGCCTTTAACGAGCCCCACGCGCATCTCGTTCCCCGAGCCGGTGCTCATCCACCCGGTGCCGCTTGAGCCGTTGAGCTGGCCGAAGGATGTCAACATCTGTTGCAGCGAACCGAGCGTGCTGATCGCAGCGTCGTAGCTTTTTTGCCCCTCGTTCCCGTATTCCTCGGCCAGTTCGTTGATAGTTTTTTGCGTGCCTGGGGCAATTTTTGTGAAAAGTGGCTGCCCAGTGGCCGCACCCGTGCCGGCTCCGGTTGCGCTGCCAGCTTGCGGCGCGTTGCCGACCGATGCGGGGATGATGGCGCCAGGAAGGCTGCCGCTTCCGGCATTGATGGGCGGAAACTCGAAGGCCGGAATGGTCGCGCCCGATGGCGTTTGGAGCGTCGTTTGCGAGCCGGGCCGGACGAAGCCGAAATTCGGATTCCAGGCAACTCCGCCGCGGTAGGTAGTGAACGG
>JASHOF010000035.1 GCA_030041255.1 Acetobacteraceae bacterium
CTCCCCGAACCCGGCGGCCTCGGCTGTGCCGGACGAAGCCGGCCCGACGCTCCTGGGCGGGCCGGCCGTCACGCCGGCGGAGCCTTCTCAGGGCCGGCGGAATAGGGCGTCGGCGGCGCTCAGGTGGCTCTGTTTCCGGGTCATCTCGGCCTCGACGCGGAGAATCTCGGCCCGCAGTTCCTCGCGGTAGGCGGCAAGCTCCGCCACACCCATCGGCTCGAGCCGAAGCGGTTGAAGCCGGCCTGGCGGTGGTTTCGGCGCCTCGTCTTCCTCGATCATTCTCTTCTCCCAGGCCGGCCAGCACCATTCATATTAGACCGGGTTCTGGCCTTGACCGCTCCCGGGGGCAGGGACCATATCGGCCGGGTGATGGGCCGACGCGGCGAGAGGTGATCCACGCCCGGCGACAGCTTGCACACACAACGGGAATTGTGATGGCACTGCCACTGATGCCGAAAGCCACCGCCGTGTGGCTGATCGAGAAGACGGCGCTGACCTTCCTCCAGATTGCCGAGTTCTGCGGCATGCATCCGCTCGAGGTGCAGGCGATCGCCGACGGCGAGGTCGCACAAGGCATCGTCGGCTACGATCCGATCGCCAACGGGCAACTCACGCTCGAGGAAATTCGCCGCTGCGAGGCGGATTCGAACGCCCGGCTGCACTTGCTGGCCCCCGTCAATCCGCTGCCGCGCCGCCATTCCGGGGCTCATTACACTCCCGTTGCGAAACGCAACGACCGCCCGGACGCGATCGCCTGGCTGTTGCGAAACCACCCGCAACTGACCGACGCGCAGATCAGCAAGCTCCTCGGCACCACCAAGGAGACGATCCAGAAAGTGCGGAGCCGGACGCACTGGAACAGCGCCAACATCAAGCCGCGGGATCCGGTTTTCCTCGGGCTTTGCAGCCAGGGCGATCTGAATGCGGCGGTCGAAGCGGCGAACGAGCGGCTGGCGCGCGAAGGCCAGGCAGTGCCGCCTCCACCCCCTCCCGAGACCGAGGAAGCGGCCTGACCAACAGGCGCCCTGCACCGAAGGAGGGCCGGCTGGCCGGCTAGTCCGTGCTCCCCTCCTCCTGGTTCCTCAGGCGCTCCATCTCCTCCTTGACGCGCAGCTTTTCCCGCTTGAGCCGGCCCAGGGTCTCGCTGTCCGGGCGGGGTCGTTGATCCTCCTCGGCGATCCGCATCTCGAGGCTGGCGTGGCGCTCTTTCAGGGCGGAAAGCCGGGACTGCACACTCATCGAGAGCCCTTCCATTCGGCCGACCCCGCCACTCGGCAAGGCACCCCGGCGGGTGGAGAAGCCTAGTGTGCCGACTCCAACGCTTGATACCGTAGGATGCACCCTAGCGGTCGGCACACACCTCTTTATTTTCAGTGGCCTGCTGATCCCCTTTCGTTTGCTGCCGGCGGCAGCAAACGAAAGGGGGCAGGACACTAGCAAAGCCGCCTGCCAGGAGCCATGGGAATCGCTGCAATGGCGGCGTCCGCGTGGTATGCACAGGCCATGCTGAACGACCATGACTCGCTCTTGCGGCGGCTGCATGAGTTGCGCAGCGAACACCGCGACCTCGATACGGTGATCGCGCGCCTCTCCGCCGAGGCAGCCTGCGATCAGCTCCACCTCCAGCGGCTCAAGAAGCGGAAGCTGCTGCTCAAGGATGAGATCTCGCGCCTGGAGAGCCGGCTGATCCCGGACAGCATCGCCTGACCCGCCATGAGCGTCGGCATCATCATGGGCAGCCGTTCCGACTGGCCGACTCTGTGCCACGCGGCGGCGATCCTCGATCAACTGGCGGTGCCGTTCGAGACCCGGATCGTCTCCGCCCATCGGACGCCGGAGCGGCTTGCGGCATACGCGCGGGCGGCGCGCGGGCGCGGCATCCAGGTGATCATCGCCGGCGCCGGCGGCGCGGCGCATCTGCCCGGCATGTGCGCCGCCTTCACGGCGCTGCCGGTGCTCGGCGTGCCGGTCGAGAGCGCGGCGCTCAAGGGCATGGACAGCCTGCTTTCGATCGTCCAGATGCCGCCCGGCGTCCCGGTCGGCACGCTGGCGATCGGGCGCGCGGGCGCGGTCAATGCGGCGCTCCTCGCAGTCGCCATCCTGGCACTCGCCGACCCTGCCCTGGCGGGGCGGCTCGATGCCTGGCGGGCGGTGCAGACGGCTTCCGTACCGGAAGTGCCCGAGGATGATCCGGCGACCGTGGCGCCGGAGCCATGAGCCGGGCAGCCTTTCCGCTGCCACCCAATGCCACGATCGGCATCGTCGGCGGCGGCCAGCTCGGGCGGATGACGGCGCTGGCCGCCGCCAGGCTCGGCTATCGCTGCCACGTCCTGACCCCGGAGGAGGAGAGCCCGGCCGCCCAGGTGGCGGCGGCGGTGACGCTCGGCGAATACGAAGACCCCTCGGCCCTGGCCGATTTTGCATCCCGGGTCGAGGTGGTGACGTTCGAGTTCGAAAATGTCAGCGCCGGGGGACTCGATCTCCTGGCGGCGCTCAGACCGGTGCGGCCGGCGCCGGCGGTTCTCCGCGTGAGCCAGGACCGGATCGCCGAGAAGTCCTTCCTGAACGGGGCTGGCGTGCCGACCGCGCCCTGGCGGAAAGTGGTCACGCCGGCGGACCTGGCCGCGGCGGTCGGCGCCATCGGCCTCCCCGCGGTTCTGAAAACCACCCGCCTCGGTTACGACGGCAAAGGCCAGAAGCTGCTCCGCGAGCGGGCCGATCTCGGGCCGGCTTTCACGGCGCTGGCGCCGAAGCCGCTGATCCTGGAAGGCTTCGTCGATTTCGCCTGCGAGATCAGCGTGATCGCCGCGCGCGGCGCGGACGGCCAGGCGGTCGCGTTCGATGCGGTCGAAAACCGCCATCACGAGCAGATCCTCGATCTCACCCTGGCCCCGGCGCCGGTCGGCTCCGAGATCGCGGCCACGACGCGCCAGATCGCACTCCGCGTGGCAGCAGCCCTCGATCTCGTCGGCCTGATCGCGGTCGAGATGTTCGTCGACGGCAATGGGCGCGTGCTGGCCAACGAAATTGCGCCGAGGCCCCACAATTCCGGGCACTGGACGATCGATGCCTGCCCGGCAAGCCAGTTCGAGCTGTTCGTCCGCGCGGTTGCCGGCCTGCCGTTGCCGGAAGCCAGGCGGCATTCGGACGCGGTGATGAAGAACCTCGTCGGGCCCGAGGAAGCCTCTCTCTGGGGCGAAATCCTCGCCAGCCCCGGCCTCATCCCGCATCTCTACGGCAAGGCCGAGGCTCGGCCCGGGCGCAAGATGGGACACGTGACCAGGCTGTTCCCGCGCGGTTCGTTGCCCGGGGCCTTCGGCATCCGCGCGGCCCTGGCTCCGCTCCGGGCACGGGCGGACGCTCTCGAGACGGACGAACGGTTTCTGGCCGGGCACGCTTGCGCCGGGCAACCGGCATGAATAGCGTGCGTGGTTGCGTGGTCATCAATTTCACAACCGATGGAGGAAGCCGATGGCGTCAGCCCATGGAACCGCGCTTTGCGGCTGCACAAGGTCCTCGCTGCCGGCCGGTCCGGATTTGGCTCGGCGAGGCTTGCTCGGTGGCCTGATCCTCGCCGGGGCTGCTCTCGGCGCTGCGCCCCGTCCGGCACGCGCCGCCAAGCCCTCGCCCTACAAGGCGATGCTGCTTTCCTGCGTCGATCCGCGCATCCAGGCGCCGATTGCCGCCTGGATGAACCAGGTCGTCGCGGAGAGCCACACCAGGAGCCTGCTCGGCCTTTACAGCCAGTTCACGATCGCCGGGGCCGCCGTGGGCGTGGTCGCGTCCGCCTTTCCGAAAGCCTGGGGCGAGACCTTCTGGGACAATTTCGGTGCCTCCATCGAGCTGCACCAGATCGAGAACCTGATCGTGGTCGATCATTCCAACTGCGGCGCGCTCGGCATCGCTTACGGGCGTGACATCCTGGACGACCCGAAGCGCGAACTCGAGCAGCACGTGAAGGATGCGACGGAGCTGAAGCGCGAGCTTCTGCTCCGCCATCCGAAGGTCAGGTTTCAGGCCTGGTACATCGCCCGCGACGCCGGCGGCACCTTCGCGGAATGGCGGAACCTGGTGGCCGGTCCGCCGATCGGCTGATTGGCCAACCGGACTCAGTGGCCGGGATTCGCCTCCTTCTGATACTGCGCCTGCCAGTCCTTGTAAGGCATGCCGTAGATGACGTGGCGCGCCTCCGAGTCCGGGAGGGCAAGGCCACGGGATTCTGCGGCCTCGCGGTACCAGCGCGAGAGGCAGTTGCGGCAGAACCCGGCGAGGTTCATCAGGTCGATATTCTGCACGTCCGTACGCTCGCGCAAATGCGCGACGAGGCGGCGGAAGGCGGCGGCCTCGAGCTCGGTCCGGGTGGCGGGGTCGATCGGTGTGGCGGGCATCAGGGTCTCCTTGTTCCGGCGATCGGTCCGAACATGGCGTGCCGGCTCCGGCTTCGCCATACTCGGCCGGCCGGCGGTCGGAGAACACGAGGGAGAAGACATGCCCGTGCGTCAAAAACTGCGCCGGCGCCGGCGCACCAAGATCCTGGCGACGATCGGGCCGGCCAGTTCGACAGCGGAGATGCTGACCCGCCTGTTCCAGATTGGCACGGACGTCTTCCGGCTGAATTTTTCCCACGGCACGCATGCGGACCATGCGGAGCGGATCCGCATCATCCGCGAGATCGAGGCACGCTTTGAGCATCCGATCGGCATCCTGGCCGACGTGCAGGGTCCGAAGCTCCGGGTCGGCCAGTTCCGGGCCGGCCGCGTGCACTTGCAGAGCGGCCAGGCATTCCGCCTGGACCTCGACCCCACGCCCGGCAGTGCAACCCGCGTGGCGCTGCCCCACCCCGAGATCATCGCCGCGGCCGGAATCGGCACCACGCTTCTGCTCGACGACGGCAAGCTCCGCCTCCGGGTGACGCGCAAGCGGGCCGACCATCTCGAGACGGAGGTGCTGGTGGGCGGGCCGCTCTCGGACCGCAAAGGTGTCAATGTGCCCGACATCGTGCTGCCGATCCCGGCCCTCACCGAGAAGGATCGCGAGGACCTGGTCTTCGCGCTCGCACAGGGTGTCGATTACATCGGGCTTTCGTTCGTGCAGCGTCCCGAGGATGTGGTCGAGGCGAAACGGCTGATCGAAGGCCGTGCCTGGGTGATGACGAAAATGGAAAAACCGCAGGCACTCGAGCACCTCGAGGAGATCGTGCGCCTCTCGGATGCGGTGATGGTGGCGCGCGGGGATCTCGGCGTCGAGCTGCCGCCGGAGGAAGTACCGCTGGCGCAGAAGCGGATCGTCCGCATGGCGCGCCAGAACGGCAAGCCGGTGGTGGTGGCGACGCAGATGCTGGAAAGCATGATCGCCGCCCCGGCGCCGACCCGGGCCGAGGCTTCCGACGTGGCGACCGCCGTCTTCGACGGGGCGGATGCGGTGATGCTCTCGGCCGAGACGGCGGCCGGGCAGTACCCGGCCGAAGCGGTCAACATCATGGACCGGATCGTGGCGCGGGTGGAACAGGATCCCGGCTGGCGGGCGATCATGGCGGCGTCCCGCCCGGAACCGGAACACTCCTCCGCCGATGCGATCGCCGCCGCTGCCCGCCAGGTGGCGGAGACGATCGGCGCGCGCGCGATCGCGGCCTTCACTGCCTCGGGTGCAACCGCGCTCAGGGTGGCGCGCGAGCGGCCCCAGTGCCCGGCACTTGGCCTCACGCCCGAACTCGGCACCGCCCGCAAGCTCGCCGTGGCCTGGGGTGTCCATGCCGTGGTGACACCCGAAGTGACGAGCCTGACCGATACCATCCGCCGCGCCTCCGAGATCGCGAGGCAGGAGGGATTTGCCGCGGACGGGGAGGAGATCGTCGTCACGGCGGGCATTCCCTTCGGCCGCTCCGGCACCACCAACGCGTTGCAGGTGGCACACGTGGGAAAGACGTCCTGAGTGGCGCTGCAAGCCAACGGGCCGGCGGATCGTGCCGGCCCCCTTGCTTCGGCCGGGCGGGCTCGGCCATGGTACGAAACATCGCTTGAGAGAGGGCCCCGCGCATGCGCCTGGCCGTGCTGAAAGAGCGGCGCGCGGGTGAAACCCGTGTCGCCGCCACGCCCGATACGGTGAAGAAGCTCGCCGCCCTTGGCCTCACCGTCGCGGTGGAAAGCGGGGCCGGGGCAGGGGCGAACATGGCGGATGGCGATTTCGCGGCGGCCGGCGCCGAACTCGCGCCCGACGCGGCGGCGGCGCTCGCGGGCGCCGGGATCGTCTTCACCGTCATGATGCCAGAGGCAGAATTGCGCGCTCAAATCCCGCGCGGCGCCCTTCTGGTCGGCATCTCCGGCGTGCATGCAGAGCCGGGGCTGCCGGCCGAGCTGGCCGCCGCCGGGATCGACGCCTGCGCGCTCGAGCTTCTGCCGCGCATCACCCGCGCGCAGGCGATGGACGTGCTGTCGAGCCAGGCGAACCTCGCCGGCTACCGCGCGGTGATCGAGGCGGCCGGCGCGTTCCAGCGCGCCTTCCCGATGATGATGACGGCTGCCGGAACGGTGCCGCCTGCACGCCTCTTCGTGCTCGGCGCGGGCGTCGCCGGCTTGCAGGCGATCGCAACCGCACGGCGCCTTGGCGCGATCGTCTCGGCAACCGATGTCAGGCCGGCGGCGAAGGAGGAAATCAAGTCCCTGGGCGCGACATTCATTGGCGTGGAAGACGAGGAAACGAAGAGTGCCCAGACCAGCGGCGGCTACGCGAAGGAGATGAGCGAAGCCTATCGGCGGAAGCAGGCCGAGCTGATGGCGAGCACGGTGGCGAAACAGGATGTCATCATCACGACCGCGCTGGTGATGGGGCGCAAGGCGCCGACGCTCGTCGATGCGGCGATGGTCGCCTCGATGCGGGCCGGCAGCGTGATCGTCGATATCGCCGCCGATGCGGGCGGCAACTGCGCGCTGACGGTTCCGGGCGAACGCACGGTGAGCCCGAACGGTGTCGTGATCCTCGGCTGGCGTAACTGGCCGGGCCGGATTCCGGTGGCTGCGAGCAGCCTCTATGCACGCAATCTCCTGACCTTCCTCACCGCCTTCTGGGACCAGGAGGCGAAGGCGCCGAGGCTCCCGGCCGACGACGACATCATCAAGGGTGTGACCCTGACGCGGGGCGGGGCTGTGGTGCATCCGCAGTTCCTGCCCGCACAAGCGGCCTGATCGCGGAGACGAACCATGAATCCCGAGGACATCGCAAGAGAAGCGGAGCGTCTCGCCAACAGCGCGCGCGCGCTTGCCATGCACGCGCATGCGCTCGCGGCCAGCCATCCGCCGGCGGCGGGCGCGGAAGCGCCCTTCATCTTCCTCTTCGCAACGTTCGTGCTGGCTGTCTTCGTCGGCTATTATGTGGTCTGGAACGTGACGCCGGCGCTGCATTCGCCGCTCATGTCGCTCACCAATGCGATCAGCTCGGTCATCATCGTCGGCGCCATGCTGGCTGCCGGCTTCGCCCTGACCGGGGTTTCCGCGGGCTTCGGCTTCATCGCGGTGGTGCTCTCCAGCGTCAACATCTTCGGCGGCTTCCTGGTCACGCAGCGCATGCTGCAGATGTTCAGGAAGAAGTAGCGCCATGTCGCAGTCCTTTTCGGCGCTCGCCTATCTGCTGGCGGCGGTTCTCTTCATCCTGGCGCTGCGCGGCCTGTCGCATCCGGAAACGGCGCGCCGCGGCAACCTGCTCGGCATCGCCGGCATGGCGATCGCCATCCTCACCACGGCGGCGCAGCCGGGGCTCGCCGCGGGCGGCTACGGGCTGATCGTGCTCGGCATCGTCATCGGCGGATCGATCGGCGCTTTCATCGCCTCGCGCATCCGGATGACGGCCCTGCCGCAGCTCGTCGCCGCCTTCCACTCCCTGGTCGGGCTCGCTGCCGTCTGCGTGGCCGCCGCGGCGCTCTATGCGCCGGCTGCCTTCGGCATCGGCCAGCCGGGTAACCTGCATCTCGAAAGCCGCATCGAGATGGCGATCGGGCTCGCCATCGGCGCCGTCACCTTCTCAGGCTCGGTCATCGCCTTCTCGAAGTTGCAGGCGCTGATGAGCGGGGCGCCGATCTCCTTCCAAGGCCAGCACAAGCTCAATCTCGGCATCGCCATCCTGATCGTGCTCCTGATCATCGGTTTCGTCATCACCGGCGGCAGCCCGGGCTTCTTCTGGCCGATCGCTTTCTTCTCCTTCGCGCTCGGGTTTCTCATCATCATCCCGATCGGCGGGGCGGACATGCCGGTCGTGGTCTCGATGCTGAACAGCTATTCCGGCTGGGCGGCGGCGGGAATCGGCTTCACGCTCGGCGATATCGGCCTGATCGTGCCGGGCTCCCTGGTCGGCGCCTCGGGTGCCATCCTCTCCTACATCATGTGCAAGGGGATGAACCGCAGCATTATCAACGTGCTGCTGGGGGGCTTCGGCTCCGAGGGTGCGGCCGCCGGCCGCGGCGAGGCGACCGAGCGCACGGTAAAAAGCGGCAATGCGGACGATGCCGCCTTCATCCTCAAGAACGCCGGCAAAGTGATCGTGGTGCCGGGCTACGGCATGGCGGTCGCGCAGGCACAGCACGCGCTGCGCGAGATGGCCGATACGCTGAAGGCCGAGGGGGTGGAGGTGAAATACGCGATCCACCCGGTCGCCGGCCGCATGCCGGGGCACATGAACGTGCTGCTGGCAGAGGCCAGCGTGCCGTATGACGAGGTGTTCGAGCTCGAGGAGATCAACAACGAGTTCGCAACCGCCGATGTCGCCTACGTGATCGGCGCCAACGACGTGACCAATCCCGCCGCCAAGACCGATTCGAAATCCCCGATCTACGGCATGCCGATTCTCGAGGTCGAGAAGGCGAAGACGGTGCTGTTCGTCAAGCGCTCGATGGCCTCGGGCTACGCGGGGGTGGAAAATGAACTCTTCTTCCGCCCCAACACGATGATGCTGTTCGGGGATGCGAAGAAGATGACCGAGGAGATCGTCCAGGCCCTCAAGGCGTAAGGCTCCTGAAGGCGGAGACGAACGCCTCGATGTCCTGTTCGTCGTTATAGACATGCGGGCTGATGCGCATCCGGCCGAGCCTTCCGGCGACATGCACGTTCGCCGCCGCAAGCCGCGCCACCAGCCCCTCCGGCATGCCCCGCGGAAAGGCGAGGCTCAGGATGTGCGGCGCGCGGAGGTGCCGCTCCGGCAGCCGGATTCCGAGATTGCCGAGCCCAACGGCGAGGCGTTCCGTGAGCCAGGCAAGCCGCTCCGAGATCGCATCGGTGCCCCATTCAGCCACCATTTCCATGCCGACCGAGGCCATCTCGATCGAGATGAAATGATCGCGCTCGCCCATGTCGAAGCGGCGCGCACCTGAGACGAAGCTTGTGTCGGCGAGATAGGTCGTCTGCTCGGCATTGACTCCCTGCCTGCCATAGGATGTCTGCTCGAGCGGCACGCCGTTCTGCCGGCGCTTCGCGACGTAGAGGAAGGCGCGGCCGTACGGCCCGAGCACCCACTTGTAGGTGGGGAAGACGAGGAAATCGGGGTCGAGCGTCTTGACGTCGAGCGGCATGGCGCCGACCGCGTGCGTGGCATCGACGAGCAACGCGGCGCCTGCGGCGCGGAGTGCGGGGCCGACGCGGACGAGATCGACGATGCCGCCATCCGACCAGTGCACGCAGGAGATCGAGGCGAGCGAGAGGGGGGGAGCAGCGGGCCGCGCGATCGCCTCGAGCATGGCGGTAGTCCAGTCTCCGTCCGCGGGGCGGTGCACCACGTCGAGCGCGAAGGTCCCTTCGTCGGCGCGCGTCATCCATTCCAGCACCGGCGAGGAATGGTCGTCTTCGAGCAGAAGCACGCGCGTGCCTGCCGGCACGGCGATCAGCTTCGCCGCGGTGGCAACGCCGTAGCTGACCGAGGAGATCAGCGCGATGTCCTCCGCCTCGGCGCCGATCAGCGCGGCGGCCGCCTTTCTCGCACGCGCGAATTGCTGGGCCGGAAGATGGGGGTCGAGCGTCCATGGCTGGCCCTTGCGTGCCACGCCCGCGCGTCCCGCCTCCTGGCTTTTCCGCGGCAATGGCCCCCAGGCCGCTGCGTTCATGTAGCAGACCTCGCGCGGCATATCGAACAGCGCGCGCTGCGATTCGAGCATTGCGATTTCCTTTTGCTCCAGGATGAAGGATCGGGGCACCGTCACTACCAGTGGGGCGAACAGTCGGCCATCGCGGAATCCGCTTTATGGAAAGTCAGCCGCGCTGTCGTTTGGGAACATGCAATACCATCACACACCAGCACGTCGAAATGTGGCCCTTGTCGTCGTCAGGGGCTCTGAATTTTATAGAAGAACGATGAATCCAGCCAATGCGTTTCTGCGATCCCCCTAACACAGGCATTGCCTTACAGTAGTGTTTTTTGCAGTATTGTTCAAGATCGTTTTCTTTCCCCGCTATCATGACGTATCGCTTGATAGGGCCGTACCGACCGCCCTTAAAGTCTTTCGTTTCGAGATTTCTAAGTTTCTCCTCGTCGTTATCGATTTTGTTCGCCTTCCAACTCTTCTTCTTCCATGAGATATAAGACACTTCGAGTGCAGCAACTCTGCCGTCACTACCATGACGCCTGGGAGTCGCCCTAAAAAAGACAAAGTCGAATCGTTGCGACGTGCCGTTGTCAGTTTCGGGAGAGAATTGCGGTATTGCCTTCCACTGTCGCGCCGACGCCAACTCGAATATGGGCGTGTACATATAAAACTCGTCATACATTATCGAACGTTTTGCAGCTTGCTGAAATGTCAGCCAAGACACAAGAGCGCCTGAGAGGCGGCGCATGAGCAATTCTGTACTTTCGGTCTGCCCAGTCACGGTACAAGCCGTGAAATCATCGCGCGGCCGACGTTGTAGCTCTTTGCCAGTTCCTTGAGCGTGGCACCTTCCGCCCGCTGCCGCCGTGCTTCTTTCTGCTGGTGAGAGGTGAGCTTCGGCGGTCGGCGCATGTGCTGTCCGCGCGCCTCGGCCTGGCTGCCGACAACCACGATCTCGGCATCATCCGAGATTTGGCTGGCGGTGCGGATGATATGTTCGATTTGAATACGATTCATAAATGACCTTGCGCTCTTCCTCGCTTAGCATGCCGGCGAACGGGCTTGATTGGCGCAAGCGCGTGGCGCGTTCGGAACGCTCGGTAATAAAGTTCGCTACCTCCCGGGGCGAGCCGTGCAAAATCTGCTCCCACTCGGCAAGCGCCAACCTCGGGCTGCCGTCTTGCTCCTGCCAGCGGCGCACGTTCTGTCGCGCCTTGTCGAGCAGGGCGGGGTCGGCGCGCAGCTTGCGTGCGACAAGGCGGTGCATCGCAAGGCTCCGCTCGTTGAGGCGGCTATGGTCGCTGTCAACGGTCTGCATTTGGATACTATAGCACAAACGGGATACCCCGGAATCCCGCGTCTGCGCACCGCCGAAACTGCCGTTAACCACAACGGTGTCGTCTCATATATCTTGAGTTCTGGACACGCCGGTGCAGAAGGTGCGGAGCCTGTCATGCTCCTGCTGTACCCGCTGGCCCCCCCACCTTTCCGATCGAACGCCAGATCGCTCTCGATGCCTCCCTGGTCGTACTCGTCAATGTCTTGGCGCTCGACAAGAGAGGGCGGATTCCACCAGATTGATCGCTCGGAAGCTCGAAGGGGGAAGGCGTGGCCGTGGATGAAGGCATTCGCGATGAGGTGCTTGCTGTCTACACGGCTTATCTTACCGCATTCCGCGCCAACGACGTCCGGGCGCTCGACCGGCTCGTTCAATATCCGCTTGCCTATATCGGAGATGGCAAGACCACTCTGGTCGATTCATTTCCCGTCCAGCCGGCTGCACTAAAGGCCGCCAAGCAGTGGCACGACACGAAGGACTTTTCGTACGAGGTGATATGTGCTTCTGCCGACAAGGCGCATCTGATCTTGCGGCAAGCGACACGCGTGCGGGCAGACGGCTCGCCAATAGAGACGGTCTCAGCCCTTTATGCCCTGACCCGCACTCCTGAAGGGTGGAAGTTCTTTGCGGTGTCGGACATCACCATTCCCGCTTGATCGGTGGCTGCGCGCGGCCCGATCCGGGGACGGTCCGCGTTCTGCCCAATCCGGGCCAGCGGAGCGGCCGCGGCAATGTCCGCTCTGGAGGCGCTCGCCAAACCGCTCGCATGAGAGGCATGGGTCGATAGCGACCGATTGGGTTGCCTGCCGCGGCGGCAGTCCGGGCTGCGGTGAGCCAGGGCGCTGTGCCGGCAAGAGGCTCGAGCGGCGGGCGGAGCAACCTGTCTCACGAGAGGAGCTTGCGAAGCGCCGGCGTCGCCAGGCCGGGGACGGAGAATTCGTCGCGCTCCGGCATCGAAGGCAGCAGCCGGCGCAGCAGAAGCAGCCTGTCCACCGCCTCCCCCGCCGGCCCGGCCAGAATCTCCCGCCCGGTGTCGACGATGGCCGGCCAGCCGTCGAGCGTCCAGGAAAGGCGGTCGATGGCCCGGCGGATGAGCAGGAACTCGGCCTCGCCGCCGCGTATGGTGGCGCGTATATCTTCGAGCGCGCCGTCGATCGCGTGCAGCACGGTGCGCGAGACGTCGATCACGGATGAGACGTCGCTCGCCAGGGCATGCAGGTGATAGGCCGCTTCCGGCAGGGCCTTGGCGGCCTGGCGCGCCTTCGCTTCGGCTCCCAGGGCCCCGGAAGCGGCCAGGCTTGTCATCACGGAGCGGATCGCGTCCGGCGTGACGGCTTTGGCTTCGGCGATGGCCGTGTGCAGCGCCGCATCGCGTGCCGACATGGCCACCACTTTCGGCAGCGCGTTCCACGGCACCACGAGCACCGAACCGTTGTCGGCAAAGTCGCGCAGCAGCGCAACCAGATGGTGGCGCTCGTCCTCGCGCACCCGGGCGAAGCGCAGCGCCGGCGTTTCGAAAGGAACGGAGGCGGCTTGCATGGTTCGCTGCAGGAACTGCCGGCCGCGATCGATGAGGCCGCCGAGTCCGTGGCGCAGCATGTTCGCTCCACCCCGCTCAGGATGACGACAAAACGGGGGGCTACCAGGATTTCGTAAACGGACCGTATCCGTCACCCCCTGCCGGCGGCAGGGGATGGACGCCCGAGCATGATCTCTGGCTCCGGTTCGCACCCAGAGGCAGGCAATGACGGAGGTCGCGGAAATCTTCTTCAGCCGCGCATGGATATTCCCCGCGGCGCTTCCTTGTCGTCACCGCTCGATTGGCTTGGGAAAGGCTCCGATCGGCCCGCCTCGCGGTCGCGCGGGTAGCACCCGCCTTGCCGGGTCAGGGACGCATCGAGGGCAGGCGGTAGCGCGGGTCGATCCAGGGCCGCAACCCGTACCGCGCGGCGACCTCCTGCGCGGCCGGCGTTGGCCCGAAATCGCAGTACTGCTCGCCAAGCAGTGTCAGCATCGTGCGCCGCAAGACCGCGCCGTGCCGGCGGTTGCTGGGACGGTCACGCTTCCCGGAGACCAATCTCGGCGGTCCGGCCATCGCAAAGGCCCGTCGCGGCAGCCTGACCACCTGGCCGACCCTGCCGGAGAGCGCGACGCCCAGCGCCGCTCTTACACCACCCAATGGGACACGATCGAGCGCCGGCGGCGGCTCTCAAGGCCTATATCTTGTAAAACCAGATAGACTGACTATACAGAGCGGGTTCCGCGGCCAACCGATTCTGCCCAATCCGGCAGATCGCGCTTCTCGAGGAAGAAGCCATTCGTCGGCCGCGCATGCGAGGATCGATCGTTGCTCACCCAGAAGTGTAAATACGCTCTGCGCGCACTGCTCGCGTTGGCCCGCGAGGAGGACTCGGATGTCCTCCTGATCGCTGACATCGCCGAGCGCGAACATCTGCCGAAGAAGTTTCTCGAGGCCATCCTGCTCGAGCTCAAGCGTCATGGAATCGTGCGCAGCCGCCGCGGGCGAGGCGGCGGCTACGCCCTGGCCAAGCCGGCGGATGTGATCACCTTCGGCCAGGTCATCCGGCTGATGGACGGGCCGCTTGCCCCGACCCCTTGCACCAGCGTCAATTTTTATCAGCGCTGCGCCGACTGCCCCGACGAGGCGCAGTGCGAGATTCGCCAGGTGATGCGCCGGGTTCGCGAGGCGATCTCCAGGACCCTCGACCACACCACGCTCAAGGATGCGATCGAGCAGTGCAGGGGCGGCCCAGGGGAATTGCTGCCGGAACCACCGGACCTGGCTGCGGCAGATTAGCCCGCATTCGTCGCTCCGACGCGCCTGCCACGCGAGCGCTCGTTCACGGTCAGATATCCGCGTAGCGATGCGTCTCGGCCGCGGCACCCGGATGCGTCACTGCGCCGAGCGCGGCGGGCCCGACGAGCTGGACGTATTTCCATAACGCGCCGCTCTGATAGTCGGTCTGGCGCGGCTGCCAGGCGGCACGACGCGCTGCCAGTTCCGCATCGGTCAGGGCAACGTCGATCCTGCCCTGCTCGGCATCGATGACGATCCGATCGCCGTTCCTGAGCAGCGCGATCGCGCCGCCCACGGCCGCCTCGGGACCGATATGGCCGACGCAGAAGCCGCGCGTGCCGCCGGAAAAACGGCCGTCGGTGACCAGCGCCACCTGCCCACCCATCCCATGGCCGTAGATCGCGCTCGTGGTCGAAAGCATCTCGCGCATGCCAGGCCCGCCCTTCGGCCCTTCATAGCGGATCACGATCACGTCGCCCGGCTTGTAGGCGCGCGCCTGCACGGCGCGGAACGCATCCTCCTCGCAGTCGAAGCAGAGTGCGGTGCCTTCGAAGCGAAGCGAGGCGAGGCCGGTGATCTTCACGATCGCGCCCTCGCTCGCGAGATTCCCTTTCAGCCCCACCACGCCGCCGGTTTTCGAAATCGCGTGCGAGACCGGATGGACCACGTCCTGGTCGGTCGGGAACACCACATCCTTCAGGTTCTCGGCCATCGTACGGCCGGTCACGGTCAGGCAATCGCCATGCAGGAGCCCGGCATCGAGAAGCGCCTTCAGGATCACCGGCACCCCGCCGATGCGATGAATGTCGAAGGCCACGTATTTCCCGGCCGGCTTGAGATCGGCGATATAGGGCGTGCGCCGCATGATGCCGACCACGTCGTCGAGCGTGAAGCGGATGCCCGCCTCGTGCGCGATCGCCGGCAAGTGCAGCCCGGCATTGGTCGAACCGCCGGTGGCCCCGACCACCACCGCTGCGTTCTCGAGCGCACGCCGCGTTACGATGTCGCGCGGCCGAACGCGGCTTTCCAGCAAGCTCATCACCGCGCGGCCGGATTCCACTGCATACCGGTCGCGATCTTCATAGGGTGCCGGCGCGCCGGCCGAGCCCGGCAGCGCCAGGCCGAGCGCCTCGCTCACCATCGCCATCGTGTTGGCGGTGAACTGCCCGCCGCAGGCCCCGGCAGAGGGGCAGGCCACGCACTCGAGTGCATGCAGCTCAGCCTCGCTCATCCTTCCCGCCGCGTGCTGCCCGACCGCCTCGAACACATCGACCACCGTCACGTCCCGGTCATGGAAGCGGCCGGGCAGAATCGAGCCGCCGTACATGAACACGCTCGGGATATCGAGGCGCAGCATCGCCATCATCATGCCGGGCAGCGACTTGTCGCAACCGGCCAGCCCGACCAGCGCGTCATAGCAATGCCCGCGCATCGTGAGCTCGATCGAATCGGCAATCAGATCGCGCGAGACGAGCGAGGATTTCATCCCCTGGTGCCCCATCGCGATGCCGTCGGTCACCGTGATGGTGGTGAACTCGCGCGGGCTGCCGCCCGCCTCCGCCACCCCCTTCTTGGCCGACTGGGCCTGGCGCGAGAGCGCGATATTGCAGGGCGCTGCCTCGTTCCAGCAGGTTGCGACACCGACCAGGGGCTGGTGGATCTCGGCCTCGGTCATACCCATCGCGTAATAATAGCTGCGGTGCGGCGCCCGCTCCGGCCCCTCCGTCACGTGCCGCGAAGGCAGCCGCGACTTGTCCCAGCGTTTCTGCAGCATCAGCCTTTCCTCCCTCCCCGGGGTGACAATGAACGTCAGGCAATGCGCCGGAGCGCGGCCTCGAGACGTGCCAGCTCGGCCTCCGCCGCCGTGAGACGCTCGCGATTCTCTTCGACCACCTCTTCCGGCGCGCGGCTGACGAAGGCCGCGTCGGCAAGCTTCTGTTTGAGCCGTTCGGCTTCCCGCCCCACCTTCCCGCGCTCGCGGTCGAGCCGCGTGCGTTCGGCTGCGAGATCGACGATTTCCGCCAGCGGTAGAATCACCGTCGCCTCATCCACCATCGCCTGTGCCACGCCGCGCGGCATCTCGCCATCGAGCGGGCGGATTTCCGAGATGCGGGCCAGCCGGCCGATCGCCTCCTGCCACCGCCGGGCCCGCGCCAGCGTTGCGGGCAGCGCATCCCTGAGCAGGATCGGCACCAGGATCGCCGGCGGCACATTCATCTCGGCACGCACAGCGCGAATGTCGCCGATCAGCCGCACCACCCAGTCCAGCTCTTTCCGCGCCGCTTCCGCATCCGCAATCCGCGACGGCGCCGGCCAGGCGGCCCGGATCAGGCTGCCGGAGGGGCCGTAACCAAGTCGGTCCCACAACTCTTCGCTCACGAAGGGGATCGCCGGGTGCAGCAGGGAGAGAAGCTGCCCGAGCACATGCGCGGCGGTGGCACGCACTTCCGCTGCCTCCGCCCCGCCGGCGGCGAGCACCGGCTTGGCGAGCTCGACGAACCAGTCGCAGAACTGATGCCAGGCGAAGCGGTGACAGACGGCGCCGTATTCATCGAAGCGGAATGCCTCGAGCGCGGCAGTCGCCTCGCCGATCGCGCGATTGAGGGCATCCATCGCCCAGCGGCAGAGCGGAAGCCGCGCTGCCTCCGGCCGGAAGTCCGGATCCGGCCGGACCCCGTTCATTTCGCAGAAGCGCGCCGCATTCCAGATTTTGGTGATGAAGCTGCGCGCCGCCTCGACGCGCTCCGGCCCGAGCTTGATGTCCCGCCCGGGGCCGGTGAGCTGGACGATCGCAAAACGCAGCGCATCGGCTCCGTAGCGATCGATCAGCGCCAGCGGATCGATGATGTTGCCCTTGGACTTCGACATCTTCTGTCCGCGCGGATCGCGCACCAGCCCGTGGATATAGACGGTGCGGAAGGGCACATCGTGCATGAAATGATGTCCCATCATCATCATCCGGGCGACCCAGAAGAAGATGATGTCGAAGCCGGTCACCAGCACGTCGCCCGGATAGTAGCGCGCGAGCGCGGGCGTTTCCTCAGGCCACCCCAGGGTCGAGAACGGCCAGAGAGCCGAGCTGAACCAGGTGTCGAGCACGTCTTCGTCCTGGCGGAGTTCCGTTGTCTTCCCGTAATGTGAGGCCGCCGCCGCTTCCGCCTCTTCCGCCGTCCCGGCAACGAAAATCGTTGCATCCGGGCCGTACCAGGCCGGAATACGATGGCCCCACCAGAGCTGGCGGCTGATGCACCAGGGTTCGAGGTTGCGCATCCAGGCGAAGAACGTGTTCTCCCATTGCTTCGGAACGAACCGGGTTCGCCCGTCCTCCACCGCCGCCATCGCCGGCCTGGCGAGCTCCACGGCATTGCAGAACCATTGCCAGGTAAGCAGCGGCTCGATCGGCACTCCGGAGCGGTCTCCGTGCGGCACCTGGTGCCGTTGCGGCTCGGATTTTTCGAGCAACCCGAGCGCCGCAAGCTTTTGCACGATCGCTTCGCGCGCGCTGAAACGGTCCTCTCCGCCAAGGCTCAGCAGGAATTCGTGATCGGCAATGCCGGGTGCCGCGGCAAAACTCGGCGCGATCTCGTCGAGCCGGATCCGCGCTTGCCGATCGAGCATCGAGGGCATCGGGAGGCCGTGCCGCTCACCCACCTTGAAATCGTTGAAGTCGTGCGCCGGCGTGATCTTCACCGCTCCGGTGCCTTTCGCGGGATCGGACCAGGCATCGGCAATAATCGGCAGCAGCCGCCCGACCAGCGGCAGTATCGCACGCCGCCCGACCAGGCCCCGGTAGCGTTCATCCTCCGGATGCACGGCCACCGCGACATCGCCCAGCATGGTCTCGGGCCGCGTCGTCGCGACCGTCATGAACGCCCCGTCCGTTCCTTCCAGCGGATAGCGGATGTACCAGAGCGTCCCATTGGTCTCACGGCTTTCCACTTCGAGGTCGGAAATCGCCGATTGGAATTTCGGATCCCAGTTCACGAGCCGCCGCGCGCGGTAGATCAGCCCGTCTCGATGCAGCGTCACGAACACGCGCCTGACCGCTCGCGACAGGCCCTCATCCATCGTGAAACGTTCGCGCGGCCAGTCGAGCGAAGCACCCAGCCGGCGCAACTGGCGCGTGATCGTGCCACCCGATTCCTCGCGCCAGCGCCAGACGCGCTCCACGAAGGCAGCGCGGCCCAGTTTCTCCCGGCTCGATTGCTGCTCTGCCAGCAGCCGCTCCACCACCATCTGGGTGGCGATTCCGGCATGATCCGTGCCGGGCTGCCAGAGCGCATCCCGCCCCTGCATCCGCCGCCAGCGGATCAGGGTGTCCTGGATGGTGAAGGTCAGCGCGTGGCCCATGTGCAGGCTGCCGGTCACGTTCGGCGGCGGAATCATGATCGTGAAGGGCGCCGCATCGCTCTCGGGATGCGCGGCAAAGGCGCCGCTCCGTTCCCATTCGGCGTAACGCGGCGCTTCGATCGCCGCCGGGTCGTACGTCTTCTCAAGCATGGGTGGTGGTTTGGCCGCCCGCGAATGTCTCCGCAAGAGCCCTTTCAGGCAACGCTGCGGCCCAGTACCCGTTCTATCTCCGTCCGCACGACGCGCTCGACCAGCGCCGGGAGGTTTGCATCGAGCCAGGACTTCAAGAGCGGACGTACCTCCTCGCGCACCAGGTCTTCGATCGTCGGCCCGCCGCGATGCACCGCCGTGCCGCGCTCGCTCGCAAGCCGCTTCACCAGGCTGCCCACCGCCGCGGCCGCCGCCGCGGCCGCT
>JASHOF010000036.1 GCA_030041255.1 Acetobacteraceae bacterium
ATGATCAACCGCCTCACGCTCAACTACAACCGCACACGGCAGGCCAATATCACCAAGGAACTGATCGAGATCATCTCCGGCGCCGAAGCCCTGTGAGAGATCTGCGAGGGTATCGAGACGAAGGATCCGGATATGGCGAAGAACATCGTCGGACGCGTGACCCAGGTTCTGGGGGCTGTCGTGGACGTGCAGTTCGAAGGCGACCTGCCGTTCATCCAGAACGCGCTGCACACCAAGATCGGCGAGCGGCTCCTGGTTCTGGAAGTCGCCCAGGAACTCGGTGAAAAAACCGTCCGCTGCATTGCCATGGACAGCACCGACGGACTCGTGCGCCACCAGGAGGTCATCGATACCGGCGGGCCGATCACGGTTCCGGTCGGGCCGGAGACGCTCGGGCGCATCCTGAACGTGATCGGCGAGCCGGTGGACGAGCGCGGCCCGTGCGAGACCGCCAAGCGCTACCCGATCCACCGGCCGGCGCCTCCTTTCGACGAGCAGTCCACGTCAGCGCAAATTCTCGTCACCGGGATCAAGGTGGTCGATCTGCTCGCGCCGTACCTCCGCGGCGGCAAGACCGGACTTTTCGGCGGCGCCGGGGTCGGCAAGACGGTGATTATCCAGGAGCTGATCAACAATATCGCCAAGGCGCACGGTGGCGTGTCGGTGTTCGCCGGCGTCGGCGAGCGGACGCGCGAGGGCAACGATCTCTATCACGAGATGATCGAGGCCGGCGTGATCAAGCTCGACGGCCCCGGTTCCAAGGTCGCGCTCGTCTATGGCCAGATGAACGAGCCGCCCGGCGCGCGCGCCCGGGTCGGACTGTCGGGCCTTTCGCTCGCGGAATATTTCCGCGACGAAGAAGGCCAGGACGTGCTCTTCTTCGTGGACAACATCTTCCGCTTCACGCAGGCCGGGGCCGAGGTTTCCGCGCTGCTCGGGCGCATTCCCTCCGCGGTCGGCTACCAGCCGACGCTGGCCACCGACATGGGCGCCTTGCAGGAGCGGATCACCTCCACCAAGAAGGGCTCGATCACCTCGGTGCAGGCGATCTACGTGCCGGCCGACGACCTGACGGACCCCGCGCCCGCCACCTCCTTCGCGCATCTCGATGCGACGACCGTGCTGTCGCGGCAGATTGCCGAGCTTGGCATCTACCCGGCGGTCGATCCGCTCGATTCGACCTCGCGCTCGCTCGATCCGCGCGTGGTCGGCGAGGAGCACTACACGGTGGCGCGCGAAGTGCAGCGCATCCTCCAGACCTACAAGTCGCTGCAGGACATCATCGCCATTCTTGGCATGGACGAGCTTTCGGAGGACGACAAGCTGGTGGTGGCGCGGGCGCGGAAGATCCAGCGCTTCCTCTCCCAGCCCTTCCATGTCGCCGAGGTGTTCACCGGTTTTCCCGGCATCTTCGTACCAATGGCCGAAACCATCCGCAGCTTCAAAGCGGTGTGCGCCGGCGAATACGATCATCTTCCCGAGGCCGCCTTCTACATGGTGGGCACGATCGAGGATGTCGTGAAGAAGGCCGAATCCCTCCGGGCTGCCGCCTGAGGCGCCGCCGATGCCGGTGGCCCTGGAAATCGTGAGCCCCGAGAGGCTCCTCATCTCCCGGCCGGTCGAGATGGTGGTGGTGCCGGCGGAAGAGGGCGATCTCGGCGTGCTGCCTGGGCACGCGCCGATGATCGTCACCCTGCGCGGCGGTTTCGCCACGCTCTATGAAGGTGCTCTGCCGATCGGCAGCCTGTTCATTGCCGGCGGCTTCGCGGAGATCACGCCGGAGCGTTGTACCGTGCTCGCCGACCAGGTTTTTCAGCCGGGCGAACTCTCGAAATCCGTTGCCGAGGAGCGCCTGTACGCCGCGGATGTCGCCTGGGAGGCGGTGGACAAGATGGATGTTGCCGCGCGCGACGCCGCGCTTGCCGAGTTGCAGATCGCCCGCGCCATGGCCGCTGCCGCCGACGCCCCCTTGCCGCCGCCGATCGCCGGTCCCGGCGTACTGTAGAAGCCTTTTCCTGGTGTGCCGCGCACCCCGCCCCGCTTCGAACGCCGGCGGGACCGCGAATCGACTCCGATCCGAAATCACACATGGGTGACACGGGCTCCCTCACCCGGCGCATCGGGCACCCATCGCGCATGCGCGATGGGGATTCGCCAGAGGGAGAGGGAAAAGGGGGTTCTTGCATCATGAAGCTGCGAAGCGAGGCAAACCCCTCGGATCGATGGCGGCATCGGCGGCGGCGTTTCGCGCCAGCAACCGGAGCGGGGTTCCGGAAGGACGATCCGGCGCTGCGGTTCAGGCGAGGCTCTGCACGGCGCGGCGCTCGGCCTCGAAGATGTAATCGCGGGTCAGCGGCACGGTATCGACCGCGCGGGCAAGCTGAATCTGGAACACCATGTGGCCCTCGCGGCGGAAGGCAAGCTCGGCGCCGACGAGATAGAATTCCCACATCCGGCAGAAGCGCTCGTCCATCAGGGCGGCGATGGTATCGCGGTTGGCCAGGAAACGGCGCCGCCAGCGGGCCAGCGTTTCGGCGTAATGCAGGCGCAGGATCTCGATGTCGGTGACCCAGAGACCCGCCCGTTCGATCACCGGCAGCACTTCGGAGAGGGCCGGGCAATAGCCGCCGGGGAAGATGTATCTGTCGATCCAGCGGTTGGTGACGCCCGGGCCGTCGCTGCGGCCGATCGCATGCAGGAGTGCGACGCCATCCGGGGCGAGGCAGCGGCGGACGGTGGCGAAGAAGGAGGGGTAGTGGTTGATGCCGACATGCTCGAACATGCCGACGGAAACGATGCGGTCGAACCCGGCATCCAGCGAACGGTAGTCCTGCAGCTCGAAGCGCACCTGCCCGGCAAGGCCGGCGTCGCTGGCGCGGGCACGCGATTCGGCGAGCTGCTCGGAGGAAAGCGTGATGCCGAGCACGTGCGCGCCGTGCTCACGGGCGAGCGTGAGCGCGAGGCCGCCCCAGCCGCTGCCGATGTCGAGCACCGAAAGGCCCGGACGCGTCAACAGGAGCTTGGCGGCGATGTGCCGCTTCTTGGCCGCCTGCGCCGCGTCGATCGTTTCGTCTCCGTTCGGGAAATAGGCGCAGGAATATTGCCGGTCGCGATCGAGGAAGAGGCTATAGAGCCGGCCGTTCAGATCGTAGTGGTGGGCCGCGTTCCGCCTGGCGCGCGGTGCCGGATTGTACTGCATGACACGGCGGAAGAGCCGCCCGAGGCGGGCGCGCAGGCGCATGACAAGGGTGCCGTGCGGGCCCGCCATGACATTGGCGACGATGAGGTCGAGCAGCTCGAACAGGCTGCCATCGAGCGGGACGATCTCTCCTGCCATGTAGCCCTCGCCGAGAGCGAGCGAGGGGTTCAGGACGAGGCGGCGGATGCTCGCCCGGCTCTTGATCTCCACACCCGCCGAGCGGCCCTGGCCCTGGCCGTAGGTGGTTTCCCTGCCGTCCGGCCAGCGGACGGTGAGGCGGCCTTCGACGATGAGCCGATCGAGGATTTTCTCCAGCGCGCGCTGCATGGCCATTCCCCAGAGAGGGCCGGTTGCTGCCTGTGGGAGGCGAGAATGGCCAGAAGAACGAGCGGCGTCAAAGCCGCGGCCGGTTATGCCGCCGGGGTCTCGGCCGCCTCGGCGGTTTCCGGGCCGGGCCCGGCTTCCGCCCCCGGAGCCTCGCCGCGCTCCTGGCGCTTCGCCTCTTCCTGCGAGCGGGCGACATTCACGATGACCTCGATGACGACCTCGGGGTGCAGCATCACCTTGATCGCAGTGAGGCCGAGCATCTTGATCGGATGCTCGAGCAGGACCTGCGGGCGGCCGATCGACAGCCCGGCGGCGGTGCAGGCCTCGGCGATGTCGCGCGCGCTGACCGACCCATAGAGATTGCCGGCCTCGCCGGCCTGGCGGATCACCACCACCGAGAGGCCGGCCACGCGCTCGGCGATCCGCTGCGCCTCCTCCCGCCGCTTCAGGTTCTGCGCCTCGAGCTCGACGCGGGTTCGCTCGAAATGCTCGCGGTTCTCCTTGCTGGCACGCATCGCCTTCTTCTGCGGCAGCAGGTAATTGCGGGCAAAGCCGGGCTTCACTTTGACGATGTCGCCCATCTGGCCGAGCTTCTCGACCCGCTGCAGCAGGATCACCTCGACACTGGCCATCGGCGCCTCCCTCAGCTCACCACGTAAGGCAGAAGGGCGAGGAAGCGCGCCCGCTTGATGGCAAGCGCCAGTTCGCGCTGCCGCTTGGCGGAGACCGCCGTGATGCGGCTCGGCACGATCTTGCCGCGCTCGGAAAGGAAGCGGGAGAGCAGGCGGACGTCCTTGTAGTCGATCTTCGGCGCATTGGGGCCGGAGAACGGACAGGACTTGCGCCGCCGATAGAAGGGCCGGCGGGCGCCGACCGCGGCGCGGCGGGCGGCGGGATTGATCTCTGCCGGATCGGACATCGCCTATTCCTCGCCCTGGGATTCGACGGGTTGGAACTCTTCGTCCCGATCGGGGCGGGCCCGGAATTCCTCGCGGTCGTCATAGCGGCGCCGCCCGGAATCGAAGCGGCCGGCCGGTTTCGGGCCACGGAAGCCACGCTCGCGATCATCGCCGCGGCGGGCAAGGATGGCGGACGGTCCTTCCTCGATCGCCGGGACACGGATGGTGAGGAAGCGCAGCACGTCCTCGTTGAGGCGCAGCAGCCGCTCCATCTCGGTGACGGCGGCGGGCGGCGCATCGAGGCCGAGCAGCATGTAATGGCCCTTGCGATTCTTCTTGATGCGGTAGGCGAGGTTGCGGAGGCCCCAATATTCCCGCTTCTTCACCGCCCCGCCCTGGGCTTCCATGCCCTGGGTGATCTGCTCGGCGAGCGCGTCGACCTGCTGCTGCGTCGCATCATTGCGTGCGATCAGCACGCATTCGTAAAGCGGCATCCGCTACTCCCTTCGGCTGGATCGGCCCTCGAGGCAACTCCGCGACATCGCGGGCAGCCCGGACGGCAAGGGCATAGCCGGAGGCGATGCCGCCGCCCCCGGCAGGGAAGGCGGGCCTTTAGCGGAAACCGGAGGGCGAGCGCAAGGCCGCGCTGAGACCCGATGCACGCCCTCCGACGATTCCGCCTCGGGCGATCGCGGGCTAGCCGGGCCGATCCCAGGCCGGGGCGAAGGAGGGGTTCACGCACCGCACATTCTTGGGCAGCGCTGCGATCGCCGCCAAATCTTCAGTGTCGAGCGCAAGATCGCAGGCGGCGAGATTATCCCGCTGGCCCTCCGGGCGTGCTGATTTCGGGATCGCGCCCACGCCCTTCTGGCCGAGCAGCCAGGCCAGCGCCACTGTTGCCGGGGAAGCGCCATGCTTCGCTGCAATCGCGGCAAGTGTCGCGTTTGCCGCAAGCCTGCCCTGCGCGAGCGGGCAATAGGCGACGATCGGAATCCCCCGCGCCTGCGCATAGGCAAGCAGCTTCGACTGGTCGAGCAACGCATGATACTCGACCTGATCGCAGGCGATCGGCGCACCGATCTCCTCGACCGCAGTCCTGAGGAGGGTTCTCGGAAAATTCGCAACCCCGATCGCCCTGGCGAGCCCCTCTTCGCGAAGCCGCATCATCGCCCCGAGGGCGGCCGGGAGATCCATCTCCGGGGCCGGCCAATGGATCAGGAAGAGATCGACGTAATCGGTGCGGAGCTTTTCGAGGCTGGCCGCGATCGCGCTCCGGATCGCCGGCGGGGCAAGATTCGTCCACCACACTTTGGTCGTGAGATGGATCTCCCTGCGCGGCACGCCCGCGGCGGCGATGGCGGCGCCGACTGCCTCTTCGTTGCCGTACATCTCGGCGGTGTCGATATGCCGATAGCCGAGTTCGAGCGCACTCTCGACCGCTTTCTGCCCCTCTTCGCCCGCCAGACGCCAGGTGCCGAGCCCGAGTTCGGGCAGCCGGATCCCGTCAGCCTGCAAGTTTTCCATGCGTGTTTCCCTGAGACTTACCGGCGCGAAAAATCGACGATCGCGGCGAAGCCCTGTTCGGTGCCGAAGGCGAGCCGCGCGCCATCGGGGCTCCAGGCGAGCGCCGAGACGGCGCCGCGGCCGGCCGCTGCCACCGGCAGCACACGCCCCGATTCGATATCGACGACCACCACGTGTCCGTCGGAAAAGCCGCCCGCCGCCACGTCATGCTCCGGGTGGCAGGCGACGCGGGTCGAGGAAGCGCGGTCGATCCCGGCCAGCTCGAGCGGAGGCTTGCCCATCGGTCCATCGCCGAAGAAGGGCCAGACCACGATCGCCTCCGCCCCGCTGGTTGCCAGCCACCTGCCGCGCCGCGAGAAGGAGAGCGATTCGGTCTTCCCCGGATAGCCGCTCATCCGCATGTGCTTGCCGTCGGAAAGATTCCAGCCATGCAGCGCATTCTCCTGCAGGGCGGTGACCACGGCGTCGCCCTCGGGATGGATCGCGATCGCGATGTGGCTGCCTTTCCATTCGAGCATCCGCGGGGAATCGGTTTTCGCCGCCACGAACCAGAGCGAGGCGCCGTTGTAGTGGCTGACGCCGATCCGCTTGCCTTTGCGGTCGAAAGCGATCCCGGTCGCGGTCGACGGGTGCTCGAGCGTCTTCAGCTTGCTGCCCGCCGCGTCGAACAGATGCACCGCGCGCCCGACGGTGGCGGCGAGAAGCCCCGATCCCTTCTCAGCCGCGTGGCTCGCTACATGCTCGACCCAGCGCGAGCCGAAGCGGGCGATATCCCGCACTTCTCCTTCGGCCTCGACCACGCGGAAGGCGCCGTCGTCACCGCCGGTCACAAATGCACCCGCCGACACATGCGACGCCAATGCGAGCACGGCACCCCCATGCACCGGAAGTGTGCGCCATTCGCCGCCCGCTCCGGCTTCGGCAATGCGGAGCGAACCGTCGCCGAGCGCGAAGGCGCAGAAGCGGCCGGCACGCTCGAAGGCGGCCTCCACGACGAAGGCCTCGAGGACGCGCGATTCGCCGCGCGCCGCCAGGAGTTCGCGGTCAGTGACGGTCTCTGCCACTCAGGATGCCTGGCAGGATTCGAAGCCGCGGCGAAGCTGCGGGCGGTTGAGATTGCGCCCGATGAAGACGAGGCGGCTTTTCCTCGGCTCGCCTTCCTTCCACGGGCCGATGAAGGCGCCGTCGGCCATCATGTGCACGGACTGGAACGCAAAGCGCCGATCCTCGCCGGCGTAATCGAGGATGCCCTTGGTGCGCAGGAGATCCGGCCCCTTCTCTGCCAGCAGCACGCTCATCCAGGCGTTGAACCGCTCGGGATCGACCGGCTTGTCCAGCTCGAAGCTCACGGAGGTCACCTCGTCATCGTGCTCGTGCTCGTCGTCGGTCAGGAAATCAGGCGTCTCTGCCAGCACCCGTTCCAGATCGAACGCTCCCTGATCGAGCACCTCGCCGATCGGCAGGCCGGCACGTTCGGTGCGATGGATGCGCGCGAAACGGTTGATGGCACGAATCTGGTCCTCGACCGACTGGAGTTCCCCGGGGCTGACGAGATCGGTCTTGTTGAGCACGATCACATCGGCAAAGGCGATCTGGTCGGCCGCCTCGTGACTGTCGGCGAGCCGCGCCGGCAGGTGCTTGGCATCGACCACGGTGACGATGGCGTCGAGCCGCGTCTTCTGCCTGACACCTTCATCGACGAAGAAGGTCTGCGCCACCGGGGCCGGGTTGGCGAGGCCGGTCGTCTCGATGATGATGCCGTCGAACTTCTCGCGCCGCTTCATCAGCCCACCGACGATGCGGATGAGATCGCCGCGCACGGTGCAGCAGATGCAGCCGTTGTTCATTTCGAACACTTCCTCGTCGCCCTCGACGACGAGGTCGTTGTCCACGCCGAGCTCTCCGAATTCGTTGATCACCACCGCATAGCGCCGGCCGTGCCGTTCGGACAGGATCCGGTTGAGCAAGGTGGTCTTGCCCGCGCCGAGATATCCGGTCAGCACGGTCACCGGCACCGGGCCGCTCTCCGTCATCGTCTTCTCCGCTCCGCAGGCTGTCCGGCCGCGAATATAGGGCGGCGGGCCGGGCTCAACCACCCGCCCCGGCACGCGCCGCTGCGGCGGGAAGCGGGGCCGCGCGCGCCTCCGCAAGGCCCCAGCCGAGGAGGAGGAAGAACCAGCCCATCATCGGCATGTCCACGTAGCTCGAGGTCGAGGCGAGCGGCCAGACGACGATCAGGGCGGCGATGAAGAGACCGACGCGTCGTGCGTCGCGCGGCGGCCCGAGGCCGCGGGCCAGCGCAACCAGCCAGGCGAGGCCGAGGGCCGCGTAAAGCACGAGGCCCGGCAGCCCGGATTCGACCGCCGCCTGGAGATAATGATTGTGCGGATGCTCGTTGCAGACCACGGCACCGTGCGAGACGAATCCGGGCCGGTCATGGCCGGTCAGCACGAAGGCGAGGTCGTGGAAATAGCGCGGCTTCGGACAGTCGTCGCGGAAACCGTCGAAGCCGAGGCCGAGCAGCGGATGCGCGTCTGCGATCACCACCGCGCGCACGTACAGCTCGCCGTACGGGCTCTCCCGAAAATGCTCCATCTGGCGCGAGAATTTCTCGACCAGCCGGTAATAGGTGGGGGGCGAGATCACTCTGGTGGCGGGGATGAGGGCAAGCGCGAGCACGACGGCGGCGATCATCAGGATCCGGAGCCGGCGCACCAGGAGGAAGGTGACGAAGAGGCCGAGCCCGACCAGAAGAACGGGCATGCGCTGGCCGATCAGCACCTGCACCGCGATCGCGGCCAGCATCATGAGGACGCCGGACGCGCGCGCCAAGCTTCGCCCGCCTGCCAGCAGCCGATCGACCGGGGCCAGCACGACCGGAAAGAAGAGGCGCGAAAAGGGCGGGCCGGCGCGCGGCTTGTCGAACGGTCCGGTCAACTCGCCGTCGCCGTTGCGGGGATGGCCGAAGATGTTGCGCCCGGTCGCGTATTGCTGGACCGATTCGATGCCGATCCAGAGGAAGGCCAGCGAAAGCGAGCGCGCGAGCCAGCGCCGCGCCTCGGGGCGGTCGAGCACCCGCCATTCGAGGGCGGCAACGAAGACCAGGAAGCGCAGCGCGGCGAGCGCCTCGCCGAACGCATAGAGCCCGGCATTCGCGAACGGGGGAAACGGCAGCGAGCAGATGACGAGCCAGGCCCACCAGAGAAGCCCGATCCTGAGCCATGCCGTCCTGAGCCAGGCCCAGTTCCCGTCGCGTGCCGAGGCGATGAGGAAGCCGAGATCGGTGATCGCAATCATGACCTCGGCGAGCGCGCGGCCGTAGAGCAGGAACAGGGGCAGGATCAGCGTGGCGGCGAGTGCGAGGCGGTCGGGCAGCCGGGAGACCTTCACGATGCCAGAATGTCCGCTCTCAGCGCGGCGAGCGCGGCGCCGACGCGCGGCAGGTCGAATGTTGCGGCGCGTGCGAGCCCGGCTTCCCCGAGGAGAGCCCGGGCCGGGGCATCCCTGGCGAGGGCGACGATCGTCTCCGCCAGGGCCGCCGGATCGTCCGGGTCGGCGTAGCGCGCCGCCCCGCCTGCGATCTCCGGCAGTGCGCCCCTGGGCGAGGCGATCAGGGCAGTGCCGGCGGCCATCGCTTCGAGCGCGGTGAGCCCGAACGGCTCGGGCCAGCGGCTCGGCACGACGACGATCGCGGCCTCCGCCATCGCCGCCGCGACTTCCGCCTGCGGGCGGTAGCCGTGGAGGACAATGCCCGCCGCGGCGGCGTGGCGGCGCAGCCTGGCGAGATACGGGGTCTCGGGGCTGGCCTGGCCGAAACGGTCAGCCCCGTACATTTCCGCCCGCCAACCGGGCAATCGCGGCAAGGCGGCGGCCGCCGCCGAGACGAAGATATCGGCACCCTTGTCGCGCACCATGCGGCCGACGAAAAGGATCAAAGGAAGGCGGGCGGCGGGGGGAAGCGGCTTCGGCAAGACGGCGCGTTCGATCGGGTTCGGCAGCACGACCGCCCGCTCGTTCTCCCCGATTCCCTCGAGCAGAAGCCCGCGCAAAAAGGCGGAGACGCTCACCACGCGGGCCAGCCGCGCGAGAAGGAGCCGCCGCGCGGCAGGGGTGGCGGCCCCGCGCATGCTGCGCGGGTCGTTGTGGAGGAAGAGCACGCACGGCAGGGCGGAAAAACGCCCGGCGAGGAAAAGTGCTGCATCGGGGCGGTTGTGCACCTCGATCAGGCCGGGCGCCAGTCCGCGCAACAGGCGCCCGACCGCCAGGGCGTAGCGCCGCGCGCCGGTCCCGACCGCCCAGAATGCCGGGCGCACCGGCCGGAAATCGACATCCGGGAACGGGGGGAGCGCGGTTGCCGGCCCCACCACCGCCGCCTGCGCATCCGAGCCGGCGGCGCGGGCAAGCCGGTGCACGACAAGGCTTATTCCGCCTGCTCCGGCAGGGGAGAAGGCCTCGCGCGGCGGAAGAATGATGGCGATCCGCACGCTTGGCTCGATTCCGGAGTCCGTCATGGTGTTTGGGTGGCAGGGCCGGGACACCCGCTCTTTGTCTTCAGTGTCCTGCCCCCGCCCGGGGCGGCCTGTCAGCGCGCGGCGGCCAGCATTTCCCGCAGCCGCGCGACCGCGGCCACGCCCTTGACGGCATCCTGCCAGAGCAGTTCGGCGGCGCGCTGGTGGGCGCCGACGGGCTCGTCGGCCGAGGTGATCATCGCCACTCCTGTGGGCTCCAGCGGGTGCAGGTCGAGGCGGAAGGGATTGAGTGCCAAAGTGGTGCGGTCACGGCCGCGCAGGACCATGAATGCCCCGACCGGCCCGGGACCCGTCAAAAGGCCGAATTGCAGGCCGATCGGCTCGGACTCCATCAGCGATACGATGTGCTGGATCTCGCCCGCTGCGACGTCGCGGCAGTGGCGGCGAAGCCGCTCGGGAAGCTCGATCGCCCCGGCGACGCCGTCGACGAGGAAGCGCTGCACGGCGGGAGCGGAGAGCAGGGCAATGATGCCGGGCCGCCGCTGGACATAGCTCCGTTTGCGCAAGCCGAGGATGCCGAGGACCTGCTCGGCGGTGGCCCTGAGCCCGGCGGCCTGGCTGGGCGGGGCCGCCCGCTCGGCAACCTCGGCGAAGGCCTCGCTGAGCGCCAAATCGTATTCTTCCGTGGCGGTGAGGTAGCTCACCGGCCCTTCGACCTGGAGGATCTGGTCGGCAGTTTCTTCGACCTGCCGCAGGCGTTCGAGGAAACCGGCGGCGCGGCTGTAGTACTCGATCCCCACTCCGAGCAGGGCGAGCGGCGAGATTTTCAACAGCTCGGCCAGCCGCTTGACGGTGTCGAGCTTGATCACCTCGCCCTTCTCGTAGCGGTAGAGCGCCGCCCGGGAGACGCCGATCCGGGCCGCGATCTCCTCCGCCCGGAGGCCCGATTCCTGGCGAAAGGCCCGCAACTGCTCGCCGATTTCGTTGAATCGCATCGTCTCTCCCGCGGTTCGATTCCCGGACTCCCAGCCCCCTTGTACTCACGAGTACGTGATCCGAGGCCGGATCGCAACTCCGGAGCATTGATATCAGAAACCGCTCCAGAGTCCCATGTTTTGTGATTCCGACGGGAAAAAAGGCTTCAGCCTGGCAGTTTCATGTCAGCGAGCAGTTCCAGCGAGGTGACGAGCGCCGAATGATCGGCGTCTGCCATCCCGTTGGCGGCGGCGGCCTGGAACATCTGCTGTGCGATGGCCGTGTTGGGCAGGGCGAGCCCAAGGTCGCGCGCCGCGCCGAGGGCGAGCGAGAGGTCTTTCTCGTGCAGGCGGATGCGGAAGCCTGGCTTGAAGCTTCGGGTCAGCATCTTTTCTCCGTGCACATCCAGCACGCGCGAGGCCGCGAAGCCGCCGAGGATCGCCTTGCGCACGACTGCCGGGTCGGCGCCGGCCTTGGCCGCGAAAAGCAGGGCTTCGGCCACCGTCTGGATGTTGCAGGCAACCACGATCTGGTTGGCGACCTTGCAGATCTGCCCCGCCCCGTTGGCCTCTCCGATATGGGTGATGGTCTTGCCCATGAGCTGGAAGAGGGGTAGCGCGCGCTCGAAGGAAGCCTTAGGGCCGCCCACCATGATGGTCAGCGTCGCCTGTTTCGCGCCGATCTCGCCCCCGGAAACCGGCGCGTCGAGATAGGTTGCGCCCAGGGCCTGGATCCGTTTGGCGAACTCGCGGGTCGCGATCGGGCTGATCGAGGACATGTCGATCACGAGCGTGCCGGGCGAGAGGCCCTCGGCCACGCCGGCCGGGCCGAACAGGACCTGCTCGACATCCGGGGTATCGGGCACCATCAGGACGACCACCTCGGCGGCGGCGGCGACGCTTCTGGCATCGGCGCGCACCTCGGCAATGGCGCGGATGTCCGGGGCGAGGCTCCTGCGCTCCGGAACGATCAGGGAATGCCCGCCCTTGTGCAGGTTCTCCGCCATCGGGCGGCCCATGATGCCCAGGCCGATGAATCCGATCCGCATTGCCGTTTCCTCTCTCAAACCCCGTACCGCTTGCGCCATGCCAGTCCGGCCTCCGTTTCCGCGGCCGGGCGGTACTCGCAGCCGACGAAGCCCTTGTAGCCGATGGCGTCGATCCGTCCGAAGACGTACTCCCAGCCGATTTCGCCGCTGCCCGGCTCGTGCCGCTCGGGCACGTCGGCGATCTGCATGTGCGCGATCAGCGGCAGGAGTTCGGCCATGTGCCGCGTCACGTCGCCCTCGGTGATCTGGCAATGGTAGAGATCGAACTGCAGGCCGATCGTTCCCGCGCCGATGGCGGCGATGATCTCGGCAGCCTGTCGGGTCGTGTTCAGGAAATAGCCCGGCATGTCGCGGTGATTGATCGGCTCGATGAGGAGCTTCACCTTCGCCTGCGCCGCCTCGCGCGCCGCCCAGGCGAGATTGGCGGCATAGACGGAGGCGGCGGTGAGGTGGCCGACGCCGGGCGGGAGGATGCCGGCCATGACGTGCACCTGCCGGCAACTCAGTGCGGCGGCATAATCGAGCGCCCGCGACAGCCCTTCGCGGAACTCGGCTTCGCGGCCGGGTACCGCGGCGAGGCCGCGTTCCCCCGCCGCCCAGTTTCCGGGCGGCGCGTTGAACAGCACCTGGGTCTGTCCGTTGTCTTTCAGCCGGGCCGCGATCTCCGGGGCGGGAAACTCGTAGGGAAAGAGGTATTCGATGGCATCGAAGCCGTTCCTGGCGGCGCGCTCGAAGCGATCGAGGAAAGGTACCTCGGTGAACATCATCGAAAGATTGGCGGCCAGTTGCACCATGCGCGGTTTCCTCCCTGAGTGAGCGCGGAGGTTACGGCACTTCCCGGCGCCGGCAAACCTCTCCTCAGACGCGACCGCTGAGCGCCGCGGCGAGCACGGCGAATTTTGCGGCGAGGCGGCGAGGGCGTGGGGATGACCCGAGGCGGCGGAGATCGCTGCGCGCGAAGACGGCGGGCAGGGCCGCCGGCAGGGCCGCGCGCGGCAGGGGAAGTGCGCGTGCCTCGGCGAGCCAACCTTGCGCTTCCCTGGCCAAGGCACGGCGGACGGGGTGCAGTTGGGGGGCTTCGGGCGCTGCCATGACCGAAGCGGAGGAAAGCCCGTGCGCGGCGAGCAGATCTGCCGGCAGCAGCACACGCCCGCGGCGCGCGTGAAAGGGGATATTGCGCAGAACCCCTGCCGCCCCGTACGCCGCACCGAAGCGCCGCAGCGCCGGCTCTGCTTCCGCGCCGAGCAGCCGGCCGGCCAACGCGGCGAGGGTGCCGGCGCCGGCGAAGAGATGCGTCCGCCAGGCGGCGATGGTTGGAAAGTCGGGCTCGACTTCGTTCTCGCGCGCCGCGATCAGGGCCAGAAGTGCCGGCCGCTCGAGCCGCCCGGCAGCGATCAGGGAAGCGAGCGGAGTGGCAATTTCGTGATATCCCGGCGCACCTTCGACGACCTCGCGCCACCAGGCGAGGCGGATCAGCGCGATGTCCGGCTCGGTTGCCACTTCCGGAGCGCGGGCGATCTTGTGGTTGAAGGCGTAGAGCACGAACAATGTCTCCCGCGCCGCGGCGGGAGCGAAGAGCGTTGCCAGAAACCGGTCCGGATCATGCCGTCTGACGAGTGCTGCCGGCGCACTCAGAGGAGAGGGCATCGGCGGCTGCCTTGACGCATTCTTTGGCGGGTCATAGCTAGCCCCGACGGTGCGATTCGGGTCCGACCGGTCGCCGTGCTGCCCGCCTTCGATGCCCCATCGAGTGGAGATGTCCCATGGCTTTCGAACTTCCTGCCCTTCCCTATGCGCATAGCGCGCTGGCGGCCAACCGCATGTGCCAGGAAACGCTCGAACTGCATCACGACAAGCACCATCAGGCTTATGTCACGGCGCTGAACGGCTTCGTCGACAGGATGGCCGAACTGAAGGGCAAGTCGCTCGAGGAGATCATCCGCCTTGCGCATGGCAAGCCGGAAATGGCGGGCGTTTTCAACAATGCCGGGCAGCACTGGAACCATACGATATTCTGGCCGGCGATGAGCCCGAAGGGCGGCGGCATTCCAGACACGCTCGAGAAGAAGCTGATCGCCGATTTCGGCTCGGTGGCGGCATTCAAGGACGCGTTCAAGACCACGGCTGCCGGGCAGTTCGGCTCAGGCTGGGGCTGGCTCGTGCTCCATACGAGCGGCAAGCTCGTGGTGGCGCGCACGCCGAACGGCTCCAATCCGCTCGCCACCGGTGAAGGCACGGTGCTGTTCGGGATCGATGTCTGGGAGCACAGCTATTATCTCGATTTTCGCAACCGGCGCCCGGACTACATCCAGAACTGGCTCGACAAGCTCGCCAACTACGAATACGCCGAGGCCGCCCTCAAGGCCGCCTGAGCCGGCGCGCGCTCAGTCCGCCTTCGTCTCGGCGGCGGCCCTGGCATCCTTCGCGGCCGGCGCCTTGACGACGCCGGTGATGGTGTCGCGGACCACCTGTACGCGCACATTGGGCGCGATCTCGACCTCGATCTCCTGCGCGCCCTCGCGGGCGCGCTGCACGATGCCGACGATGCCGCCTGCAGTCACCACGCGATCGCCACGCTTGATTGCGGCAACCTGGCGGCGCAGTTCCTTCTGCTTGGTCTGCTGCGGGCGGATGAGCAGGAAATAAAAGACCGCGAAGATCAGGATCAGCGGCAGGAACGTCGTGGCCGAGCCGAGGAAGTCGCCGGTGCTGGCGGCCTGGGCATAGGCCGGAGTGATCAGCATAGAGGGATCCGGGTTGCGGTGGCGGGGCCGGGACCATACTGTCCGGCCCCTTGGCGTCAACCCCGATCCCGGCCGCTGCCATGGAACAGGAATTGATCGAACTGGCGCGCCGGGTCGCCGAGGCGCTCGAGCGGCTTGCGCCGCCGCCGCCGCAGCCTCCCGATTTCAACACGGCCGACGCCTTCGTATGGCACCCGGAGCCGCCACGGCTGGCACCGGTTGCGGCGGTCTCGAGGGTCGAGATCGGACTGCTGAAAGGGATCGACCGGCAACGGCACATCCTGCTCGACAACACGTGCCGCTTTGCCGCCGGTCATCCGGCCAACAATGCCATGCTGTGGGGCGCGCGCGGCATGGGCAAATCCTCGCTCGTCAAAGCGGTGCACGCGGCGGCCAATTTTCCGGCGGAAAGGCTGGCGCTGGTCGAGATCCACCGCGAGGACATCGCCTCGCTGCCGGTGCTGCTGGAGCTGCTGCACGCGAGCGAGCGGCGCTTCCTGGTGTTCTGCGACGATCTCTCCTTCGAGCGCGAGGATACCGACTACAAGGCGTTGAAATCGATTCTCGAAGGCGGGATCGAGGGGCGGCCCGACAATCTCCTGTTCTATGCCACTTCGAACCGCCGCCATCTGATGCCGCGGGAGATGATCGAGAACGAGCGCGCGACCGCCATCAACCCCTCCGAGGCGACCGAGGAGAAGGTTTCGCTATCCGACCGGTTCGGCCTCTGGATCGGGTTTCATCATTGCGATCAGGAAACATTTTTCGCGATGGTCGACGGCTACGCCGAGCATTTCCGCCTGCCGATCGGCACCGAGGCGCTGCATGCCGAGGCGGTGGAATGGTCCGTCACGCGCGGCGCACGCTCCGGCCGCGTCGCCTGGCAGTTCATCCAGGACCTGGCGGGAAGGCTCGGCGCGGCGGCCGAGGAGCACTCCTTTGCGGAGAGGCGTGCCGGGGGCTGAAGGTCGCGGCAACGCGTTCGGCGATTCCCTGTTGCCGGCAGGCTTCCTCCGGTGGGCAGCCGCACCTTATACAGAGCGGATGGACACGCACGGGACAGCGGGGAAACAGCGGGGTCGGCCGTTCCGGAAGGGGCAAAGCGGCAATCCCAGCGGACGGCCGAAGCGTTCGGCGGAGATCCGTGCGCTGGCGCGCCGGCACACGGCATCTGCGCTCGCGGCCCTGATCGAGATCGCCACGCAAGGTTCGAGCGAGAGCGCGCGCGTGGCGGCGGCAAACGCGCTCCTGGATCGCGGCTGGGGCAAGCCGGGATCGGCGCCGCCGGAACTGGCCGTTCCGGAGCGGCTCGAATTCACGATCCGGCCGTTTTTGAGTTCACCGGCATCCGGCGAGGAGAAGCCACCCCGCCTGCCGCCGCCCGAAGACAAATAGGCAAGCGAGGTCCCCGCCCGCTCAGGTGGGGCGAGCCTTGCCTCATCGAACCTTGAGGAAGGGTTACGCGCGCGGCCCGGGAATGCGCTGGAGGCCGTCCATATAGGGCCAAAGTACCGTGGGGATGAGGATCGCGCCGTCCGCCTGCTGATCATTCTCCATTACTGCGATCAGTGCGCGCCCGACCGCGACGCCGGAGCCGTTCAACGTGTGGACGAAGGCGGGCGCGCCGCCGTCGGCGGCGCGGAAGCGGGCGTTCATCCGGCGTGCCTGAAAGTCGCGGCAGTTCGAGCAGGAGCTGATTTCGCGCCACGCCTGCTGCCCGGGAAGCCAGACCTCGAGATCGAAGGTCTTGGCTGCTCCGAAGCCGGTGTCGCCGGCAGAGAGTACCACCCGCCGCCAGGGAAGCTCGAGCAGGCTGAGCACTGCCTCGGCGCAGCGCGTCATCCGTTCATGCTCTTCCGTCGAGTGTTCGGGATGGGCGATCGAGACCATCTCCACCTTGCGGAACTGATGCTGGCGCAGCATGCCGCGCGTGTCGCGCCCGGCCGCGCCCGCTTCCGCGCGGAAGCATTCGGTGAGCGCGGTGCGCCGGATCGGCAATTGCGCTTCGGGCAGGATTTCGCCTTGGGCGAGATTGGTGAGCGGCACTTCGGCGGTCGGGATCAGCCAGCGGCCATCTGTCGTGCGAAAGAGATCATCGGCGAACTTCGGCAGGTTGTTGGTGCCGAACACGGCGGCATCGTTGACGAGCAGCGGTACCGACGTTTCCCGATAGCCGTGCTCGCGCGTATGCAGATCGATCATGAACTGGCCGAGTGCGCGTTCGAGCCGGGCAAGCTCGCCGCTCAGCACGACGAAGCGGCTGCCGGCGAGCCTGGCTGCGGCAGCGAAATCCATCATCCCGAGTGCCTCGCCGAGTTCGAAATGCTGCCGCGGCGCAAAGCCAAGATCACGCGGGGCGCCGTGCTGAAAGAGAACGACGTTGGCGCGCTCGTCGGGACCGTCCGGCACCTCGGGATCGAGCCGGTTGGGCAATGCGGCGAGGCTCGCACGCAGCTCCTCTTCCAGAACGGCCGCCCTGGCCTCGAGTTCTTCTGTTTCGGCCCGGAGGCGCGTCGCTTCGGATTCGAGTGCCATGCTGTCGCTGCCCTGGCGTCGGGCAGCGGCAACGTCACGCGAAATGAGCTTTCGCCGCGCCTGGCGATCCTGCAACGCGGTCAGCGCCGCCCGCCGTTCCGCATCGCGCGCGAGGATCGCCGCGGCGGCCGGCGGCAGGAAGCGGCGCCGGAGTGCAGCATCGAAACCCGCCGGGTCGGCGCGGATGGCGCGAATGTCGTGCATTCTCTAATCGGGCAGCGGCTTCGGCTCGACCCAGCGGGCGGCGAAGATCGAAAGTTCGTAGAGCAAAATCAACGGCACGGCGAGGCCGGTCTGAGTAAAGACATCCGGTGGGGCAAGCACGGCGGCGACGACGAAACACGCGACATAGGCGTAGCGCCGCTTCGCGGCGAGCTGGCGGGCCGAGATCAGGCCGACGCGGGCCATCAGCGAGAGCAGGACGGGAAGCTGGAAGGTGATACCGAAAGCGAAGATCAGCTTCATGACGAGGTTGAGATAGGCGCTGACGGTCGCGAAGAGCTCGATCTGCACGCCGTGTGCGGTGGGCGGCGTCTCGAAGCTCAGGAAGAATCGCCACGCGAAGGGGAAGACCACGTAATAACCGAGCGCCGCCCCCATGACGAACAGCACCGGGCTCGCGATCAGGAAGGGGAGGATCGCACGCTTCTCGCTGCGGTAGAGGCCGGGAGCGATGAAGAGCCAGAGCTGGGTCGCGGCGACCGGAAAGGTGATGAAGGCGCCGGCGAAGACCGCAACCTTCACGTGGGTGAAGAAGACCTCGTAGAGCACGGTGTAGATCAGCCGCGGCTCCTGGCCTTTCTGGCGCATGATCTCGGCCAGCGGTGCGGCGAGGAAATCGTAGATACGACCCGAGAAAAAATAGCAGACGAGGAAGGCGACGAAGAAGGCGCCGATCGACCACATCAGGCGCCGCCTGAGCTCGAGCAGATGGTCGAGCAACGGCATCGGCTTGTCGTTGATCGGGTCGGTCTCGTCGCGTGGCACGAAGGTTCCGGGGGCTCTCGGGAAGAATCAGGACCGGCTGGAAAGCAGATCCGGCGGGACGAAGGAAGGCGGATCCAAGGTTGCCGCGACAACCGCGGGCGGCACGAACGAAGGCGCGTCGAAAGCCGGCTCGGTTATCGCCGCAGCAGCCGCCGGGCCGGGCTCGGGTTCGGGCGCGGGCTGGTCGAGCACCGCCGTGGCGCCCGCGGGCTCGGAAGCCTGGGAGGAAGAAGAAGCAGCAGCGGCAGAGAACGGGTCTTCGGTGAAGGTTTTGCGGATGCTCTGATCAGGATCGATGGTGCGCTCGACCTCGCCCTTGAAGTCGAAATTCCTGATCTCGTCGATCTGCTTGCGCACGTCCTCGAGATCCGCCTCGCGCATCAGCTCGTTGACATGGGTCTGGAATTCCGCGGCCATGCCGCGCGCCTTCTTGACCATCTGCGCCACGGCCTTGAGCGCGGTCGGCAGATCCTTCGGGCCGATGGCGATCATCGCCACCACCACGATCAAGGCGATTTCCGACCATGAAAAATTGAACATCCGCCGAGCCCGCGCCCGCGCCGCGTGTCAGAGCGGGCCGCGCCGTGCCGGAACCGCGTGGCGATCCAGGGAAGCGGCAGCCTGCTCGGAACGATCAACGATGCCGAAGGCGGTCATGTCGGGCGCGCTCTAGCAGGAAACAAGCGGGCGGGAAACCGCGTGACGGATGAAGCCGCGGCAATGGACCCGCTCCCCGGAGCGGTCGATCAGCGCGCTGGCGGAGGCTCGGAGAGCAGGTCTTCGCGACGCGGCAGATCAGCGAGCGTCGAGAGGCCGAAGGCGGCCAGGAACTGCGCCGTGGTGACCCAGAGGGCCGGCCGGCCGGGGGCCTCCTTGCGGCCCTGGGGCGTGATGAGGTGCGCTTCGAGCAGTTGATCGAGCGTGTCCTGCGAGAGACTGGCACCGCGGATGGCCTCGATCTCCGGGCGGGTGACGGGCTGGTGATAGGCGATGATGGCGAGCGTCTCCATCGCCACGCGCGGCAGCCGGCGCGGCTGCGGGACGACGGTCTTCAACCTCGGCGCCAGATCCGGGGCGGTGCGGAACTGCACGCCACCGGCCACGCTGGCGAGTTCCACGCCGCGGCCGGCATAGCGGCGGGCCAACTCGGCGAGCACGGCCTCCGCCTCTTCTCCTTCCGGCAGGAGTTGCGCCAGCACGCGGGCGGGCACGGGTTCGGCAGCGGCAAATACCAGCGCCTCGGCGAGCCGAAGCGCAGCCTCGGAGGGAAGCGGCGGTTCGCTCACCGTGGACCCCCGCCGCCCAGGCCGCGGCTGAGCAGGATCGGGCCGAAGGGCTGTTCCTGGCGAACCCGGAGCGCTCCGTCCCGCACCATCTCGAGGCTTGCCAGAAGCGTGCTGGCGAGAGCCGCCCGCCGCTCGATCGGTCCGGCAAGGTGCTCGGGCAGGAAGTGCTCGAGACTGGTCCAGTCGGGCACGCTGCCGAGCAGGCGAGCCAGCCGCGCGAGCGCGTTCTGCACGGTCCAGATGGTGAGCGGCGCCGGCTGGTAGCGTGACGCTGCGGTGGCGCGGCGCAACGCACCCAGATAGGCGCTGAGCAGGCCCGGCACATCGAGGCGGAGTCGCGAGCGGTCGATTGTGACGAAGCTCTCCGGCGCGCCGCGGGCGAAGACATCCCGTCCCAGGAGCGGCCGAGCCGAGAGCCAGGCCGCCGCCCTCTGCATGGCTGCCAGCACTGCCAGCCGCCCGGCGAGGGATTCCGCCGCCCGTTCGCCTTCCTCGGCCTCCGGGCTGCCCGCCGGCAGGAGGAGGCGCGATTTCAGCCAGGTAAGCCAGGCCGCCATCACCAGCCAGTCGGCGGCGAGTTCCAGCCGCACCTCGCGCGCTCCTTCGATGACCGCCAGATACTGGTCCACCAAGGCCAGAATGGAGATGGTGGCAAGATCGAACTTCTGCCCCCGCGCCAGTTCCAGCAGCGCCTCGAGCGGCCCCTCGTACCCTTCGAGATGGAGCACGAGCTGGCGGGCAGCCCCGGCCTCAGACATGATGGCCGGCCAGGAAAAACACAAGATTGATGAGGGCCGGCAGCACGCTGCCGAGGATCGCGCGGACCGGGTCGAAGAGGTAGCCCATCTCCTGCGCGAGGGCGGGCACCAGGAAGAAAATCACGAGCACGACGAGAATCCCGAGCCGTTCGATACGGGCATAGCGCACGGCGATCGGGGCGGGCAGCACGCCGACCACGATCCGCCCGCCATCGAGGGGCGGAATCGGCAGCAGATTGAAGAGGCCGAGCGCGAGGTTGAAGAGGATGAAATATAAGAGAAACTGACCGAGGCCGCTGCCCCCGTCGCCGGCCAGCGTGCGGGGCAGATCCGTGTCTGGCAGATAGAAGGCGAGTGCGCCGAGCCAGGCCAGAAAGAAATTCATTGCCGGGCCGGCAGCGGCGACGAATGCCATGCCGCGACGCGGATCACGGAACTTCCACGCCGCTACCGGCACCGGCTTTGCCCAGCCGAAAAGGAAAAGGATGCGGCCGAATGCGGCCAACTGCCCGAGCACCAGGATGGCCGGCAGGATGATGGTGCCGAAGCGGTCGATATGGCGGAGCGGGTTGAGCGACAGCCGACCGGCCGCCTTGGCGGTATCGTCGCCGAGCGCCAATGCCGCATAGCCGTGCGCCGCCTCGTGCAGAGTGATCGCGAGGATGGCCGGCACGGCGATGAGCAGGATGTCGATAAGAATGCGGCTCACGCGGAAAGCAGCCGGTCTCGTTCGGAGCCAAGCAGATCGGGGTTGAGTGGGATGCAGCTTGCTGCCGCCATGGCGCGGGCGCGTTCGAGGCGCATCCGGCCTTCGGCGCTGATTTCCGGGACGGCGGAGAGAACGTGCTCGTTGGCGTCCCTCTCGCCGCTGCAATAGAGGGCGAGATCGGCGCCGGCGGCGAGCGTGGCCAGGGCGCGCGCGGCCGGCGTTCCTTCCAGCGCCTGCATGGCGAGATCGTCCGACACCAGCACTCCCTGAAAGCGGGCGCGCCCGCGGACGATCGTGCGGATCACCATGTCGGACAAGGTTGCCGGGCGCTCTGCATCCCAGCAAGTGTAGCGGATATGCGCCGTCATCGCCCAGGGCAGCGCTTGATTGGCGGCAAAGGGCAGCAGGTCCGGAGCGAGCCCGGTGGCTTCGACGACGGGTCGTGCGAAGTGGCTGTCCACCATGGCCCGGCCGTGGCCGGGGATGTGTTTCATCACCGGCTGGATTCCTGCCGCGAGCAGACCCTCGGCGAAGGCGCGGCCAAGGCGGGCGACGATGCGGGGATTGGCATGGAAGGCCCGGTCCCCGACGACCGCGTCGGCTCCCGGGAGGCCGAGATCGAGCACGGGGGCGGTCACCACATCCATTCCGGCCCTGCCCGCATCGAGGCCGATCAGCGCACCGGTGAGGAAGGCGGCGCGGAGGCCCGCCGCACGGTCGGCATCGTACAGGCGACCGAGCGCGGCGGCAGGAGGATGCGCCCGCCAGTGGGGCGGACGAAGGCGTGCAACGCGCCCGCCTTCCTGGTCCACCATCAGCACCGCCTCCGGCGCCAGGACCTCGCGCAGGCGCGCGACCAGGCCCGCCAGTTGGGCCGGGTTCTCGATATTGCGGGAGAACAGGATCACCCCGGCCGGCGGCAGCCGCGTGAACAGGGAAGCTTCGGCCGCCGAAAGCGATGGGCCGGCAATGCCGACGACGGCGGCGCGCACGCCGCAGCCGCTCCTTCTGCCGGAGGCTTGCTCAGAAGGCGGCGATGGTGCAACCGCCGCCGGCCGCGCGCACGGCAGCGCAGAACTGCGTTGCCTCGGCAATGTTGGTGAAGCCGCCGGTCCTGAGGCGCCAGAAGGTGTGGCCGTCCACCTCGACCTTCTCGACCAGCGGCTGGCGCGTTCCGAACAGCGCCGGCAGCGACGCTTGCAGCCGCTGCCATTCCTGCATCGCGCCTTGCTCGGAACTCAACGCGGCAAGCTGAACCTGGGTTGCCGGACCCGTGCCGGCATCGGCCGGGGGAGGAGCGGCAGTGGAGGCAGCCGCGAGTTGCAAGGGTGGCGGCGCCGGCGGCGGCAGCGGCAGGCTGCTCGCGGTGGAGCGGGCAGGGGCGAGAGGAGCGGCGGCGGGCGCCGAGGGCTGAGCCGCGGGGGCGGCGGCGGGCGGGCTTTGCAGCGCCGAGAGATCGGGGGTTTCCGGTGGCGGGGCGAGGGCCGCCGAAGTGGCGGTTCCGCTGCCGCCACCGAGAATCCGGTCTGCCGCTCCGGTGACCTGCATCCCGCCCGGATTCGCGGGCTTCACGCGCATCGGCCCCGGCGGCGGCGGCACCACGGGAACGCCGCCCGAGCCGCCTCCGACCATCGACCAGACGCCGACCAGCACCACCAGCGCGCCGCCGATGGTGGCGGCGATCATGGAGAGCCGGCGGGTCGCCGGATCGATTCCGGCCGGGCGCCGGCCGATGCGATAGCCTGGAGGGGGAATTTCAAGATCGTCGCGCACTGTTAACGCATCTCCTCGACCGGGGTGACCCCGAGAATTGCGAGACCGGCACGGATCACGGCCGCCGTGGCGGCAACCAACGCCAGGCGGGCGCGGGTTTCGGCCGGGCGATCCGCGATCAGGAAACGGACCGCCGAGTCCTCGCGCCCGCGGTTCCACAAGATATGAAAATCGCCCGCCAGGTCATAGAGGAAAAAAGCGATTCGATGCGGCTCACGGGCCTGGGCCGCGGCCTCGACAAGGCGGGGAAAGGCGATCAGGCGGCGGATCAGCGGCACTTCGTGCCCGGTCCCCAAGGCGTCGAGCGGCACCTCGGCCAGCGCCTCGTCGCTCGCCGCCGCGGCCCCGAACAGGTCGACGGCGGCGCGCAGCACCGAACGACAGCGGGCGTGGGCGTACTGGACGTAGAAAACGGGGTTTTCGCGCGTCTGGGCGACCGCCTGGTCGAGGTCGAACTCCATCTGCGCGTCCGCCTTGCGCGTCAGCATGGTGAAGCGGACGGCGTCGCGCCCGACCTCCTCGATCAGGTCGCGGAGCGTGATGTAGCTGCCGGCGCGCTTGGACATGCGCACCGGCTTGCCGCCGCGCACGACGTGCACGATCTGGCAAAGCACCACCTCGAGGGTGGCCTGGCGGTCGGAAAGTGCCGCGACCGCCGCCTGCATGCGCCTGACATAGCCGGCGTGGTCGGCGCCGAGCACGTCGATCAGCAGTTCCGCGCCGCGCGCGAGCTTGTCTGCATGATAGCCGATGTCGTTGGCGAAATAGGTGTTGGAGCCGTCGGATTTGCGGAGCGGCCGATCCGTCTCGTCGCCGAAGGCGCGGGCACGGAAGAGCGTCTGCTCGCGCGGTTCCCATTCCTCGGAAAGCTTGCCCTTGGGCGGCTCGAGCTTTCCCTCATAGATGAGCCCGCCGGCAGCGAGGCGCGCGATCGCCGCATCGGCGGCACCGGCTTCGAGGAGAGCGCGTTCGGAACTGAAGACGTCCGGGACAACGCCGAGCAGCGCCAGGTCCTGGCGAATGGCACGCATCATCTCGGAAGTCGCGAAGGCGCGCACGACGGCAATGGTTTCGGCAGCAGGCCGAAGCGGCTCGGGCCCGGCGAGCGTGTCGCCGTATCGCTCGGCCAGCGCACGGCCGACCGCGATCAGATAGTCGCCGCGATATTGCAGCCCGCCCGGCGCAACAGCCGAAAATTCCTCGGGTCCAGCCGGCTTGCCGATGGCCTCGAGATAGCGCCAGTAAGCGGCCCAGGCCAGCGCCTCGACCTGCGCACCGGCATCGTTGATGTAGTACTCCTTGGTGACGTCGTAACCCGCCCTGGCGAGCAGGTTGGCAAGGGCATCGCCGACCACCGCGCCGCGACAGTGGCCGACATGCATCGGACCGGTCGGATTGGCGGAAACGTATTCGACATTCACGTGCTTGCCGCCGCCGATATCGAAATCGCCGTAACGAAGGCCCGGGCGGAGGATGGCGCGGATGGCCTCCTGCTCCGCTTCACGCCTGAATGCCGGGCGGAGCGTGATGTTGATGAAGCCCGGCCCCGCGACCGCGGAGGCCGCGATGCTGGATGCGGCGGGGAGATTCGCGCTCAAGGCATCGTTCAAGGCGAGCGCCGCCTGGCGCGGGGACTCGTGAAGGTGAGGCGCGGCGAGGAAGGCCACGTTCGAGGTCAGATCCCCGTGCGCCGGGTCGCGCGGCGGCTCGATCTGGAATGCGAGTGTCGGCCAGGGAACTTCCGGAAAGGCATCGGAGAGGATGGCGAGCATTTCCTGGCGCGGCCGGGCGTAGGGATCGTGCGGCATCGTGCTTTCAGCCCGGAATGGAGAGGTCGGTCAGGCGCCGATGCTCCTCGAGCGCGTAGCGGTCGGTCATCCCGGCGATATAGTCGGCGATGGTGGCGGCGGTCGAACCCCGCTCTGCGCGTTCCTGCCATTCCGCCGGCAGCAGGGTGGGGTCGGCATCGAAGAGGCCGAACAGCTCGGAAATCAGGCGGCGTGCCTTGCTGGTCATGCGGTTGACGCGCCAGTGGCGGTACATGTGAGCAACCAGGAACGCCTTGATGGCGGCGTTTGCCGCGGCCGTTCCGGCGCTGAAGCCGATCACCGGCTGGCGGGCGTCGCGCACGGCATCGGCATCGGCCGGCTGAAGGCTGGCCAGGCGGGCGCGTGCTTCGGCCACCAGATCGCCGATCAATCGGTCGATCACGCGGCGGATCGTTTCGTGGCGGAGCCGCGGCGCGGCGGCGTCAGGGGACAGGGCGCGCGCCTCGGCGAACGCTTCGCCGACCAGCGGCAGATCGGCGATGTCATCGAGCGAAAAGAGACCGGCGCGCATGCCGTCGTCGAGATCATGGCTGTGATAGGCGATATCGTCGGCGAGGGCCGCCACCTGCGCTTCCGCCGACGGGTAGCTGGAGAGCCAGAGCGGATGAGCGCGATCGTATTCGGCGATGTAAGGCGGCGGGGCAGGCAGCGGGCCGTTGTGCTTGGCCAGACCCTCGAGCGTTTCCCAGGTCAGGTTGAGGCCGTCGAAGGCGACGTAGCGGGCCTCGAGCAGAGTGACGACACGCAGGCTCTGCGCGTTGTGGTCGAAGCCGCCGTGCACGCGCATGCGCTGATCGAGCGCCTCCTCGCCGGCATGGCCGAACGGCGTGTGGCCGAGATCGTGGGCGAGGGCCAGCGCTTCGGCCAGGTCTTCGTCGAGCGCGAGCTGGCGGGCAACCGAGCGGGCGATCTGCGCAACCTCGAGACTGTGGGTGAGGCGCGTGCGGAAGAAGTCACCCTCGTGATTGACAAAGACCTGCGTCTTGTATTGGAGCTTGCGGAAGGCGGAGTTGTGGACGATGCGATCGCGATCACGCTGGAAGGGAGTGCGCGACGGCGCCTCGGGCTCCGGGTGCAGCCGGCCACGACTCGTCTCGGCGTAAACGGCGTAGCAGGCGCGGGGCATCGGCGGGGCTTACCATTCGCGTCCGGTGTCTTCAATCGACGCCCGGCAGAAGGAGAAACGAGGCATGGCAACGGCGCCGCCGGCAAAGCTGGAACAGCGGGCTCTTGGCACGGGTGGGCTCAGGGTTTCGGCGATCGGGCTTGGCTGCATGCCGCTTTCCGGGGTGTACGGCGCCGCCGACGATGCGGCGTCCGAGGCGCTGATCCGCCACGCGATCGATGGCGGGGTCGATCACCTGGACAGCTCGGACATGTATGGCTGGGGTCATAACGAAGAGCTGGTGGGCCGGGCGATCGAGGGGCGCCGCGAGGGCATCGTGGTGGCGACGAAGTTCGGCAACGTCCGCCGCGAGGGCGGCCAGAACGCGATCGACGGGCGGCCCGAATATGTGCGGGAGGCCTGCGAGGCGAGCTTGCGGCGGCTCGGCGTCGAGGTGATCGACCTCTACTACCAGCATCGGGTCGATCCCAAGGTCGCGATCGAAGATACCGTGGGCGCGATGGCTCGGCTCGTCGAACAGGGCAAGGTGCGCTTTCTCGGCCTCTCCGAGGCGCACCCGGAGACCATCCGCCGGGCGCACAAGGTGCATCCGATCGCGGCCGTGCAGACGGAATACTCGCTCCTGTATCGCACGGAGGCGGAGGAGACCCGGAAGACGACCCGCGCGCTCGGCATCGGCTTCGTTGCCTATTCGCCGCTGGGGCGTGGCTTCCTCACGGGTGCCATCCGGACGCTCTCCGATATCGAGGGTCGGCGGGCCCAGCATCCGCGCTTCCAGGAGGAGAATTTTTCCCGCAATCGCGCGCTGGTTGCGAAGGTCGAGGATATCGCCAGGCAGAAGAAGTGTACGCCGGCGCAACTCACTCTCGCCTGGCTCCTGGCACAAGGGCCGGACGTGGTGGCGATTCCGGGCACGCGCTTCACGCACCGGCTGGACGAGAATATCGGCGCGCTCAAGGTCGCGCTGACGGAAGAGGAGATCGCGCACATCTCGGCCGCCATTCCAGCCGGGGCCGCGGCGGGCACGCGCTATCCCCCCGGCGGCATGCGGACGGTCCAACTTTGAACCGTTCGTGTTTCGGGGGCGGGTTCAAACGGAGGCCGCGATGCGCTATATTCCGGGCATGGAAAGCCAGAGCTTCTCCGTCTCCGGGCGGGCGGCAGCGCGGATCGCCGAGCTGGCGGCGACGGCACCGGAAGCGGCGGCGCTGCGCATCGCCGTGCTGGCCGGGGGATGCAGCGGGTTTCAGTACCGCTTCGAACTCGATTCCGTGACGCAGCCGGATGATGTCGTCATCACGGAAGGCGGCGCACGCGTGATGATCGATCCGACCAGCCTTGGGCTCCTGGCCGGTGCCGAGCTTGATTTTACCGACGAGCTGATGGGCAGCCACTTCACCGTGCGCAACCCGAATGCGACCTCTTCCTGCGGGTGCGGCAGCAGCTTCTCGGTCGACTGAAGCGGGCGCTGTGCAGCTCGCCATCTGGAACGTCAATTCGATCCGCGCCCGGCACCGCCACGTCCAGCACTTCCTGGAGCGGCGGGAGCCCGATTTCCTGCTGTTGCAGGAAATCAAGTGCGAGGCCGATGCCTTCCCGGAGCAGGAGTTCAAGGCGCTCGGGTACCAGGCGGAGGTGGTCGGCCAGAAGGCATATAACGGCGTTGCAGTGCTGGCGCGCCACCCGCTGGAGGTGCGCCAGCGCCGCCTGCCCCGGCTGAAGGAAGGCACGGGGGATGCGCGCTACCTCGAACTGGTGGCCGAGGGATTGGTGCTGATCGACGTCTACGTGCCGAACGGCAACTCCGGTGGCGAGGCCGGCTTTGCCGCCAAGCTTGCGTTCCTCTCCCATCTCGCCGAGCGGCTGGATGCGTTGCTGGGCGAGGACCAGCCACTTTTGATCGGTGGGGATTTCAATGTCTGCCCCGCCGACGAGGATGCCGCACCCGGGGCGCTGGCGCCGGAGGACGCGCTCGTGCGTCCGGAGTCGCGCGCCCTGTTCCGCCGCCTGCTCTGGCTCGGCCTCACCGATGCGGTCCGCGCACTTCAGCCGAGCGGGGCGGCCTACACCTTCTGGGACTACCAGGGCGCAGCGTTCGACCGGGACGTGGGCCTCCGGATCGACCATGTGCTGCTTTCGCCGACGCTCGCGGAGCGGCTCAAAAAGGTGGAAATCTGCCGTGCCGAGCGCGCCGCCGAGCAGCCCTCGGACCATGTACCGGTGCTCGTCAGCCTCGATTGAATGGGCTCGATTGAACGGGCTTGCCGCCTGGCAGCCGGGTGAGGAAGAATCGTGGCCGGCGGATGAAGGAGTGCCCGGCGATGCGACGTTTCTCCTCCCTGATCCTCTTGCTTGCGATTGCCGCCGTCTTCGTCGGGCCATACCCCGCCACCGCCGCCTCGCCGGCGGAGGTCTGCCGGCAGATCGGCACCGATGACCAGTTGCGCCCGATTCCGCTCTCGCTCGTGCCGGAGGCGGCGAAGCTGTTCGGACTCTCGGCCATGCCGACGGAACAGGTAGAGCGGGGAACCGTATTCCGCTGCTTCGAGGGCAAGGTCCTGGTCTGCAACTACGGCGCCAACCTGCCCTGCGGCAAGGCGGATACGAAGCGGGATCTTCCCGCTGCTTCCGCGTGGTGTGCGAAGAATCCCGGGGCCGACTTCATTCCGATGTACGTGACCGGGCATGACACGATCTATCGCTGGCGATGCGATGGTCATGAGGCGGTGACGAGTGCCACGGTATTGAGCGTCGATCCGCGCGGCTTCATCGCGC
>JASHOF010000037.1 GCA_030041255.1 Acetobacteraceae bacterium
CAGTCGAGACCGGCCGGCTGCAGCAATTCCTCGATGCGCGCTTGGGTGATCATGCCGCGGTCGCCGACCATGACGACATGAGCCAGATGGAAGCGTTGCTTCAGCTTCTCCACCTGCACCGTCAAGGTCGCGGGATCGGCGGTATTGCCCGCGAACACCTCGATCGCCACCGGACAACCATCGCTCGCGCACAGCAGGCCGAAGACGATCTGCAAGCTGCCCCGTTTGCCATCGCGGCTGTAGCCGTGCTGCGCCAGCGGACAGGTGCGGCCCTCGAACCAAGGCGAACTGACGTCATACAGCACCAGCGTTCCCTGGCTGAGGTGCCGCCGGGCCAGCCGCTGTTCGATGCCTGACTGCTGGCCGAGCAACCAGTCGAGGGCGGCATAGAGCTCCTGCTCGTCGACCGCGCCGAGCCCGAGCAGCGGCTCGAGCGAGCAACTGGCGGTGCTCGCGTCGAGTTGCCGAGCCGTGCTGAGCTTCGAGACCGGATCGATCACCCGAGCAACAATCATGGCCAGGACCAGCGCAACCTGACGGGCGGGGACAGCGCCGGCCGCCAGCAGGCGCTCGAGGCCGATCTTGCGGGCGATGCCGAGCACTGCCGCGACATGCCCATGCGGCAGGCTGCGCAGCGTCATCAACCCCTCGCCGGCGCCTGGCAGCGTCTCGTCGCGCAGCACCCGCCGCAGCCGCTCGATCTTCGCCAGGCTCCAGTGCGAAAGGTTGGCGAGCGTGCGCGTCTTCACCTTGCCGCCCTCCCGATACCCTTCGCGCAGGAGATAGGCCGGCGGTGAATTCCGGTTTGGTACCAGCGCCACATACATGTGCACTTCGAATCAAATCGATTCGCAACCTGGCAAGTCTTTTTTTGTGAATTACACGCCAACGCCGGAGCGCCAATCCGCGCTACACCCCAGGACTTCCGCCGCTCTCCGCCGAAAAGGCAGGGCAACTTCGGATTAGTCAACTACCTGTGATGGCAAGGAAACTTCCGTCCGCCGCCCGGTCTGGACCGGCCTCCTTTCACGCCGCGTTAAGGCTTTCGCCCGACAATCGGGCGATGCCCGCAAAAGGCGGGGGAACCGCAATACTCAGGGCAACAAGGTAAGACACCATGTCCATCTTGAACTCGATCAACACCAATCCGGGCGCCACCATCGCGCTGGAAGCTCTCAACAACACGACCAGTGAGCTGAACGCCGTCCAGAAGCAGGCTTCCACCGGCTACTCGGTGGCGGATGCCACCGACAACGGGGCGGCCTATGCGGTCGCGCAGAGCGTGCGGTCCGACGTCTCCGCGCTGACGACGTCGAACCAGGTGATGGGCGGCGTGCAGGGGTTGCTCAGCACGACCCTTTCGGGCCTGAACAACGTCTCGGACACGCTTTCCAACATGCGTGACGTGCTGGTCGATCTCGCCTCCTCCAGCACCCAGGGCAGCACCCGCACCCAGTACGAAGCCCAGTACAACTCGCTGCTCGCCAATGTGCGGAACCACATCCAGGATGCCGGCTACAACGGGATGACGCTGATCGGCAACATCTCGGGCAGCGACGGCACTTTCCAGTCGGTGTCGGTGGTACGGAACGAGCTTGGTTCGACCTATGGAATCGCGACCTTCAGCGGTTCGGCTCTCTATGCGTCGCTCGCTTTCACCGCGACGCAGCTCGCTTCCTCGACCGCGGTGGCGGCGCTGATCACCGCGACCGGTACTTTCATGAATCAATTGAACTCGGTCGGCTCGCAACTCAACACCTACGGTGCGGCCACCGATTTCATCAACAACCAGATCAGCTACAACAGCGACAAGATCGATGCCCTGAACAATGGCCTCGGTTCATTGGTCGATGCGAACATGGCTCAGGAATCGGCGTTGCTGCAATCCCTGCAGGTCCAGCAGCAGTTGGCGACGCAGTCGCTGACGATCGCTGAACAGGCGCCGTCGATCCTGCTCAAGCTGTTCACGGGTTAATTCGCTGCGGCGGCGGGCAAAAGGCCCGCAGCCGCTCTCTACTGGCCGCATCATCCTGGGTTTCCCGCATGCTTCCGAGGCGGGGCGGCGCGGAATGGAAAAAGGTGCATGTCGACGCTGGTTCTGGAGTTACGTCAGGGCGAGGTGATGATCGTCAACGGAGCGCCGATCCGCTTCCGTACCAAATCGCGCATCGAATTGACGGCCAAGGCACGCTTCCTGTTCGGCAAGCAGATCATGCCTGCCTCTGCCGCCGATAGCCCGGCGCGGCGCATCTATTTCGCCCTGCAATCGGCCTATATCGGCACCGACGAGGAACGGGTACGCGGGCTCGCCGCGGCGCGGCTGCTGGTTGGCGAATTCAAGGCGGCGACGACATCGCAGCTGGCCCGCGAGATCCTGGATCGGGCGATCGCCGCTGCCGAAGCGGATGATTGCTACCAGGCGCTCAAGCTGGCGCGACGGATCATCCGCCACGAAGACGCGGTGCTGGGCCGGCCGCCCGGCGCGGCACCTGCAGGAGGCGAGGTACCCGGAGCCGGACCCGAGATGCATCCGGTGCACCAGGAAGAAAGGAGGTTCAGCTAACGATGCAGGACGTGGCGAAGGGAATACGCGCGTACGGGGCGGTAGCGGCCGCCCGCAGCAGCCGCGAACGGGAGGCGGATGTATTCCGCCGCGCCACGGCGCGCTGCGCGCCGCACGCAATGGCAGCGGGACGGAACGGGTGCGCGCGCTTTCGGACAACCGGCGGCTGTGGAGCGCCGTGCTCGACATCGTCTTCGACCCGGCGAGTCCGCTACCGCCGCCGCTGCGCGGGGCCATTGCCTCGGTCGGACTCGCCGTGCAGCGCGAGGTGGGGCGCGAGGTTCCGAACCTCGATTTCCTGGTCGCCGTGAATGAGAACATTGCCGCCGGTCTTGCCGGCGGAAGCTGAAGCGGCAGGCCGGACAAGAGGCCACGGCCAGGATGGGCACCAGCATCACCAGCGGCATCGATTATGCGGCCCTGATCTCCCCCCTTGCCTCCGGCAGCGGAACGGCCGGCAACCTGATCGATACGCTCTACGGCTACAGCTCGTCGGGGACCGCGGCATCCGAGACGAATCCGGTCGCCGCTCTCAGAGGCTGTACCGGAATCGAAGTGTAACGACTGGTCGGGTGGGTTGAGTGGCCGGGCGAGATGTGATTCCAAGCCGGTGTTCGAAGCCATGCTGGAAGACGCCATGTGGAACCCAACCACCCGAGCGCACCATAGCCGCTGGGGGCTGCGCTATGGAAGCGACGTGACCGATGCCGAGTGGGAGTTGCTGCAGCCGT
>JASHOF010000038.1 GCA_030041255.1 Acetobacteraceae bacterium
ACTGCCATCGCGTTCTGCATCACCGTTGCTCACGCGGAACACGTCGCCGAACAGTTCACCGCTGCCGGAATAATCGCAGACTCCATAGATGGAAACATGACTTCTTCTGAGCGCCTGGACCGCGTAACCCAGTTGCGGGACGGCACGCTCTCGGTGCTGACCTCGTGCGAAATCATCTCCGAAGGCTTCGACGCGCCCGCAGTTGGTGGTGCGATACTTCTGAGACCGACGCAATCGCTCGCGTTGTATCGGCAGCAAGTTGGCCGAAGCCTCCGGCCGAAACCGGACGGATCTCCAGCGGTCATTTTGGATCATGTCGGTAACGTTTTCCGGCACGGTTTACCCGATGCTCCGCACACGTGGTCACTCGACAGCAAGCCTCGGCGACAGCGAGAGCACGGCGAACACAAAGCGAAGAAATGCCAAGCCTGCGACACGGTTTTCCCCCTCGGCGCTACTCGTGAGCAATGCTCGTATCCTGGCCGTGAAGGATGCGTGTTCCCGCCGCCGGTGATCCCGCGCGAAGCTGACGGCACGCTCGGCGAGGTGGTGGCAGAGCGCACCCTGCTCGGCACACCGGGCATCACACCGGCATGGGCGGAAGGCATCCCTCTGCACAGTCGCGTACCTGGCTCTCTCTCCACATTGCTGCACCTTGCGGCCGGGCACTGGGATCGGCTCCGCGCGATCCAGGAAGCGCGAGGCTACGCTCCCGGATGGATCTGGCACCGGATGCGCGAAGCAACTCAGGAAAAGCCAAATCACAATGAGGATAATGTACAATGAACTACGTCGAGGATGACGACATCGCCCCCGCACAACGCGCTCTGAAGATACTGGCGTGTGATAGCGGCTGGCCTCTTGAGCACGAGGAGGACGGGGAATGTTGCGTCAGAATTGCAGGCGGGGCCTACCTGTCCATTAATAGGGTATTCGGGGACGATGGCAGAGTCGAGTTCCGACTTGACTTGCGGCCGCCAGTCGATCGGCCGATGCCCGACGATGCCGAGGCACTTCGCGACTGGATCGCCTCGGTTTTACGCAAAGCTGCAATCTTAATCGATGGAAAAGATGGCGCTAAATGACCGGCGCCCCTCGAATCTCTGCCCCGGACGTCGCGCTCCGGCTCGGTCTTCGCAAATACCCTCGATCCTGGCGCGGCCGGTGCCCGGTCTGCAACTACTCGGGCAATACTTTTTCAGTCCGGTCAAAGAACGGCTGGCCGAAGCTATACTGCTCGAACGGGTGCAGCCATGACGAACTCAACACCGCAATGCAAGCCGTATTCGCCGGAACCTGGCAGCCGTCGGAACGCAACGTCGAGAGTGAAGCCGAAGCGCGGGAACGCAAGCACCAAGCGGCGCTGAAGCTGTGGAATGGCGCCGAGCCGCTGCGCCGGATGCCGGCGGACCCCGCCGTACTCTACCTTCAGCGTCGTGGCATCGGCCATCTCTCCGGCAGTTCGGCGTTGCGGTACCGGCGCGACGTTTCTCACCCGGAGCAGAAACGCCATCCGGCCATGGTTGCGCTTGTGCAGGCGGTCGATGACAGGCCACTCGGGGTGCATAGGACCTATGTCACGCAATGCGGCGAGAAGGCCAACGTCGAGCCGGCGAAGGCGAGCCTCGGCACCGTATGGGGTGGCGCCATTCGTCTCGATCCCGCCGGACCGGAGATCGTCATAGGAGAGGGCATCGAGAGCAGCGCCAGCGCCGGCAAGCTGCTCGGCCTGCCGGCCTGGGCCGCCATCAGTGCCGGAAATCTCGCCAGGGGCCTTGTCCTGCCACTGGAAGTGCGCAGCGTCGTCATCGCGGCCGATGCCGATATGTTCGGCGAGCGTGCCGCACGCGACGGCGCTTTACGATGGCAACGGGAAGGCCGGCGCGTGCGCATCGCTCGGCCGGACGAGAGCGGCACAGATTTCAACGACCTTTTGAGAGAGTGCGCCCATGCGTGACGATGGCTTTCACATCGAAAGTTGCGCGTGGTTGGCCGCCTGCCAATGCGACAGCAACGCCGAGCCCCGGCCGAATCTGTTCAATGTCATGCTTGCGATGCGCAGCGATACACGGCTTGCCGATCTGTTCGCCTACGATGAAATGCTCCGGGCCTCAATCCTGACGCGCGCAACCCCGGGCGAAACAGCGCAGGGAAATGGCCGATTTAGTCCCCGGCCCGTTCGTGACGATGATGTTGGGGCAGTGCAGGAATGGCTCCAAAAGCAGGGACTAGAAAAAGTCGGCAAGGACGTCGTGCACCAGGCCGTTGACCTTCGCGCCCACGAATGCGCTTTCCATCCAGTGCAAGACTACCTCACGGGCCTGCGATGGGATGCCACACAAAGAATAGAAAAATGGCTTTCATACTATCTCGGCGCCGAGGATATCGAGTACCATCGAACGATCGGCTCCATGTTCCTCGTGTCAATGGTAGCCCGTATCTTCGAACCCGGATGCCAAGCCGATTACATGCTCGTGCTCGAAGGCCCGCAAGGCGCCCTAAAATCGAGCGTTTGCCGCGTGCTGGCCGGAGAATGGTTTTCCGACGCTCTCCCTGACATCCGTGCCGCCGGCAAGGATGTCGCACAGCACCTCAATGGCAAATGGCTCATCGAAGTCGCCGAGATGTCGGCACTGGACCGGGCCGAGGCTTCCGCTCTCAAAGCCTTCATCACCCGCACCATCGAACGCTACCGCCCGAGCTACGGCCGAAAAGAAGTCATTGAGCCCCGTCAATGCGTCTTCGCCGGAACAACCAACGAAAGCGTCTATCTTCGCGATAAAACCGGCGGCAGGCGTTTCTGGCCCGTGAAGGTCGGCAGCATCGACATCGAAGCACTAGCGCACGACCGGGACCAACTGTTCGCCGAAGCCGTGACGCTCTACCGCGCCGGGCACCGGTGGTGGCCCGATGCCGAATTCGAGCGCGAGCACATCATCCCGGAGCAGGAAAGCCGGTACGAAGCCGACGCGTGGGAAGAGAACATCCGAATCTTCCTCGCCACCACTACCCGCACAACCATTTCGGAAGTCGCCAGCGCTGCCCTTCACGTCGAGACGCCGAAGCTCGGCACCGCGGAACAAAGACGAATCCGTGCCGCTCTGCTCCGCCTCAAATGGCGCGAGGGAGTCCGAACTGGTCGCGGCCGGTGGTGGATACCGGCAGGTGACGCAGTGTCACAGTGACACAGCTTGCATATAAGCACCCATAGGTGCGCGCCTTTAGGGATTTATATACAAAATGCGTCACACCCGTCACTGCGTCACCACAAACGAGGAGATTAGGAGAGCGTTCGCGCGATACGAGCACCTGCCGGCCCGTGATGCTTCCCCATTCCGCTCGACTCTCGCGGCGGACGCGCCATCCGCCAAACTTGCCGAGAAAGCGGTGGTATTCCGCGCCTTCTCCGCACGCCCATGCACGGTCCCGCAAGCTATCCCACAAATTCCTTGCGCGGCTTGGGGGTGCTCGCCATGTTTCAAGCATGAGCACTTCGGCCTCTGACTCCGCCGCGCCATCGCTTCCGGTTCGCTATGCCGGCGCCCAACGATCGCGTCGGCTGCATCGTGGCGCCGTGGGCAAGATCGTCGGCAGCACGGCGCTCGGCCGGTTCATCCGGAACCTCGAGGCCGAGTTGGTTGCGCACGTTGGCGGGCACCCTAGCATCACACAACGCCTGCTCATCGACCGGATCATCAAGCTCCGGCTTCAACTCGACCGCCTTGACGAGCGGCTTGATGCAGACGGCGAGCTTTCCGAGCACGCTTGCCGGCTGCGTATGGCGGCTGAGAACCGGCTCCGGCTCGACCTGGTGGCGCTCGGCCTCGCCCCTCGCCCGCCGCCGGTGCCGACCCTCGAGCAGGAACTCGTTCGGATCGCCGCCGAAAAAGCGGCCAGGGAAGGCCGCCAGGCGGTCCCTAGCGCCGAGACACTCAATCATACCGGCCAGCCGCCGGAGGCCGCCAGCGGGCGCTACAGCCAATTTTTCGAGGAGGGTCATCGTGCCGCGTCCGCGCCGGAAGGCTGAGCCGGCAGCGCCGCCCGAATCGGGCGCGCTTCCGACCGATCCGGTAGCCTTCCTCGAGGGCGTGCTGGTCAACCCGGAAACGGGCGGGCCTTTTGTTCTGACCGAAGCGGAACGGGCCTTTCTCGCGCACGCCTTCGCGGTCGGGCCGGATGGACGGGCGCTCTACCCGGAACTCGTTTTCGGAGCGCCAAAGAAGTCGGGGAAGACGGCGCTTGCCGCCATGGTCCTGATCTACGTGGTCCGGGTGCTCGGCGGCCGTTTCGCGGAAGGCTACGTGATATCGAACTCTCGCGAGCAGGCGGCGAACCGGGTCTTCCTTGCCGCCGCGCGTATCGTGGAGGCCACGCCAGCGCTTGCGGCCGAGGCGAAAGTGACGGCCGAGAAGATTGTCTTCGGGAGCACGGGAGCAACGATTGCGGCCATCGCGTCCGATTACGCCACGGCGGCGGGCAGCAACCCCACGATCAGCGTTTTCGACGAGTTGTGGGGCTTCACGACCGAACTCGACCATCGCCTATTTGACGAAATGGTAGTGCCGCCGACGCGGGCGCTGGGATGGAGACTCACGGTTACATACGCCGGCTATCACGACGAGAGCGAGCTGTTGGAGGGTCTATACAGCCGCGGCATGGCCGGCGAGCAGGTGGCACCGGACCTGTATGCGCAGCCCGGCTTGCTGATGTTTTGGACCCACCGCTTCACGGCACCGTGGCAAACGGAAGCGTGGCGCGAGCAGATGCGGGAGGCGCTTCGCCCGAAGGCGTACCTGCGGCTGATTGAGAACCGCTGGATATCGAGCGAGTCCAGCTTCGTTCCGATCGAATGGTTCGACGAGTGCGTTGACGCCACGATCCGGCCGCTGATTCGTGAGCCGAGGCTGCCGGTTTGGGTCGGGGTTGACGCATCGACGAAGCGCGACACGACGGCTGTTGTGGCCTGCACCTGGGATGGCGCAGCGCAAAAGGTGCGCCTGGTGCGGCATGCCATCTGGCAACCTTCGCCCGATGATCCGCTCGATTTCGAGACTACCGTTGAAGTCGAGCTGATGGACCTGGCGAGACGGTTTGCGTTGCGTGAGGTTCGGTATGATCCTTTCCAGATGCAGGCTACCGCCGAGCGGCTTCGGGCGGCGCGATTGCCGATGCTCGAATTTCCGCAGACCGCCGAAAATCTCACGGCGGCGAGCACGGGGCTCTACGAATTGCTAAAGGGCCGAAACTTGGCGGTTTACCCGGACGAGGCGATCCGCCAGGCGGTGCAGCGGTCGGTTGCGGTCGAGATGAAGCGCGGCTGGCGACTGGCGAAGGCGAGGGCTTCGCATCCCATCGATGTTGTCGTGGCGCTGGCGATGGCGTCATACGGCGCGGTACAGGCGAGCATGGGGCCGGCAGCTCTGGCGTCGGTCGAGGATTTGCTCGGGCCTGACGGTGCGCCGCTGCCGATGCCGAAGATTTGCGAGTTGCTTCATGCGGTCCTGATCGCCGGGGCGGATGGAAGCGCGGCTGCGATGTATTTTGCGGCTGGTCATGTTCTTCGCTCGCCGCCGTGGGTGGGCGTTCTGTTGCTTGATTTCGATGACATTCCGCTTGGCGATGCGCCCAGGGTTGTCTACGAGAGGCTCTTCGCTTTGTTTCGTGAATGCGGATGCGGTGGCCAAGGTTTTATTCACGTTCAGCGTGAGATCGAGCCGATCTTTCTGGACTATGGGCTCGCGCCGCGCACGATCAATGCCGAGTGGATCCGTGATCCGCAGAGTGTCGCAGTGAGCGTGGCGGCGTATGTTCATACGGGAAGGGTGAGGATTTGCGAGCGTGCCTATGAGAAAAGCCGGCGGTTGCCGCTTGGCGGGACGCTGGTTTTCCATGGTGACACGGGGAAAGACGCGCTTCGGCTGGCGTGGCTGATGGGCGTCAAGACAGCGATGGGGGATTAGGATGCCTTCGGTGTGCGAGGCGTTGTCCGCCATCGAGGTCATGCAGGCGGCTGCCGCGGCGCGGGCGGAAGAGGCGGAGAAGCGGAAGCGGCGGAGCAAGGACTTCTATGCGAGTCAGCCCTGGCGCCGCCTGCGGTACGCGGCACTTCGGGCCAACCGGGAAAAGCACGGCTGCATTACATGCGAGGTCTGCGGCAGCACTGAAGGTCCGTTCGACTGCGACCACATCACGCCGCTCAGCAAGGATTGGTCGAAGCGGCTCGATCCCGCCAACGTTCAAATCGCGTGCCGCGCGTGCAACTTCGGGAAAGGGAACCGTGACTCAATAGATTGGCGAGAGCCGGCGCCATGACCGGCCTCACCGCCGAGCTGCTCGATATTTCGCGTGCAGTGCGACGCCTGGCACCGGATCGCAGAGACCCGGAGCGGTTCTTTGTCGAGAAGGACGAAGCAGCGGCAAGGCTGGCGGCTATCGCGCGGCGGATTGACCCCCGCCGCGGCAATGTCGTCATACGCCGAGATCAACAAGGCGATGGCGGAGACGGAGGATTCTTCGGAGGTTACTAGAGTTTCACGTCCTGTGCTTGGTTTTTTCATTGCGCGTTCGGTGCTGCGCTCATATATTATCGTCATGAATACGCGTCCCGTCTCATTCACTCTTCCGCCCGATCTCATTGCCAGACTCGATGCCGTCGCCGAGTCAGAAGATCGCTCGCGTTCGGCAGTTGTGCGCCGCACTCTGGAGCGGGCGCTGGCTGAGCACGCGGCAGCCATGGCCGAGGCCGAGCGGCGGTTCCGCGAGTTACAGGGCGTCGCACCGCGCCCCGGCCACGCCGAAGAAAGCGAGCGGCCGTGACGACATTCCCTTCCCCCGGCGCGATTTTCTGCCTTTTCCTCAGCGCCGGCACCTTGCCGGAGGTCCGGCGCCCGCGGGCGGTGTTACTCCGTCGCTGCCCGCGGGTTTCTTTTGACGTTGCAAGGAATCGACCATGAGCATTGAATCGGAAAACGAACGGATTCGGGCGCAGATTTCCGAGTTGCAGCGCCGCCTCGCGCCAAGTCCCGCCGCAATGCGGGACGAGCTGGCCGCGATTGCCGCTCGCTACGATTCGGTTGATGCGAGTTTTGGCCAGAGCCTCCCGGAGGTGAATGGGCCGCTGCCCTGGGAAACGCCTTTGCAATTTCGTCAGCGGCGCTTGGCCGGCATCACGAAATACTCGCCGAGTTGCAAAAACATCGACACGTCGAGGCTCGGCGAGGACTCGATTCGTCCGATCGAAGAGCGTTGCATTCAGGATGCACAGGAGGCTGCGAAGGATCCCGCTTCTTACCCTCCCAGAACGTTGAGGGCCGTTAAATTTAGGGACGAAGCCGGGCGTGAGTGTACGCGTTGGGTCGGAAACATGTGGATCGGCGATTTTCTCCCGCAGCCCGGCGGCATGGTTGGTCACTTAAACCACGCGCTCATCGACCACGCCCGTTTTCGCAAGCCGTGATGCGCTGGCTGCGCCGTCTGTTCCGGCGCCGGCCGGTGCCCGTGTTCCGCGTTGGCGATCTCGTGCGCTACCGTGGGCGCGCGATGGCTGTCTCGCGTATGACCGGGGACGCCGCAGAGCTTGTTTGGTACGATCATCACCGGGTTTTGCACACCGCGGGGTGGATTCCAACGGAAAAATTACGAGGATAACCAGATGACCGGCATAGTTCCGTACTCGTCACAGGTTCCCTTCAATGTTGCGACGGTCAACACGCTCGGCGGCGCGCAGCTCGCAACCGGCGGGGGGCACATTGCAGGGCCAGCCGCGGTGAAAACGGCAGGCTCCGCGGACAACGTTGCCACGCTGTATGACGGCACGAGCACAAGCGGCACGCCGTTGGCGACGTTTTCCTTGGGCAGTGTCGGGCCTGCTATGATGCCGAATACGAACTTTGCGACTGGCCTGTTCATCGACGTCATTGGCACCACAGCCGGAACGGTCGAGATCGCATACACCGGCACGACGGCCTCGCCATGACCACGGTTCCCATCATTGAGATACCGATCGACGACAGCGCCTTCAAGCGTTTCGAGGCCGCCTTCTCCGACTGGCGCGCCACCGTCAAGGAAATGCCCGCTGACTGGCAAGCGACGCACGACAAAATCTCCGCCATTGCGCAGACCTTGCGCAGCACCGGAGCTTCGGCCGCGAGCGCATGGGGAGATGCAATCGCGCTCGCGACGAAATATGAGAAAACGATCAAGGGCAGCGCTAGCGCCCAACAGCAGCTCGCGCATGCCACCGGTGGCGCCTCCTCCGCCATGGCGCGCATGGAGAAGCACGCCAAGAACATCGCCTCGTCCATCTTCGGCGCAGTGCGGTCCATGGCGAAGTTCGCCACCTTCGGCCTCGGCGGCGGGCTGCTTGGGCTCGGTGGCCTCTCGTTCGGCCTCGACCGGCTGGCCGATGCGGTCCTGAACAGTCAGTTCACCGCGCAAGGGCTCGGGCTCACGGTCGGGCAACTGAACAGCTTCCGGACCAACTTCGCCCAGGTTGCTGGCGTGAACGTGCTGAGCGGTGCCGCCCTGGCGCAGACGCAGCCGCAGGACTGGGGCTTCCTGGCGGCCCTCGGCATCAATCCGCAACAGGCTCAGGGCGAGAGCGCGGCAGCGCTGGCGGGCCAGGAAATCCTCGCGGTCCATCGCGCCTGGCAGCAGAATCCAACGCTGCTTTCGGCCGCCGCCATCTCGGCGCAGCACCTCGGCATGTCGCCGCAGGACATTCGTCGTATCGGCACCACGCCGCTCGCGACGCTCCAGGCCGACATCGCGGCGACGCGGAGAGATGCACCAGAACTTGGCTTCACCGCCCAAGTGGCGCGCGACTGGGCGGATTTCTCGATCCAGTTGCACAAGGCCGGCATCCGCATTGAGTCCGCCCTCATTACCGCTCTGGCGCCCCTGACGCCGCAGCTAGGATTGCTCTCGAAGAATCTCGCCGCATTCATCGTCGGCCTCGAAAAGAGCGGCGAGGTGAAGCGATGGGTCAATGCGCTCGCCGGCGGCATTCACGATTTTGCCGCTTGGCTCGGCTCGCCGGCGTTCAAGGCCGACATGAAGACCTTCGCGGCCGATGTCTCGGCCCTGGCGAGCGCGACGCAGAACGCTCTCCGATGGTTCGGGCTGATTCCGTCTGCGCCGCCGCCAACGAATCAGGTTATCAAGGACATGGCCCATCCGCAGGCCATGAGCACGATGGACCGCATTGGCGCCGAGGCGCAGATCCGCGGGCAGAAGGTGCTCGGAAATTACTCGCCGCAGAATCTCGATCGGCTAGCGGCGCAGTACGCGGCAGAGACCGGGGTTCCGAAAGGCCTGATCGAGCGGGTGATGTTCGCCGAATCGAGCTTCGGCAAGAACGACCTGTCTCCGGCCGGCGCGGTGGGGCCGATGGGGCTAATGCCGGCTACCGCACGCGATTGGGGCATCAACAACCCGTTCAACGCGGCGCAGAATGTCGAGGGCGGCGCAAAACAACTCGCGTGGCTTCTACAATATTACCATGGCGACCAGACCAAAGCGATTGCTGCCTACAATGCCGGAGCCGGTGCGATTGACAAACTGATCGCGAAGTACGGGGCCGACTGGCAGCAGCATCTCCCCGCAGAAACGCGGGCCGAGCTATTCAGAACCATCGGCGGAGGCAGGGCGCAGACCGACGCTGCCATTGCCGCACTGCTTGCGCACAAGCCAGCCCCAGCCCCCTTCCCCCACTCCTTCGGCACGGCCCCCGGAGCGCCTCCTCCGAGGCCGCCGCCCACCCTCGCCCGCGGGACGTTGCCTCCGTCAAAGCCCGCTCCGGCGGTGGCCCAAAGCCTGCCTCCCGGTATGGCCGCCATCACCCGGTTGTCCGACATGGCGAGCGTGCGCAGCCGCTACTGGCAAACGCAGCAGGGCGTGAAAGTCAAGGTCGAGAACAACACTGGCGGCCAGACCTACGTTTCAGCCAATGGTGCAGCGCAATGAGGCCGATGACCTCCGGCGAGCTGATGCGTGCGTACAACGCCAGGATGACCGCTGAGCGAGCGAGAAAGCACGCCCCTGCCCCACCGTCCTCCCGCCCCAAGCCGGCGCTGGCGGATGTCGCCATGCCGCTGCACAGCGGCGGCCGCCCGACGTGGACGCGATGGGCGCATGAGACCAGAGAGGAGTTCCGCGCGAGAGTGCTGGCCGAAGCGGAGAAGCTCGGGGCACTGCCGGTCAAGTTCGTGCCCACAGAAGGAGCAGAAGAATGCAACCCGAAGAGATCGTGATTCACGGCGGCCTGCCCGACGCCAACCCGTTCGATCGTGCCGGGGCGGCCCTGAGCTGGCATCGCCAGCCGGGCGAGAGCGAGGAGGCGTTCCGGGCGCGAGTGCTGGCCGAGGCCGAGGCGGCAGGGGCGGAGCACGTTGTGTTTGGGGGGCTGCCGACGGCGCAATAATGTTGCGCGGGCCATCATCTGGAGCTTGGATAATGCCCCGGCCGACCTGAGCACGAGACTGTGAGGTGGTATGTCCATCGGAACGGAGTGACTTGCGATGGCCCGGTCTCGACCGGAAGCCAATCTGCGCTTATCTTGTCCGCGGAGGGCGTGATGAGCGGATCAATGCCGAAGGCTAGGCTGGTGCATGTGCTGCGCGAACAGGGCGAGAGCGGCTGGTTTTTCGCCACTAGTCCCGACTTGCGCGGGCTGCTTGTCACTGCCCCGACGCTTGACGCCCTTGAGCAGGCAATTCCAGCGGCGATCCGCGATCTCTATGCCGCCTGCGATCAGGATGTGATCGTGACGCGGACCGATGAGGACACAGATCATCTGCGCGGCTGGGTTGCATTCCCGGCGGTGGTGGCGAAGCAAGCGCTGCACGTTGCGTGACCCCTGCGGAGTACTGGGCTGCAGTCAGGGCCCTCGGACTGACCAGAACCAAGGTCCCGACCGTTTTCCTGGATGCCGACGGGATGACTCATAACGTCCCTGATCCGGACCCACTTCCTCCAGAAGTTCGGGCAGAAGTGATCCGGCGCTTGCGCGAAGCGCTGGGGGTCGAAACGAAGAGCGGTTAGGCCGCCTTCCCGCTCCGCCTGAGCTTTCCCCATTCCGCTTGACGCCCGACCCGATCCGGGCGCAGCCTGCCCCTGCTCGGCGAGGCCGAGCGCCCAGCCGGTGGTGTTGGAAGCACCCCGGCTGAGCTGACCCTCACGGGAGATCAGTCCCATGAAGGCTACCCAAGGGCATACCACGCCCAAACTGCCGGTTGCAGCGGCGACTTCGGCCGCCGCTTCCTCTTTCGATCCCGATCAGGACCCTCTTATCGCCGCGATGGGCGTCGAGCCGAGCGCCGAAGAGGCGGAGTTCATCGCGCTCTGCGATGAGCTGGTGGAGAACTGCCAAGCGGAGCGGCGTATCTATGCCACGATGCCCGGCAACACACGCGAGGAGGAGTGCCAGCGGGATGACGTGCTCGCGCCCCTCGTAGAGGAATGGCGCCGGATCGAGAACAGGTTCTATGGCCTGGATGTCAGGCCGCAATCCCAAGCTGGAATACGCGCCGCTGTCCATGCCGCTCTCGCCTCCATGATCCGGGACAGCGATGGCGAGATCACGACCGCCGCCCTGCCGGAGTACTTGGCGTGGACCGCTCTGGCCGCGATCGATCCGGCGACGGAGCAAGACGCAGCCGGTGCCGTCCGGGACAGATGCGATGCGGCGCAGGCCCGGGCATGACCGGCCGGCGCTATCGCGAGCCGGGCGCGCCACCACCGGCAAAGCCGCCTGCGGAGTACCCGCTGCCACCGAGGTTGAACACGCCACCGCGCAACCCGGGGCCGCGAGAGACAAAGCGGCTGGCGATTCTCGCGATCCTGGCCGAGGACGAGGCTCGGAAGGAAGGCGACGCATGACCGCGGAAATCATCCCCTTCCCGAAGCGCCCTGCGGCGCGCAAGCCCAGAAGACGGGCCACGGCCAAGGAGTACCCGCCGGGATCTTTCGTTCCGGTCATTGAGGAAATCGCTCGCCAATGGATCAGTGCCGGCTACGGCCGGCCGGAACCGGAGACGGGCATTTGGGCGCTCATGGAGGATGCGCGGAACGCTTTCCGGGACTAGCGATAGGCCAATACGCCGCACTTGCCGCCCGGTGCCGAGCCGGGCGGTTTTTTGTTGCGGCGAGCCGGCGGGGATTAGCAACATTGTTGCGGGGCGGCGGAAGCGAGGAGCAGCGCCGGGAGAGACATTCGTGCGCTGCCGTGCGCCAGCATTTCAGAAAGAATTGCCGGACCATTTGCGGGATAGAATGAGCTTGCTTTGTATACTATTGATTTTCAACGCAAAAATTACAGTCTAGGCGGAAACCCCCTCCACCATGGAGCCGGGCAAACTTCATGATCGGAGCGAAGGTTCGTGCTCGAAAGTGAATGGGCCGCCGGGGGCGAGGGGCCTGACGCTGAACAAATATTGAAGCGCCTTGTTCGGGTCGCTCTTATTGAGCGCCGCAATAGCGCACTGCATTCCTGATCGATGCGGGCGGGGAAATGCGATCATCCCGTGCCGCTACGGCGAGCTGTCGAATCCCTGCTCAAATATCCCGGGGGCTCGGGAGGCTGAGCCCTCTTGGTCGTCTCAACTCACCTCCTGCTGCCGCAATGCGGCGCGCGCCCGCGCCGAGAAGGCGCAACGGGGCTGTGAGTTTCCAGGAGCGGGACCGATAGACGGCAGCGAGATCGCGTTCGGCGCATTCGGCCCGGCGCGAGCTACGGAACTGCTCTGCTCCGACGCGTTCGGCGTAAGCCGCGAGGGCGTCCCACTCAGCCGCCCGGGCGCCGCCATGGAGCAGCCGGCCATGCCCCATGCCGATCAGCGTCGCGCGGGAGAGGAGGGCGGCGGCGGTCGCCAGCGGAGCGCGCTCCATCCAGCCTGGGCCGCTTCTCTCCGCGAGGAAGGCTGCCGCCATCACGTGATGCCGCCAGAGCTCGGCGCGCCCAAAGCCGAGCCGGTCCGCGATCCTTCCTGCGCAACAGGCCGCCCGGCCCGCTCCGCCGAGATCGACCGCGACGCCGCTCAAGCCCGCGAGAACAGTCGCGCATTCGGCCTGGTAATCGGGGAGCGCTGCGAACAGGTCGGCATCGATGATCGCATCGATCATGGCGGGAATGCCAAGCAGCGTGAGCAGCCAGAAGGCGAGGAACCCGCGGTACCATGTTTCCGGCTCGGTGCGCCGCAAATACAAAGCGAGAGCTGTGCGTGCCCTCGCCCAGTCCTCGTCCGCCGCCTCGGGCGGCAGGGAGACCGCAAAGCCTGCGATCGCCGACGCGACCGGAGCGTGCGCGGCGTTGCGGGCAAGCACGAGGAGAGGCATCAGCAGGAAATACGGATTGCCGTGCACCACGAACTGGTGCTTGGCGGCGATGAATTGCGAAACCGGATTGCGCACCACCGCAATGTGCACTGCGGCAGGAAAATTTCTTGCCATCCAGCCGCTGCGCCCGAGCGAGCGGCAGAATTTGAAAATCGGCTGCTCGCCTTTCTCTCGCGCGGCCGCGATCAAAAGCTCAAGATACGACCTCAGTGCCGGCAGGGCCGCATCCGGCCCGGCAAAGAAGTCATTGGTCGCGAACGCGACCCGATAGCCACGGACACCGGGCGCCGTACCCTGGAGAAGAGCGGCGAACTCGTCGAAATAGGGCCGCTCCAGGCTCGGATGGCCCGATGCCCAGACATGTGGCCCGGAGCGAGCGAGGGTCGCCGACTGGATTGTGGCGAGGGATTCGTGCAGCGGCTCGTAGAAGCCTGCAACACCGGGGAGCATGCGGAAGCGGCTCCAGAGGAACGTCCCTGCCGTGCGCCAGCCCGTATGGAGGAACAGAGGTGGCCGGGCCGGAGGCGGAAGCCCTCCCGCTGCCAGCCGTGCGGCAGGAGCGCTGGTTTCGGCAACCAGGATGGTGGAAGGCTGCTCGGTCACATCGACTCGGTTCGCGGGGCGCACGCGACTCGTACGCATAGAGAAGAATGTTTGCACGATAGCTCAAAGTGAAAAATTGCAACACGGGTTGTGCGGGGAGAGGTTGCATCAGCGCGACTGGCGCCACTCTGAGCCTGTTCGTCGTGCCGGACTGCGCGAAGCGGTGGGCACAGGCAGCAGCCGGCGAGTTTCGAACCCGACCCATGGTTCGCTTTTGCAGCCATCCGCGAGCACCATCACCTCTACGCGATGGCCTCGCCACATGGCCGATACTTCTCCGTCAATCGTGCGCCCGTCTCGACGCTCCGGTACCCCGAATCAAACTTGAGTGACACATATCCCCCGCGTCCGATCGCCATCTTTTCCCTCTCCCTCTGGGAGAGGGCGAGGGTGAGGGTGAATCACTCATCCATGAAAGTCGGCATACTAGGTGCGAGGCTTCGACAGATTGGTCGCGTCGCCTGGCAGACAGGGTATCCGCTCATCATTTTTGCAAATCGCCCACCGCAGCCCGCGTCGGCTGAAGCCGCCGCAACTCCTGATAAGGGACGACGGTGCCGCCCGTTCCCCTGCCGATCAGTAATCCACGCCCTTGATGTATTCCGCAACCGGCACTTCGTGGAAGCGATCCGGATTGGCAGCGAGCAGAACCGTCTCGATATCGTAAGGTGTCTCGTAGTGCTTTCCCGTGTTGGCATCCGCCACCACGCTCGCGCCGCGGATCACCCGGTCGAACGCCGTCGCCTCGCGGTCCATCGCATCCTCGCGTTGCTGCATGGTCTTCATGAAGGAGTTGAACCATTGCTGCTGTTCTTGCCGCTCGGCAGCAAGCACCTGCTGATTGAGTTGCAGCGAGTTGAGAATGGCAAGGATGGTCGGCCGGATCGCGTCCGCCTCCGGCTCGGGTGCGGCAGCCAGCATCAGGTAGGAAAGGAACCATTCACCCTGCGGTGCCGGCGGCATGATCATCGCCTCTGCCGAAACGTGAAACGGCCCCTTGCCATCCTGAGCGTCCTGCACGAGTTCCAGGTACGCGGTCGTCGCGCCGGCAAACTGCCCCAGTACCGTGTCCGCAATCACCTTCACAACCTTGAGCGGAGGCTGGTTCTGCTGGCTGGCGAGCGACTGGGCGACAGCCAGGGCGTCCTGCAGCGGATCCGCCTGGTAGGAAGCGAAAGCCACCGCTCCGGTAGAGGGGTAGCCTTGCTCGCGCAACCGCAACGTGGTCTCCGCCATGAAGCTGCCCGGGATGAAGGCCGTGAACGCGAGGCCGGAGAGCACGATTTCACCCTTCGGGCCCTTGACCAGGAACTTTCCCTGGCCCGGGCTGGTCAGTGTCCAGCCTTGCGGCACGCCGATACTTCCGGAATCGTCGGGAAAGCCCTGGCGTGTCAATGGAAGGGCGTTCTGGCTCGCCGGTACCAGCGTCGCCAGGCGGTTCAGCATCGGCCCCAGGGTTTGCGGCAGGCGCCGCACCTCGTCATAGACAACCGCACCGTGCGGCGTCGCACCCGCGCCGGCGATCACCAGCCCGATGACCTTGGCGTTGCCCGCCTGCTCGGCGAAGGAGGCAATCGCGGTGCTGCCGTCTGGCGTCACCAGCACCGCGCGGACGTCCGGCCGAGCGCCGAACCACGCATGCACGCGGCGCAGCATGTCGATCAGCGCCGCCGAGGTCGCGGCATCCGAACCAGGCAACGATGCCGTGAGAATATGCCCGCCGCCCGGATTGTCGATCGTCGTGAACCCGGCTCGAGGTTGGGCATTCGCCGCGCCCGAAGCCGCCATCAGCCCTGCGGCAAGAGCGAATACGAGCCTCTGCATCCTGCGCCTCCCCCCTCTTTCCGGCGAAGATAGCGCAATCGTTCTGAATAGGGAATGGCAACGCCATCGTGTCCGGTTCCGCTTCGGCGGTTCGCCTTCAGGTTTCAGGGCAGAGGAAGTGCAGCGGGGGCGGGATGCTCGCCGAGGCCGCAGTGTCCGCCCTGCCCCCCTCCCCTACTCCGCCGCTCTCCGCTCGGCAGCCGATGCAGGGATGGTCAGGGAAAAAAGCCTGGTATGTTCGAGATCGTCTTCGAACCAGGCGGAGATCGCGGCCTCGCGAGGGCCGATATAGGCCGGCACATCGTTCTCGAGACGCATCGGAACGTCATGCCCGGGAATCAGGATCGTGCCCGGGCGGCGGCGCCAGATCTCCCAGATCTTTTCTATCGAACGGCGGCTTTGTGCCTGGTCGTATGTCATGTCCGCCGTCAGGGACAGGAGTTCTGCACGATTCTTGGCGGCATCGCCGGTGAAGACAATGTCCAGCCCGGGAGTGGACAGCACGAAGATGAGATGGCCCGGGGTATGGCCGGGTGCGGCGTCGGCGATCATGCCCGGAAGGATTTCGTCGCCGCCGCGGAGAGGGTGGCAGCGGGCAGAGCGATCCAGCTCGCGGACATAGAGCTCGGGCACGGCGGTATGGCCCCAGGGCTGGGCCACCGACCAGGCAAGCTCCTCGGCGCCGATCCAGACCGTGGCGTTGGGAAACAAAACCCAGTTGACCGAGTGATCCCAGTGCGAGTGGGTGAGGATCACGTCCGTCACCTGCTCGGGCGTGAGGCCGCGCGCACCGAGACGCTCGAGGATCGGGCCGCGCTGGCTGAAGGAACCGACATCGACGAGCGCGATGCGGCCTCCGCCGCGGATCAACGCGATCGTGCTCCAGCCGAGTCCGCCATGGCAGACCGATTTTCCCGGGTAGCCCTGCACGACGATATCGATTTCGTATGGCCCGGCCCGCATCGGCTTCCTCCTATCGCGGAAGATTGAGCAGCGGAAAAGCGCTGTGCACGGAAGGCACGCTGACCGGCTGGGCGGAGCGGAGACAGGAGCGGTCGAGCGCAGCGGGGGTGGCGATACCGAGCAACGCCAGGCACTCGATCATCTCGATCTCCAACAGTTCGAGGATGCGGATCACGCCGGCCTCGCCGGCGGCGGCAAGCCCATAGCAATAGAGGCGGCCAATGCCGACCGCTTCCGCGCCGAGGGCCAGCGCCTTGACGACATCGCTGCCGCGCGAGAAGCCGCCATCGACGAAGATGCGCGCGCGGCCGGCAACGGCGGAGACGATCTCGGGCAGAATCTCGAGCGCGCCGAGCCCGTGATCGAGCTGCCGGCCGCCGTGATTCGAGACACGGATCACCTCCACTCCGTGCTCCAGTGCGATCAACGCGTCCTCCGCGGTCGCGATTCCCTTGATGACCAGCGGCAGCGAATGCTTGTCCTTGTAGCGCTTGATGTCGTCCCAGTTGAGGGCGGCCTGCACCTGCATGCCAGCGCCGCCACGACGCCATGGTTTCGCGAAGCGGCGCGTGATATCGCGCTCGCGTCGCGAATAGACCGCGGAATCGACCGTGAAGCAGAAGGCCTCGTAGCCGGAAGCCGCGGCGCGTCGCACGAAATCGTCGGTCGTCGCCGCATCCCCGCGCCGATAGAGTTGGAAGAAACGGCGCCCCGGAGCGGCTTCCGCCGTCGCCTCGAGGCCCGGCCTGGTCACGGAACTCACCATGATCGGCACCCCGAAAAGTGCGGCGGCACGCGCCGCTGTCGCTGCTCCGCCGGGATCGAAAGAGTCGAGCGATCCGACCGGCGCAAGGAAGAGCGGCAGGCGTGCCGGCGCACCCAGGATCGGGCCGGCGGCATCGACCTTGGAGACATCGCGCAGCACGCGCGGCCGGAACGCAACCGAATCCAGCGCGGCGCGGTTGCGGCGCAGCGTCGTTTCCGTCTCGGTGCCGCCGATCAGATAGTCCCAGGAATGATCGGGCAGGCGGGCGCGGGCTGCAGCGATCAGCTCGTGCAGGCATTGGTACGCGCCGCCGATGGCATCGAGCTTCTCGATATCGACCACGCCGCTGTCCGTTTTCCCCGGGGCCTCAGACCTCCACGATCGGCGGCGGGACATGCACTTTGACGGGAGGAACGGGACCACCCCACCGCTCGACCTCGACCAGGCAGCTATGCGCGGAGGGGCCCTGGCCGAGACGCGAGGTGCCGATGTCCTCGGTCAGCACGTTCGGATTGCCGTGCACGCAAAGGCTGCCGGGCGAACCTGGCTCCAGCGGGTCGAACCAGGCACCGGTCGGCAGCATCACGACGCCTTCGAGCAGGTCTTCGGTCAGCACGAGGCCGGCAAGGCAGGCGCCGCGATCGTTGAAGACGCGCACGATCATGCCCTCTTCCAGGCCGCGGCGCGACGCATCCGCGGGATGCATCGAAAGCGGCTCGCGGCCGGCGATCTTTGTGGCAACGCTCACCGTCCCCTGGTCCATCTGGCCGTGCAGGCGCGAGGCAGGCTGGACGGAAAGCAGGTGCAGGGGAAACCGCAGCGCCTTCGGTGCGCCCAGATATTCGCGCGGTTCGAGCCAGAGCGGATGGCCCGGGCAATCGGCATAGCCGAAGCGCGCGATCGTTTCCGAAAAAATTTCGATCTTTCCGGAAGGAGTAGGAAGCGGATTCTGCACCGGATCCTGGCGGAAGGATGCAAACGGAACGACCCGCTCCGACGGAGCCGGAAATTCCACGAAGCCCGCCTCCCAGAACCGGTCGAAATCAAGGATCTCGAGGCCGGAGCGGGCGGCAGCCGAACGGGTGCGTTCGTAGAGGATACGAAGCCAGGTGGCAGGGTTGCGTTGCTCGGTGAAACGATCGCGCACGCCGAGGGCATCGGCAATATCGGCGAAGATGTCGAAGTCGTTGCGCGCCTGGTGCTGCGACGGGATCACCTGGTGCATGGCGATGATGAAGCGGTCGCGCCCGCTCGAGCTGATGTCATCCCGTTCGAGGGTGGTGGTGGCCGGCAGCACGATATCGGCGTGGCGGGCCACGGCCGTCCACCAGGGCTCGTTGACGACGATGGTCTCGGCGCGCGCCCAGGCGCGCTGCAGCCGGTTGAGGTCCTGGTGGTGATGGAACGGGTTGCCGCCGGCCCAGTAGATCAGCCGCGTATCGGGATAATGGAGTGTCTGCCCGTTATATTGATACGCGCCGCCGGGATTCTCCAGCATCTCGGTAAGACGCGCCACCGGGATGAAGCTGTTCGCCGGATTGCCAAGACTCGGCAGTGAAACCGAGGGCACCTCGCTCCGCGGCGTTCCCATGCCGGCAATGCTGCCGTAGCCGAAGCCGAAACCCTGGCCGGGCCTGCCGATGCCGCCCAGCATGGCGGCGAGCGCGACCAGCATCCAGAACGGCTGCTCGCCGTACTGCGCCCGCTGCAAGGCCCAGGTGGCGGTGAGCATGGTAGGCAGCCGCGCGCAGTCGCGGGCCAGTGCCGCGATTCTCTCCGCATCGATGCCGGTGACCGGCGCTGCCCAGGCGGGGGATTTGGCAACACCGTCCTCGGCGCCGCGGAGATAGCCGGCGAGATGCTCGAATCCGACCGTATAGCGGGCCAGGAACTCCCGATCCGCCAGATCTTCCTCGAGCAGCACATAGGCGAGCGCCAGCATCAGCGCGGTATCGGTCGAGGGGCGTATCGGCAGCCATTCGCCGGGCAGATCGGAGCGCACGGGCGCCACGCTGATGAGGCGCACACCGGCGGCAGCGGCCTCTCTCACGGCGCGCTGCATCAGGTGCTCGCCGCCGCCGCCGGAATGCACCTGGCCGTTGCCGTAGCGCATGCCGCCGAAGCAGAGCATCAACCGCGCGTGACGGGCGATGTCCGCCCAATCCGCAACCGGGCCGTAGATGCACTCATTGCCGCCGACAATGTGCGGCATCAGTGTCATCCCCGTCGCGTAGGAATAGTTGGTAAGCTGAGCGGTATAGCCGCCGGTTGCGGCGAGCATGCGATGCAGCTGCTGGCGGGCGTGGTGGAAGCGGCCGGCCGAAGACCAGCCGTAGCTGCCGCCGAAGATCGAGGCCGGCCCGCGCTCGGCGTGCACGCGCGCGATCTCGTCCGCAACGAGGCCGATGGCCCGCTCCCACGAAACGGGAACGAACGGCTCGCCACCGCGCGGCGCACCCCCGGCGCGATCACCGGCCAGCCAGCCGCGACGCACATAGGGCCGGTCGATGCGCGCGGGAGAATGCACCGCATCGGCGATGCTTTGCAGCAACGGCGGCGGCTCCGGATCTCCCGCAAACGGCTGGACGCCGGTGAGACGGCCATGCTCGACAACCGCCGTGAAGGCGCCCCAGTGCGCAGCATGCGGTTTCAACTCTGTCATGCGGCTCCTTCTCGTGGTCTCGAAGATGCGCCGAACAGCCGTGAGCGGCAAGCAGAGGCGCGGGGGTTCCCGCCGCCGGGCGGCGGGGCTAGAATGTAACGGCCGGTCCGCTCTGCTCACCCTTTGGCGGCCCGGCCCGGAAGGAGATGATGATGACCCCGCCCCGCGCGAATTCCGCCGCCGCCCGTGACATCGCCAATGCGCTGCATCCTTATACGGATCTCAAGACCCACCTCGAAGCCGGCCCGCTGGTCATTACGCGCGGCAAGGGCGTGCGCGTTTGGGACGAAAACGGAAAGGAGTATATCGAAGCCATTGCCGGGCTGTGGTGCGCAGCACTCGGCTTCGACAACGAGCGGCTGGTGGAAGCCGCCGCACGGCAGATGCGCAAGCTTCCCTTCTACCACGCCTTCACCGCCAAGTCGCACGAGCCGCTGATCGATCTGTCGGAAATGCTGATCGAGCGCGCGCCGGTGCCGATGAGCAAGGTGTTCTTCGCCAATTCCGGCTCGGAAGCGAACGATTCGGCGATCAAGATGATCCGCTACTTCAACAACGCGCTCGGCCGGACCAGGAAGAAGACGATGATCGGCCGGGTGAAGGGCTATCACGGCATCACCCTCGCCGCCGCCTCGCTCACCGGCCTCGCCGCCAACCACCGGGCGTTCGATGTGCCGCTGCCGGGCTTCGTGCACACCATCACGCCCCACTTCTATCACGGCGCCAGGCCCGGCGAGTCCGAGGAGGAATTCGCCTCCCGTTGCGCCGAAGAGCTCGAATCGCTGATCCTGGCCGAAGGCCCGGACACGATTGCGGCGATGTTCGCCGAGCCGATCATGGGCGCAGGCGGCGTGATCGTGCCGCCCCGCGCCTACTTCCCGAAGATCCAGAAGGTGCTCGCGAAGCATGACGTCCTGCTGGTGGCCGACGAGGTGATCTGCGGGTTCGGCCGCACCGGCAACTACTGGGGCTCGCAGACGCTCGATATCCGGCCCGATATCTTGACCTGCGCCAAGGCGCTCTCGTCCTCCTACCTGCCGATCAGCGCCGTCATGGTGAACGAGCGGGTGTTCCAGGGGCTGGCCGAGGAATCGCACAAGATCGGCACATTCGGTCACGGCTTCACCTACTCCGGCCATCCCGTGGCAGCGGCGGTCGCCGTCGAGACGCTCAAGATCTACGATGAGACCAACATCGTCGATCACACGCGCGTCGTCGGCGCGCACCTGCAGAAGGAGCTTCGGCGGCGCTTTGCCGGACACGAGCTTGTCGGCGAAATCCGCGGGGTCGGCCTCATCGCGGCGATCGAGCTGATCGAGGACAAGGCGAGCCGCAAGAACTTCGAACCGGCGGCAAAAGTCGGGGCACGGCTCAGCAAGCTCTGCGAGAAGCATGGCCTGATCGGGCGGGCGATGATCAACGATGCAGTGGCCTTCAGCCCGCCGCTCGTCATCACCGAGGCCGAAGTGGACGAAATGCTGAACCGCTTCGGTCAGGCTCTCGACGAGCTGACGGTCGAACTGCGCCGCGAGAAGATGGCGGTCGTGAGCTGATTCCCGGGCGCAGGCAAATCGCCGGCCAAGCACCTCTTCAGCCCGCAAACACGTAGGCGGCCAGGATCACGAAGCCGGTGATCGCGAGCACCGTGTGCACGGCGATGAGGAAGCCTGGGCGACGGCCGGCGTAAAGCAGGGCAAAGAGGCCGATCCCTGCCAGCAAGGCGCACGCCAGCAGGATTGCCGCCAGCGTGCCGAATTCAGCGGTGCCGTTGATGAGGCCGCGGGAACGTCCGCCGAGTGCCGGGAGCAGCAGCGAAAAGCCGGCGATGGCAAGGCACCCGTGCAGAATGCCGAGCTGCCAGGGCGGGCGGGAAGTGCCGGGCCGAAGGTGGAGGAACGCGAGCCCACTGCCGAGGACGACTGCGAGACAGAGAACGGCGAACGATTCGTCGAGCATGCAGCGTCATCGTGAACTCTGAATTTCTGTCGTGCGAATCACATCGCATGGCCGATCGAGCGTCACTCGGGCAGGAGTGAGCGGTGGACGATCAGCGCCGGCGATGGACGGCGAAGTCGGTCAGCGCCGTGAGGCGCGCCTTGAGAGGAGAAGGCGCGAAGAGGGCCAGCGCCCGATGGGCTGCGCCGGCGAATTCCTCCGCCCGCGCCAGGGTGGCAGCGATGGCACCGTGGCGCTCGAGCAGCGAAAGCGCTCTCGGCAGATCTCCGGCCGCCTGCGTCCCCTCCTCGATGGCGCGCTTCCAGAAGGCCCGTTCGGCAGCATCGCCGCCGGAAAATGCAAACAGGACCGGGAGCGTGACCTTGCCTTCCCGGAAATCGTCGCCCACGGTCTTGCCGAGATCCGACTGCTCCGCCGCGTAGTCGAGCGCATCGTCGGTGAGCTGGAACGCCATGCCGAGATTGCGGCCGTATTCGGCGAGCGCCCGCTCTTCGGCCGGGGAACTCTCGCCAAGCACGGCGCCGACCTGGCAGGCGGCGGCAAAGAGCGCCGCCGTCTTGCCGTCGATCACCTCGAGGTAGCGCGATTCAGGCGTATCGAGGTCGTTCTGGATGGCAAGCTGCAGCACTTCGCCCTCGGCGATGGTGGCGGCGGCATCGGAGAGGATGCCAAGCACGCGGAGCGAGCCATCCTTCACCATGATCTGGAAAGCCCGGGCGAACAGAAAATCGCCGACCAGCACCGGAGCCTGGTTGCCGAACACGGCGTTCGCACTGGCGAGGCCCCGGCGAAGCGCACTTTCATCGACGACATCGTCGTGCAGGAGCGTTGCGGTGTGGATGAACTCCACGCAGGCGGCAAGCTGGATATGGCGCTCCGCCCCACGCCCTTCGCCGGCACCCGGATAGCCTGCAAGGCGGGCCGCGGCGAGAGTGAGCAGCGGGCGGATGCGCTTGCCACCGGCGGCAACGAGGTGGGCCGCGAGGCGGGGGATCAGCGGCACCGGGCTTTCCATGCGCTGGACGATCGTGCGGTTGCAGCGCGCCAGCTCATCGGCGAGCAGGGCGGAAAGCGCGGCAAGCGCATCCGGCTCCGCTCCGTCGGAGGCGGCAAGGCTCGAGCCGGCCATGCTTGCCGCGCCGCGCAAATCGCTTTCCCTGCTTGATTGTGGGAAGGACATCGTCACCATATCGGCGGCCCCGAATCCGGGTCAAGGACGGCCGCCGCGCCGGTCGGGGTGCGCCAGGCAGGAAGCGGGAGCAACGGATATGCGCGTGGTGGCCCGGTCCACCGATCCAGTCAGGCTTTCCTTCCTCACCGCGCTCCTGGCCGATGCCGGGATCCCCTCTGTCCTCCTCGACAGCTACATCAGTGCGGCCGAGGGCAGCATCGGCATCTTTCCGCGCCGGCTCGCGGTGGCCGAGGAGGACGGGGTGCAGGCACTGCGCGTCCTGCGCGAGGCCGGCGAGGCTTGATCGAGGCTGCCGATCGCACCACCGAAGGCTGGCTGCTGGGCGGGCGAGTGTGCTACCGCCAGCCGCGAGAAGGGTTTCGCAGCGGCATCGAACCGGTATTGCTGGCAGCGGCAGTGCCGGCGACAGAAGGCAGCCGCGCGCTCGAGGGCGGCACAGGCGCCGGGGCCGGCCTGCTTTGCCTGGCAGCGCGGGTCGCGGGAGTGGTCGGAGTGGGAGTGGAACGCGATCCCGCACTGGCCGAACTGGCACGCTGGAATTTCGCGGCCAATGGCTGCACGGCTCTCTCTGTCGTGGCCGCCGATATCGCATCCCTCGGCGCCGGCCTCGCCCATGGGGAAACATTCGACCACGCCTTCGCCAATCCTCCCTGGCACCGGGCCATCGGCACCGAGCCCGCCGACCCGGCAAGGTCGGCGGCGAAGCGGGGCGGCGACAAGCTGGCGACCTGGGTGGCGGCACTGGCCGGACGGCTTCGGCCAAAAGGCACGCTCTCGCTGATGCTGCCGCCGGCAGGAGTGCCCGCGGTGCTGGCCGCGGCCGAGGCAACGGGCTCGGGCAGTGCCATCCTCTTTCCCTTCTGGCCGAAACAGGGCCGGGCGGCCAAGCTTGTGTTGCTACGGGTCACGCGCGGCGGGCGGGGGCCGCTCCGGCTGCTCGCCGGCCTCGTCCTGCACGGCGAGGACGGGCGCTTCACGCCGGCAGCGGAGGCGATCCTGCGCGGCGGCGCCGCCCTGAATATCTGACCCTTTGGGAGAGGCCCCCTTTCTTCCCCTTTCCCTCTGGGAGAGGGCCCTCTTCTTATCTCCCCTCTCCCTCTGGGAGAGGGGTTGGGGGTGAGGGCCGGGGCGAGGGAGCCCGCGTGTCACCCGCGCGTGAGTCTGGCCCCTCGAGCGTGTTCAGGTTGACTGAACACGCTCTCCTTTGTCTGACCGAGCGGATTCACGCGCTCCTGGATCGCTTCGCGATTCCAGTCGAGCGCGATCCGCTCTACGAAGGCGCCGTGTTGTGGTGCCTGAGGTGCCAAAGACGCTCGTGCGCAGCGACCAGACCTTCCATGTTGCGCCGGCGCTGGTGGTCTGGGGTGGTGGGGCGGCGCGTCAGCATCAACTCCAACACCCCGAGCAGGCGTTCAGCAACCTCGAGGTCAGCCTGGTCGCAGGCCTGATGGAAGGCGACGAGAATCTTGTCCGAAAGCCGGCGCGTGTAACGCGGAGCAGCACTCGGGGCTTCTGCTGTTTCGGCTCCGGCCAGTTTCGTTCTCACCATCCCTGTTATCCCCGCAGGTGGTATCGCACCATCGGCGAACGGGCGAAAGTTGCGACTCCCCAACAACGGTGCCTCGAGGACCCGGATGCCCCACCAGCCCGGCCGCAGCGGCGATGCCTGTCGGCGGGGCCTCAGACGCAAAGTTAGGCGTTCCCGTTCCAGGCCACTACTCTCGTTTCAGATTTTTGGGCAAGGCCGGCTATCACAGGCTCGTGAACCGAACCGTTATCGGCCTGATGCGCTCCGCCTGCCCATCTCAGGCGCCGACCAGGGGCTCAGCGCCGGCAAGAGGCGCGTCACCGAAGGCTTCTTCCCAGGTGCCGGTGGTGGCGGCCTTGCTGTATTCGGTGGCACGGTTTTCGAAGAAGTTCGTGTGCTCGACGGCGTTCAGCATTTCATCGAGCCACGGCAGCGGATTCTTCTCGACCTGGTAGAGCGGTGGCAGGCCAAGCTGGGCGAGGCGGCGGTCGGCGATGTAGCGGATGTAACGCTTGACCCCGGAGGCGGTCAGGCCCTCGACCGCGCCCAATTCGAAGGCAAGCTCGATGAAGGCGTCTTCGTGGGTGACGATGGTGGCGCAGATCTCGGTGATTTCGTGCTCCAGGGCCGGGGTCCGGATCTCCGGATTCTCCTCGACGAAGGTGCGGAAGAGGCGGATCACCGAGAGGCAGTGCAGCGTCTCGTCACGGGCCGACCAGGAGATGATCTGGCCCATCCCCTTCATCTTGTTGAAGCGCGGGAAATTCAGAAGGATCGCGAACGAGGCGAAGAGTTGCAGCCCCTCGGTGAAGGCACCGAAGGCGGCGAGCGTCTTGGCGATTTCGTGCCTGCTGTCCATGCGGAAGGACTGCATGTAATCGTACTTGTCCTTCATCTCCTTGTATTTGAGGAAGGCCTGGTACTCGATCTCCGGCATCCCCACGGTATCGAGCAGGTGGGCGTAGGCCGCGATGTGCACGGTCTCGATGTTGGAGAAGGCAGACAGCATCATCAGCACTTCGGTCGGTTTGAACACCTGCGCGTAGTGCTTCATGTAGCAGTTGTTCACCTCGACATCGGCCTGGGTGAAGAAGCGGAAGATCTGGGTCAGCAGGTTCCGCTCCGCCTTGGTGAGATTCTTGTGCCAGTCCTTCACGTCGTCGGCGAGCGGCACTTCTTCCGGCAGCCAGTGCACGCGCTGCTGCGTATGCCACGCCTCGTAAGCCCAGGGGTAGCGGAAGGGCTTGTAAACGGGATTCTCGGTCAGGAGATCTTGCTTCATCTGCTGTGTTCCAACTTCAAACTCACTGGCACGCGAGACACTCCTCGTAATCGAGCACCTTCGCGGCCGCGCGCTTCGGCGCCACGGTGAGCGGAAGCTCGGCCTCGGCGGCCTCGGCCGCTTCGGAAAATTCCTTGGTCCGCACGGCCTTCTCGCTCACGTTGTCGGCGCGCTGGATGGAAAGCGAACGGCAGTAATAAAGCGACTTCAGGCCCTTCTTCCAGGCCAGGAAATGGATCTGGTGCAGGTCGCGCTTGTGCACGTTGGCGGGCAGGAAAAGATTGACCGACTGGCTCTGGCAGATAAAGGGCGTACGATCGGCGGCATGCTCGATGATCCAGCGCTGATCGAGTTCGAACGCGGTCTTGAACACCGCCTTCTCGTGCTCGGACAGAAAATCGAGATGCTGCACGCTGCCCTTGGCGAGCGTGATCGATGACCAGATCTCGTCGCTGTCCTTGCCGTAAGCGGCGAGCACCGGGGCGAGAAAGCGATTGCGGACCGTGAAGCTGCCGGAAAGCGTCTTCTGGAGGAAGACATTGGCGGCGATCGGCTCGATCCCCGGGCTCGAATTGCCGGCAATGATCGAGATCGAGGCGGTCGGCGCGATCGAGAGCTTGTGCGAGAAGCGCTCCATCACCCCATACTCGGCGGCGTCCGGGCAGGGCCCGCGTTCCTCCGCAAGCAGGCGTGAGGCGGTATCGGCCTGGCTCCGGATCTGCCTGAAGATCCGCTTGTTCCAGGCCTTCGCCATGACGCTCTCGAACGGCACGTTCTCGGACTGGAGAAAACCGTGGAAACCCATCACGCCGAGGCCGACCGATCGCTCGCGCATCGCCGAATAGCGTGCCCGCTCCATCTCCGGCGGCGCGCGGCGGATGAAATCCTCGAGCACATTGTCGAGGAAGCGCATCACGTCCTCGATGAAGAGCGGATGCTCGTGCCATTCCCGCCAGGTCTCGAGATTGACCGACGAGAGGCAGCAGACGGCGGTGCGCTCACGCCCATGACGATCGAGCCCCGTCGGCAGCGTGATCTCGCTGCAGAGATTCGAAGTCTTCACCTGCAGTCCGGCCAGCTTGTGATGTTCGGGGCGCGCGCGATTCACGTGATCGCTGAACACGAGATAGGGCTCGCCGGTCTCGACGCGGGAGGTGAGGATGCGGATCCAGAGCGAACGGGCGGACACCGAGCGCACCCTGCTTTCGTCCTTGGGCGAGATCAGAAGCCATGGCTCGTCCGCCGCCACAGCCCGCATGAAAGCGTCCGGCACCAGGACGCCGTGATGCAGGTTGAGCGCCTTGCGGTTGGGATCGCCGCCGGTCGGGCGGCGCAACTCCACGAACTCCTCGATCTCGGGATGCGAAACCGGCAGATAGACCGCCGCCGAGCCGCGACGGAGCGAACCCTGGGAAATCGCAAGAGTGAGGCTGTCCATCACCCGAATGAACGGGATCACGCCGGAAGTCTTGCCGTTCTGCCCCACCTTCTCGCCGATCGAGCGAAGGTTGCCCCAGTAACTGCCGATGCCGCCCCCCTTGGACGCCAGCCAGACATTCTCGTTCCAGAGACCGACGATGCCTTCGAGGCTGTCGGACGCCTCGTTGAGGAAGCAGGAGACCGGAAGGCCACGGTCGGTGCCGCCATTGGAGAGCACCGGCGTCGCCGGCATGAACCAGAAGCGGCTGATATAGTCGTAGATGCGCTGGGCGTGCGCGGCATCGTCGCCATAGAAGCTGGCCACGCGGGCGAAGAGATCCTGAAAACCCTCGCCCGGCATCAGATAGCGGTCGCTCAGAGTGGCACGCCCGAAATCGGTGAGCGCCGCATCGCGCGACCGATCGACGCGAACCTGGTGGCGACCCGGCATCTGCACTGCGTCGAGCACGGCTTTCCCCCTTCGACCTTGCAGGGCACCCATCATGCGCGCGGGCCCACGCGTTTGCCAACATCTAGTTAGTAGAATTAATCTTCACCACTATATGGAGTGAAAGAACCCAAAACGCCGTCGCCTTGCGGTCACACTGTTCCAGTTATGTTCGCCCGTTGCAAGAGGCCAGCGAGGGCCGCCCGAAGGCGACTCCGAGCCTCCGCTCAGCCCTCCTGGCGAACCCGGCTCGTGAGCAGCTCGCCCTGCCCTTCCAGGACCGGGTACGCCGCCGCGGCGACGAGATGGGCGTTCACCTCCTTGATGTGCCGCACCAGGTCGAGGTGAAGCGCGCTCGTTTCGACGCTTTCGATCCGCCGCTCGCGCAGGCGCTGGAAATGGCCGCTCGTGGCGGCCGTCTCGAGGTCGCGGAAGATCGCCTTCTCGGCCGCAAGCTCCCGGGCGGCGCGCGGATCTTCGGTCATCAGCACCGCGGCGGCGGTGCGCAGATTGGCCGTCAGGCGTTCGAGCAGGCGCGCAATCTCCGTCTCGCCCTCTACCGAAAACGCGAGGCCACGCTTGATGCGCTTGGAGGCGAGAGCGGCGAGATTGTGCTCCACAAGGTCGCCCGCCTGCTCGAGGTGGGTGGCGAAGGTAAGGAGCTGGGTCAGGCGCCGGTGGTCGGCGTCGGCCAGGCGATCGGGGTCGAGCCCGGTGAGATACTGCTTGATCGCGGCGTTCAGCCGGTCGAGCACGGTGTCGAGCGATTTCACCTCCGCCAGGCGCTTCCGCTCGCCCCCTTTGATGGCGGCGATGGTGTCGTTGAGCATCACCTCCAGCACGTCGGCCATGCGCAGCGCCTCGCGGGCAGCGGCAGCCAGGGCGAGCGGCGGGCTCTCGGCCAGGGCCGGATCGAGATAGATGGGCCGATCCGGTGACGCAGCACCGGCAGTGGCCGGCAGAAGGCGCCGCAACAGCTTGGCGTAGGGCATGAGGAAGGGGAAGAAAAGCAGCGCCAGGACGAGGTTGAACCCGGTGTGGAAGTCGGCGATCAGCCGGGCAAACGGCAGCCCGAGATGGCCCAGCAAAGGGGCCAGAAACGGCAGCATCGCCAGTACGACGATCGCGCCAAGAGCCCGGTTGAGAAGATTGCCGAGCGGCAGGCGGCGCGCGGCCGGGTCCGGCCCGATGCCCTCGATGAGCGGGTTGATGGCGCTGCCGAGATTGGCGCCCACCACCAGGGCGATCGCCGCCGGCAATGCCAGGGCGCCGTGGCCGGAAAGCGAAATGACGAGCAGCACGATCGCGGCGGAAGAATGGGCCGCCCAGGCAAGAACGGTGCCGAGCAGCACGGCAAGGCCGGGCTGGGAGGCCAGGGCGCCGAAGGCAGCGTGCAAGGCGGCCGTATGCCCGAGCGGCGCGACCAGGGCCTCGAGCTCGTCGAGCGCCGACAGCATCAGGCCGATCCCGATCAGCACCCGGCCAAGGTCATGCACCCGCGAGCCGCCGCCGCGGCGGAACATCAGGACGCCGGCAAGGATTGCCAGCCAGCCGAGCCAGGTGACATTGAAGGACAGCACCTGCACGATGACGGTGGTACCGACATTGGCCCCGAGCATGACCGCCAGGCCGGGAGTGAGATCGACCAGCCCGCCAGCCGCGAAGGATGTCACCATCAGGCCCGTCGCCGTGCTGCTTTGCAGAACGGCCGTGACCGCGAAGCCGGCAGCAGAGGCACGCAGCCGGTCACCGAGCATTCGGCCGAGCATCCGCCTGAGCGCGGGGCCGTAGGCGCGCTCGACGCCGCTCCTGACCATGTGCACGCCCCAGAGCAGCAGCGCCACCGCGCCGGCGAGGTCGATCAGCGTCAGCATCTTGCGGGGTCGATTGGCAGCAACACCGACATGGACCGTGCTTAGACCCCATGACAGTCTCGGCCAAGACAGCAAGACGACAGGACGAAGGGAGAAAGCGGATGCCGCATCCGGGACTTGCCCTCTCGCGCGAGAGCGAAATCGCCATCCTGACCTTTGACCGCCCGAAGGTGCGCAATGCCCTCGACCGGGCGATGTGGGAGGCGCTCGCCGATGCGATGGAAGAGTTCTCGGCCGATGACTCGCTCCGCTGCGTCGTGCTGCGAGGTGCCGGCGGCGCCTTCTCTGCCGGCGCCGATATCGGCGCCTTTGCCACCGAGCGCGGCACGCGCGCGCTCGAGGACCTCTACGCCCGAAGCGTGCACAGGGGCATGCAATCGATCCGGCTTTGCCGCCATCCGGTGGTGGCGGCGATCGAAGGGGCGTGCATCGGCGGCGGAGCAGGGATCGCAACGATGTGCGATTTCCGGGTCGGCGGCGAAGGCATTCGTTTCGGAATAACGGCGCGCAATCTCGGCATCTGGTACTCTTACGCCGAAATCGATCCGATCCTGTCGCTCGCCGGAAGCGCAGTCGCAGCCGAGCTTCTGATCGAAGGACGCATCTTCGACGGGCACCAGGCCTACGAGAAAGGATTGCTCTCGCGCGTCGTGGCGGATCAGGAAGTGCGATCGGAAGCGATGGCGCTCGCCCGACGGATCGCCGAGGGCAGCCCTCTGGCGGCGCGCTTCCACAAGCAGGCGATCCGGCGGCTGCGCGGCAGCTTGCCGCTGAGCGCCGAAGAGGAAGCGGAAGCGAACGGATTTGCCGAGACCGAGGATTTCCAGAACGCCTTCCGCGCCTTCCTCGCCAAAGAGAAGCCCCGCTTTGCCGGACGATAAGGGGTTGCATGAACGCATGTCCCCGCAAGAAACCGCATGAGCCTCATCGCTCTCAGGGACGTCGTGCTTCGGGTTGGCACGCGCACGCTCATCGACGGCGCAACCCTCACCGTCCAGGCCGGCCAACGCCTCGGGCTGGTCGGGCGCAACGGAGCCGGCAAGTCCACCCTCCTCGCCCTGATCAGGGGCGAACTCCAGCCGGACGGCGGAGAGATCCGCCGCGCCGCGCGGGTGCGCATCGGGGCGGTTGCCCAGGAAGCGCCGGGCGGGGATGCGAGCCTGCTCGAGGCGGTCCTCTCGGCCGATGTGGAGCGGCTTGCCCTCCTGCGTGAGGCCGAGCGCGCACCGGCGGAGCGGCTTGCAGAGCTGCACGAACGGCTGCGCACCATCGCCGCCGACGCCGCGCCTGCACGGGCAGCCGCCATTCTGGCCGGGCTCGGGTTCGACCAGGAAGCGCAGGCCCGCCCGGTCTCGAGCTTCTCGGGCGGCTGGCGGATGCGGATCGCACTCGCCCGGGCATTGTTCACCGAGCCCGATCTCCTGCTGCTCGACGAGCCGACGAATCATCTCGATCTCGAGGCGACGCTCTGGCTCGAGGGCTGGCTTGCCCGCTTTGCCGGGGCAGCCCTGGTGGTCAGCCACGACCAGGACCTCCTCGAGCGGGCGGTGGCAGCGATCGCGCATCTGGACAAGGGGCGGATTTCGCTCACCCCAGGCGGGTTTTCCGAGTTCGTGCGCATCGCGACCGAGCGCGCCCTTCAGGAGGCGCGGGAAGCCGAGCGGATCGCCGCCAGGCGAACGCACATGGAGGCCTTCGTCGATCGGTTCCGCTACCAGGCGAGCAAGGCCCGCCAGGCACAATCGCGGCTGAAGGCGCTGGCCAGGATGCCGCCGATCGGCGTGGTGGCCGGGCCGGCACCGGCACGATTCGATTTTCCCGCGCCCGATCCGCTTCCTCCGCCGATGCTCAGGCTGGAGAATGTGGCTTGCGGATACGATGGCAGGCCGGTGCTGAAACGGCTTTCACTGGCCATCGACTCCGACGACCGGATCGCTCTTCTGGGTCCCAACGGCAACGGCAAATCGACCTTGGCGAAGCTGCTGGCAGGCCGGATCGCGCCGCTGTCCGGGCAGATGCGGCGGCCGGGAAAGCTCAGGGTCGGCTATTTCGCACAACACCAGGAAGAGGCGCTCGAGCGCGGGGAAAACCCGATCGTGCACATGGCGCGCGCGATGCCGCGCGCAGCGCCGGCTGCGGTCAGGGCGCAACTGGCACGCTTCGGGCTCGACGCCGACCGCGCCGAGACGGAGGTGGCGAATCTCTCCGGCGGCGAACGGGCGCGGCTGTTGCTGGCGCTGGCGACCCGGGAGGCGCCGCAGCTTCTCGTTCTCGACGAGCCGACCAACCACCTCGACATCGACGCCCGCGATGCCCTCGTCCGCGCACTCGCCGAATTCTCCGGCGCCGTGGTGCTGATCACCCATGATCCGCATGTCATCTCCCTGATCGCCGATCGCCTGTGGCTGGTGGCAGAGGCAACGGTGAGGCCCTTCGAAGGCGATCTCGAGGATTACCGCGCCCTCCTCGCCGCGCCCGCGGAGACCGCTGGGGCGAGCGAACGGCGGCTCGAGCGCGCCCGCGAGGGGCGCCGCGAAGAACGGCGCAACCGGGCCGAAGCGCGCGCCCGGCTCCAACCCCTCTCGCGCCACGTGCGCGCCGCGGATGCCGAGCTTCAGCGTCTGTCGGCAGCGCGCGCGGCGCTGCGCCGCCAGCTCGAGGAACCCGCGCTCTATGCCCCGGAACGGGCGGCGGAAATGATCGAGGCAACCCGGCTTCTGGCAGAAATCGAGCGCGCGACCATCGCAGCGGAGGCCGCCTGGCTCGCCGCGCACGAAGCGCTCGACGAGGCACAATAGCAGAGAAAATCAGGCGGACCCCACCATCAGCTTCACGATCTCGTCGCCGTTCGTTTCGCCCGCCATGCGCTCTCCCGCCTTGCGGCCGCGGCGCAGCACCATGATCCGATCGGCGACGGCGAAAATGTCGCCGAGATTGTGGGAAATGAAGATCACCGCCTTGTTGGCCGCGCGGAGGCTCTTGATCAGGGCCACCACCTTGCGCTGCTCGGGCACGCCGAGCGCGGCCGTCGGCTCGTCCATGATCAGCACCTCGGCGTTCCAGAACACGGCGCGGCCGATCGCGACCGCCTGGCGCTGGCCGCCGGAGAGCGACCTGACCGGGAGGCTGAGGCTCGGCAGAACGATATCCAGCGTGGCGATCAGCGATGCCGCCTCGCTTGCCATGCGCGCGCGATCGAGCGCGGGGAAAAGGCCAAGAATCCGGCGCATCGGCTCGCGCCCGAGGAAGACGTTGGCGCCGACATCGAGATTGTCGGCGAGTGCGAGGTCCTGGTAGATCGTTTCGATCCCAGCCTCGCGCGCGGCGCGCGGGTCAGCGAAGGCGACCGGCTGGCCGCGGAAGCGGATTTCGCCCTCGTTGGGCAGGTGGACTCCGGAAATGATCTTGATGAGGGTCGATTTGCCGGCACCGTTGTCGCCGGCCAGCGCCAGCACCTCTCCCGGATGGAGATCGAAATCCACCGCCTCCAGCGCCTGCACGCCGCCGAAATGCTTGGAAAGTCCCCGCACGGAAAGGATCGGCTCACTCATCGGCGCGCACGCCGGTGGTGAGGACGAGCCGGCTCTGATCGACCAGCACCGAAACGATGATGACGACACCGACCGCGATGAACTGCCAGAACGGCGCCACGTCGATGAACACCAGCCCGTACTGGATCACGGCGATGATGAGCCCACCGATCAGGGTGCCGATGATGGTGCCCGAGCCGCCAAAGAGGCTCGCACCCCCGATCACCACGGCGGCGATCGAGACCAGGAGCAGCGGATCGCCGGCCTGCGCCGCACCGGCGGAGAAGCGGGCCGTATAGAGGATGCCGGCAGCGGCAGCGCACAATGCGGAGAGGACGTAGAGAATTTCGGTGTGCCGGCGGACATCGATGCCGGCGCGAATGGCGGCCTGGCGATTGCCGCCGATCGCATAGGTGTACTGGCCGTAGCGGCTCTCTTTCAGCAGGTAATGCAGGAACAGCAGCACGATGATGGTCAGCCACACCAGCACGGGAACGCCGAGCAGCGTCTCGTTTCCGACCCAGAGCAGGATGGGGTTGGTGACCGGCACCGTGGTCCCACCGGCGGCGAGGTAGCCGGCCCCTTCGGCAACCCCGTACATGCCGAGCGTGCCGATGAAGGGCGGCACGCGCAGCCGCGCGATGAGAAGCCCGTTCACCAGGCCCGGCACCGCCGCCGCGATCAGGGTGAAGAGAAGGCCGACAGCAACCGCCAGCGCCGTACCCAGCAGTGGATCGACGAGGCGCACCACCTGCGCCAGCACGACGGCCGCCAGGCCCATCGTGAAACCGACCGAGAGATCGATTCCGCCGGCAATGATGACGAAGGTCTGGCCGGCGGCGAGCAGGAACGGTTCGGCCGTGAAGACCGCGATGCTGCGGAGGTTGAAGACGTTGAGCAGAAACGAGGTGTGATCGATGATGCGGGCCCAGATCTCGAAGAAGATCAGGAGCAGCACCAGGAACAGCCAGGCCCAGGCGCCGGCAAAAAAGGTGAGCAGCGGATGGGCGCGCGCGGGCGCGTCCGGCAGGCTGATGCTCAAAGAGGCATCGCTCCCGGGAAGGCGAGCGGCGGGAGCAGCGCTCCCGCCACCGGATTGAGGATTAATCGTGATAGATGAACTTCTTGACGTCCGGATCGTCGACGTTCTGGCCGGTGATCACCGTGAACCCGGTGCCGATATTCACCGGTATGCTGTTGCCGGTGAGATGTGCATACGCGGCGGCGACCCCGAACCAGCCGATCTCGGCCGGATGCTGCGCGATGGCGATGCTGACGAGGCCCGATTTCAGCTCACCCACGATCGCCGGCGGGGCATCGAAAGCCACCACCTTGACCTTGCCGAGCTTGCCGGCCGCCTTCACGCCGTTGGCGGCTCCAAGCGCGGAGAAAAGGTTGGCGCCGAATACGCCGGCGAGATCGGGGTTGCGCGCCAGCACCGCCTGGAGCTGCGAGGCGGCGGTGTTGGCATCGTCATTGTTGAACTGGGTGTCGAGCACCGTGATGTTCGGAAAATGCGCCTTCATTTCCTCCTTGAAGCCCTGCTCGCGCTGGTCGGTGGTCGAGATGCCGGGCTTGACGTTGCTGACATAGACCTTGCCCTTCTCGCCGATCGCCTTGGCCAGGGCCCGGGCCGCGATCTCGCCGCCCAGAACGTTGTCGGAGGCGATGTAGGAGAGGGGAAAATCGGCGTTGCCGAATCCCGTCTGGTAGCGGCCGTTGCCGATATAGGTATCGACAGTGATCACCGGGATGCCGGCCGCAACCGCCTTCTGCAAGGGCGCGATGAGCTGGGTCGCATCGGTGGGCGCGATCAGGATCGCATCCGGGTGGCGTGCGATCACCGCATCCAGCACCGGCACCTGCAGGGTCGAGTTGAATTCGGGCGCGCCCTGGAACATCAGGTTGACACCGAGCGCCTTCGCCGCCGCTTCCGCTCCCTGGTGCATCGTGATGTAGAAGGGATCGGTGGTGAGGCCGGGTATGAGCGCGATCGTCAAGGTTTTCGCAACCGCCGGCAACGCCGTCACCGCGATCAAGGCCGCGCCGGCGAGAAAGCCCGCGGCAAGCTTGGCAAAATGTCGCATCATTGGCAGTTTCCTCCAGGTTCCGCATGGGCAGTTCCGGGATGCTTCTTCCCGCGGACCGGCCGCTCTCCGAGCGCCGGACCCGAGGGACATGGTGCACCGGGAGCAACCTCCTTGTGAAGACGGCTCCCGGCCGGTTCGAACCGCTTGCGAACCGCTGCCGCCGGCACCGGATCTGGCATCGCAGGATGCACGCCCGCCGCTTGCTGTCCACTCGGTCCAAAGCCGGCCTTCACCTCGACGGGAGGCTTTGCGCCCGATCTTGTGATAAGCACTGCCGGAAGGGGCGTGAGCGGATTTGCAACACCTTCGAGGCTGCTGAAAGAAGACAAGGTCTGCCAGCCATGAAGCCGATGGACGAGAAACACTTCGCAATCTTGCGGCGGCACATGGTCGACGTGATTGCGATCCACACCGATCTCCTGAGTGAGGAGCTCGGGAAGGCAGCGCTCAGCGAGCGGGTCCTGGCGGCGATGACGCGGGTTCCGCGGCACCTGTTCGTCCCCTCGGAGCTGGCCCCTTTTGCCTACCACGACACGCCGCTTCCGATCGGCTTCGACAAGACGATCTCACAGCCCTTTATCTGCGCCCTGATGACTGACCTCCTCGAACCCGAACCGCATGAGGTGACACTGGAGATCGGCGGCGGCTCGGGGTACCAGGCGGTCATCCTGGCCGAGCTGGTGGCGCAGGTCTGGACCGTCGAGATTGTCGAGGAGCTGGCAAATCAGGCTGAATTGCGCTTGCGACAGCTCGGCTATTCCACTGTCGGAATGCGGGTCGGCGACGGGTCCCGCGGCTGGATCGAGCACGCACCGTACGACAAGATTCTGGCCACCGCGGCTGCCGAAAGGCCGCCCCCGGCGCTGCTCGAACAACTCAAGCCGGGGGGACGGCTGGTGATGCCGGTCGGCCTTCCCGATGCCCAGCAACTCACGGTCATCGACAAGGACAGCACCGGGAATATCCGCCTGCGGGAGCTGATCCCGGTGCGGTTCACCGAACTCGAAACGATGTGACTTTCCTCGCCCGCGCCAGCCCCTTTCCGATGCCTCCCCGGTGTCGGTCCGGAATGGAAGCACCGCCAATCCCGATCCGGCCTCAGGCCACGCGGTCAGCCGTGGCAGGTGCTTTGGGTGGTGGTGGTGCTTGAATTCCCGTTCGAGGACGATGTCTGCGATGAAGTCGTCTGGCAGTGGATGACGCTGGGCATCGTCGGAGCCGGCACGTCGGGCATCGTCGGAGAGGCAAAGGTAGATGGTCCCATCGCCGCCGGCGGCGCGCCGACCAGGCTCGGAATGCTGGGCCAGGGCTGGCTCGCCCCGGGCCCGGACGTCGGACCGACCGCCATGCAGGTCTGCCAGGCGCTGCTACCGGGCGGATAGACGCCGCACACACCGCCAGGCGCGAGTACGCCGAGGAGACTTGGCTCGCCCGGATCGAAGTTGCTGGAACAGCCGGCGAGAGCCACGATCAGGAGAACCACGGAAAAGAGACGCATTGTAACCTCTCCTTCGAGCCGTGCCCGTCATTCCCGGGGCGGCGACCTCGGGTGCCATCGCCTTCGCCGCTGCTGCACTCTGGGCCACTTTCCCCGCCCCTGCCTACACCCGTTGCTCCCTGCCGGGACGAAATTTCTCGAGCCGGCGAACGTCTTCCTGCCCCGCCGGAACCGCGACCGGCCCGCCCGCAACGCGCCGCCGGGGGAAGACGGGAAAACGGATGGCGGCCGCGATCGAGGCAGGTCACGAATCGAAGGAAAGGTGGCATCGGCCCGCGGCGGCATCGTCGGCGGGCGCGAATCGCAGGCTCGCATAAACCGCGATCCCCGTGCCGGGCTGCACAGTCGCCCGACACGGGCCTAGCCGACTTCGATCTCGCCGTTGATCTCGTGCTTGAGGTTGATGGCGCCGATCTCGAGCGTCATCTTTGCGCTGAGCTTTTGGTTGCCCTGAAGATGGCCGGCCTGCACCGCCCTGGCAACCGCATTTTCAATTTCACGCTGCGACGTAACGCCGACCACTTTGAGAAACTTGCGGACAGCCATGTTGAACTTGTCCTGGTCCATGTGCGTTGCTCCCTTGGCTCCATTGCGATTTGAATGAAAGGAGATGTCTTCCAAAGCTTGCGCAACAATCGCTCCCGGCTCTCCGCGTTCGAGGGGAGCCAGTGCTCCGATTTATACGGATGGCTGAGCCGGCCCGTCGAGCGCTCAGATGCTGCAGCAGTGCGCGCGCCTCGCTGCTTGCCATTTTCCCGGCAGCCAGGCCCCGGCGCTTGTCAGCCGGGCAGCGGAATGAACTCGCGCTCGTCGCCGGGAACGAGCCCGAACCGGCCGGACTTCCAGTCCGCCTTCGCCTGCTCGATCCGATCCTTCGAACTCGAAACGAAATTCCACCAGATGTGGCGCGGGCCATCCATCGGCTCCCCGCCGAGTGCGAGCAGGCGCGCCGCGCCCCTCGCCCGCAGGTGAATGCGATCTGCCGGGCGGAAAACCAGAAGCCGGCCGGCCGAAAATGTTTCGCCCGCGATCTCGACCGCACCTTCGAGAAGATAGACCCCGCGCTCCGGCGGATCGTCCGGCAGCCGCATCGTTGCGCCGTCCGAAAGTTTTGCGTCGCAATAGAACATCGGCGAGAAGGTGTGGACGGGCGACGTGAGACCGAACGCCGCCCCGGCGATGAGGCGGACGGTAAGGCCGGCATCTTCGATCAGCGGCAGGCTTCCCAGATCATGGTGATGGAACTCGGGCGCGGTCTCCTCGGAGGCGCGCGGCAACGCGACCCAGCTCTGGATCCCCTGCATCGCCGCTCCCACGGCACGGGTGGCAGGATCGGTCCGCTCCGAATGGGCAATCCCGCGCCCGGCCGTCATCCAGTTGACCGCACCCGGCTCGATCACCGCGGCACTGCCGAGCGTGTCACGATGCAGGATCGAGCCGGCCACGAGGTAGGTCAGCGTGGCGAGCCCGATATGCGGATGCGGCCTGACATCGATGCCCTCGCCCGGCGCGAACTGGACGGGCCCCATATGGTCGAAGAAAATGAAGGGGCCGACCATCCGGCGCTTCGCACTGGGCAAGGCACGGCGCACGCGGAATCCGCCCAGATCCTTCACCCCGGGCTCGACCACGAGATCGACCGGGCCGGGCGGCGCCGACGTGCAAACCGGCTCCGCCTCGGTGAGCCAGCTCACCGGTTCCCTCGCCGCGACCCTGGCCGGCGCCTCATCCGCGCCATCTGCGGGGCGAGCGGCTGCTCCCCGCGAAGGTGAGCGAGGCCGCCCCGCCGGCGCAGATCAGGCCGCCGGCCGCCGGCAGAAGCCACGCCGGCCGGATCAGGATCGGCACCATCAGGCTATCCCAGATCCAGGGTGAGAGGTGGCGCTGAATGCCGGCCTGCAGGAGATTGAGAAACCCCGAATCGACGCTGTAGAGCAGGGAACCGAGCGGCAGGTCCGGCGGCTCGAGCGTAGCGAGCGCGAATGCCGCCACCAGGAGAGCAGCGGCGCAGATCGCAAGGGTCCTGCGGAGGAGCAACGGAATCACCGGAAAAGCTGCTGGCCTTTGATCCCCTTATACATGTCCGCCACCCACTCCGCATAGCCGTTGTAGATTTGCGTCGGCACCACCTTGTCGAAGCCGATCAGCCGCTCGCGCGCCTGGCTCCAGCGCGGATGCGGCACGGCCGGATTGACGTTGGCCCAGAAGCCGTATTCGGAGCTTTGCAGCGTCTCCCAGAAGGTCTTCGGCCGCTGATCGGCGAAGGTCACCTTGACGATCGACTTGGCCGACTTGAAGCCATATTTCCATGGCGTCACGAGGCGCAGCGGCGCGCCGTCCTGGCGCGGCACGGGATGGCCATACATGCCGGTCACCATGAACGACAGCTCGTTCGTCGCCTCGAACATGGTAAGCCCTTCGATATAAGGCCACGGGTACCAGAACTCGCGCTCGCCGGGCGCGACCTTGGGGTTCGTGAAGGTCTCGAAGCGCACGTACTTGGCGCTCGACAGCGGGTTCCCGAGCGCCACGAAATCCTTGAGCGGGAAGCCGCTCCACGGCACCGCCATCGACCAGGCCTCGACGCAGCGGTGGCGATAAAGCCGCTCCTCGAGCTTCATCCGCTTCAGGAGGTCGTCTATGTCGAGC
>JASHOF010000039.1 GCA_030041255.1 Acetobacteraceae bacterium
CGCCGGCGGTGCGGCACGTGCTCCGGCTGGGTGCGGCCGGCCTGCTGCTGCTCGGGACGGCGGCGCACGCCGCCGTCGCGACGGCCGTGGAGCTGGCCCGGAGCCAGGGACTGGCCCCGTTTGCCGGCCTGGTGAACGCCGTCTTGAGGCGCCTCTCCACCCTCGGGCCGGCTCTGCTCGACGCACTCGACGGCCCGCGGCTGGATTCGCCGGCGTGGCTCTGGGCCCAGTGGTCGCCGAACGCCCGGGCGATCGCCACGGCGCATGCGCAGGAGCCGCCGCTCGACCTGACGCTGAAGCCGGGCGCGGCGGCCCCGCCGGGCGGGATCCGGCTTCCCACGGGGTCAGTGCGCATGCCGCCCGGGACCCGGGTGAGCGAGCTTCCCGGCTTTGCCGAGGGAGAGTTCTGGGTCCAGGACGCGGCGGCGGCGATGCCGGCGCGGCTGCTGGCGCCGCGGAGGGGCGAGCGTGTCGCCGATCTCTGTGCGGCACCCGGAGGCAAGACCGCGCAACTCGCTGCGGCGGGCGCGGATGTGGTCGCCGTCGAGCGGGACGAAGGGCGGCTCGCGCGCCTCAGGGCCAATCTCCAGCGCCTCCGGCTGGAAGCCGAGACGGTGACGGCGGATGCCGGCGAGTGGCGGACCGGGGAGCGATTTCCGGCGATCCTGCTGGATGCGCCGTGCAGCGCCACGGGGATCATCCGCCGCCATCCCGACATCGCCCGGCTGCGGAGGCCGCGCGACATCGCCCCGCTGGCCGTTTTGCAGGATCGCCTGCTCCATGCCGCGGCGCATCTTCTCGCCCCGGGCGGGCGGCTGGTTTACGCGGTCTGCTCGCTGCAGCCGGAAGAGGGGCCCGCGCGGGTGGCCGCGGCTCTTGGGCGGCTTTCGCTGGTCCTCGATCCGTTCACGCCCGGAGAGCTTGCCGCCATGCCCGAAGCGCTGACCGCCGGGGGCTCTTTCTCGACCCATCCCGGCCTCTGGCCCGAGCGGGGCGGGATGGACGGCTTCTTCGCCGCGCGGCTCTGCCGCCGCTGAAGCAGAATCCGCCGTGGATCGCACGCCAGGTGATCGGCACTTGTGCGGCGCGGATTCGCCCCTTTAGAAAATGACGATGCCGGCGAGGCCTCCCGTCCGGACGATCATTGCGCCGAGCCTGCTCGCGGGCGATTTCGCGCGGCTCAAGGAGGAAGTGAGGGCGATCGAAGAAGCGCGTGCCGACTGGCTGCACCTCGACGTCATGGACGGTCATTTCGTCCCCAACATCAGCTTCGGAGCTGGCGTGGTGCGGGCGATCCGGGCGCATTGCCGCCTGCCGTTCGATGTGCACCTGATGATCGAGCCGGTGGATCCCTATCTCGCCAGCTTCGCCGAGGCAGGAGCGGACCATATCAGCGTGCATGCGGAAGCCGGGCCACATCTCCACCGCTCGTTGCAGACGATACACGGTCTCGGCTGCAAGGCCGGCGTTGCGATCAATCCGGCAACACCGCCGGTTGCGGTTGCGCCGGTGCTGGATCTCGTCGACATCGTGCTGGTCATGACGGTCGATCCGGGATTCGGTGGGCAGACCTTCCTCTCTTCGGCGATCGGCAGGATCGCCACGGTGCGCGAGATGATCGAGGCATCCGGCCGTGATATCGCCCTGGCCGCCGATGGCGGCATCGACTGCGAGATCGCCGGCGCGGTGCGCGCGGCGGGGGCGACCGCGCTGATTGCGGGCACCGCGATCTTCGGCGCCCCCGACTATGCTGCGGCCGTGGCGGCCCTGCGCGGCGCGGGCGCGGAGGCAGGCGAATGAGCATGGCAGATTCCCGGCGCTGGCTGCGCCGTGCGCGGCGCGCCTTCTCCCGCATCCAGCAGTTCCGCCCGCTGCAGGTTCCGGATGCACCGGCGCAGCCGGCGCGGGACCCCTGGCCGGGCGATGCAACGGAGGGTGCGCGGCTGGTCAAGGGCGAACTGAACGTGGCCGGCACGATCCGCCCGCTGCGTCCGGGCGGGTGGAACCAACCGACAGGCCACGCCATGGCGCGCGCCGCCGCGCATGATTTCACTTGGCTCAGGGACTTGCGCGCTCTCGGCACCGACGCTGCGCGAGGACGCGCGCGCACCCTGGTTGCAGACTGGATCGGAACCCAGCACGCCGACCCGCTTTCCGAGCGGCCGGACGTGGTGGGCGGCCGCATCACCGCCTGGCTTGGCCATTACGACTTCTTTGCCGCCTCGGCGGACGACGCGTTCCGCAAAAAGCTGATGAGCCGGGTGGCGGCCGATGCGGTGACGCTCGCCGCCGCTTTGCCGGCCGAAGAGCTCGATGCGCGTGCGCTGACCGCTCTCAAGGGCCTGATCGCCGCTTCCGTTGCGCTCCCGGATCATCCGGCTTTGCTGACCCGCGCGCTCCGCTTCCTGCCGCAGGAAATCGCCCGCCAGGTTCTGCCCGACGGCTGCCACGTCGAGCGCAGCCCGGCGGTGCAGCTTGGTGCCCTGAAGGACCTGATCGAAATCCGCTCCCTCCTGCAGAGCATCAATGCCGCCCAGCCAGCGCCGATCGGCAGCGCCATCGAACGGATGGTGCTCGGAATTCGGACTCTCCGCCATGGCGACGGGGGGCTTACCCTCTTCAACGGCAGCAAAGAGGAGAGTCCCGAACTGATCGACCTCGTCCTGACGCAGGCCGGTCGCAGCGGCCGCGCCCCGGTCCTGTTGGCGGATGGCGGATTCTATCGCCTCGCGGCAGGGCGCAGCGTGCTGATCGTCGATGCGGGCGTGCCGGCGCCGCGCGGACTCGACCGGTTCGCCCATGCCGGCACTCTCTCGCTCGAGCTTTCGGTCGGCCGGGAGCGGCTGATCGTCAATTGCGGCGCTGCCCCTGCCGCCTCCGAGCCCTGGCGCGATGCGATGCGCGCGACTGCCGCCCACTCGACGCTGGTGATCGCCGACGTCAATTCCTCCGAACTGGCGCCGGACGGGCTCGGCCGGCGGCCGGAAAAGGTGGAGGTGGAAAGACAGGAAGCAAGCGGCGCACACTGGCTCGAGACCAGTCATGACGGCTGGTTGAAGCCCTTTGGCGCGATCCATCGCCGGCGGCTTTACATGGCGGAGAGTGGCGAAGACGTGCGCGGCGAAGACGCGATCGAGGCCGCCACGCCGCAGGCCTTCACGATCCGCTTCCACCTGCACCCGGCGGTGACGGCGAGCCTCCAGCAGGATGGCGAAGCGGCGTTGCTGCGCCTGCCCTCCGGTAGCGGCTGGCGGCTGCGCGCCGAGGGAGCACGCATGACGCTCGAGGAAAGCATCTATCTCGGCACCAACGAGGCCAGGCGCGCCGAGCAGGTCGTGCTGAGCGGTTACGCGGATGGTCCCCAGCAAGTGAAATGGGCAGTGAGCAAGGTCGGTTAGCGGATCCTGCTGGACTGGAATCGTTCCGCGATTCCCAAGGAGGAGAGGCCAGCACGTGAATCCGCGCGGTCAGACAAGAGCGTGTTCAGCCAAGCTGAACACGCTCTACCCGTTCGGCCGGCGGCCTGACGCCCTCGGCCGGCAGTAGAAGCGCCGGCCGGCGCGCCCGCGTGCCGAGCGCCCGCTCGAGATGATGCGCCAAGCGCAATACCAGCGCGTCGCCCCACGCCGGACCCATGATTTGCACCCCAAGCGGCAGGCCCGCCGCCGAGAACCCGCCGCACACCACGGCCGCCGGGATCGCCGCAACGTTGGCCGGCGTGGTGAGGAACGGCGTGGCAAAGCCTTCATCGGCGCGCTGCTCGCTCAGAAGCGGTGCCGGCCCGGGCGTCGCCGCGCTCAGCAGAACGTCGAAGGACTGGAAGGCACGCCCGGTGACGGCGATGAGATCGCTCCGCCGCCGTTGCGCGGCCAGATAGTCGGCCGCACGGATCAGCGCCCCGGGCAGCACCCGCACCCGGAAACCGCGGGAATACTCGCCGACGCGGGATTGCAGCATGGCCTCGTGCAGCGCATAGGCCTCGGCGGCGATGATGATCCTGCCGACCGCGTTGTAGTCGTGCACCGAGGGAAGCGTCGCTTCCCCCACCTTGCAACCAAGCTTCTGCAGTTGCCGCACCACCGCTGCGATCATCTGCAGCATCTCCGCCCCCGCCGGCACGTCACGCTCATGGAAATGCCGCACGAGGCCAACCTTGAGCCCCTTGACCGGGGCCGCGATCGACCGCGCGTAGGAGATTTTCGGGCCCGGAACCGAGGCCGGATCGGCCGGATCATGGCCCGCCAGCACATCCAGCAGCAGCGCACAATCCTCCGCCGTCCAGGCCATCGGCCCGACGGTGTCGAGGCTTGGCGACAGTGGAATGACACCGCGTCGTGAAACAAGGCCCGGCGTCGGCTTCAGCCCGGCGATCCCGCAATAGGCGGCAGGAATACGGATCGACCCGCCGGTATCCGAACCGAGCGCACCGAGAGCAAGACCCGCGGCAACGGCAGCCCCGGCGCCGGAAGAGGAGCCGCCGGTGAACCTCTCCCTGTCCCACGGGTTGCGCGCCGGCGGCCACGGCAGGTCGAAGGCCGGCCCGCCAATGGCAAACTCATGCGTCGCGAGCTTGCCCAGCATCACACAGCCGGCCGCCCCCAGCCTCTCCACGGCCTCGGCATTCTCTTTCGGCACGTTGTCGGCAAAGAGACGTGAATGCGCGGTGGTCCGCACCCCCCGGGTCGCGAAAATATCCTTGTACGCAAGCGGAATGCCGAGCAACCGCCCGCGCCTGCGGCCTTTCAGCGCTCGCTCCGCCGCCCTGGCCTCGGCCTCGGCGCGGCGATCACAGACCGTCAGAAATGCGTTGATCCCCGGATCGAAGCGCGCAATCCGGTCCAGCAGGCTGCGGGTCAGCTCAAGCGGGGAAAGCTTTTTCGCTGCAATCAGCCGTGCGGCCTCGGCGATGGTAGGAATGTCGGAGCCTGCGCCCCTCATCGGCGCCGCCGCGCTCCGCCCTTGCCCTCCTTCGGGGGCGGCGGAAGGCGAAAGGCGAACGCCGCATCGTCGGCCAGCGGCCGCTCGCGCGGCACGGAAGAAATCAGCCCGGCCATCTGCCGCCAGATCAGGACCAGATCGGCCATCTGTCCCGGATTGAGGCTGAGGCCGGCACGGGCCACCAGGAGCTCCATCTCGGCCGGGGTCACGCCAACCCCATGGTTGACGGGGCGATCGGGCATGGCAAACGACACCGCATCCCCTGGGAGGCGAGGGATTTGTTGCGGGAAGAACCCTACGCAGTCCGCCGCCCGGCGGCAAGCACCCTCCCTCTCATCCGGCCGGCATGGCATCATCCGCTTCCACAGGGCATCCGCGAGCGGCTTTATGCCAGAGTTTCGAATCCCACCCGGAAACCAGCGCCTTGCCGCCCGCCTCTGCCGGGCGGTGGCAGGCGAGGTCCTGTTCGATGCGCCAAGCCGCGGCCGCTACGCGACCGATGCCTCGATCTACCAGGTGGTACCCATCGGCGTGGTGATCCCCGCCCGCCGCGACGACATCGCCGCCACGATCGCCATCGCCCGCGAAGAAGGCATTCCCGTTCTTCCCCGCGGCGCGGGCACCAGCCAGTGCGGGCAGACGGTCAATCGCGCCATCGTCGTCGACTGCTCGCGCCACCTCCGGCGCATCCTCGATCTCGACCCCGCCCGCCGCAGCGTCACCGTCGAACCGGGCCTCGTGCTCGGTGAGCTGAACAGAGCGCTCCGGGCGCACGGCCTCTTCTTCCCGGTCGACCCCTCGACCCACTCGCGCTGCACCATCGGCGGCATGGCCGGCAACAATTCCTGCGGCGCCAAATCAATCCGCTACGGCCTGATGGCCGACAATGTCGCCGCCATCGACGCCATCCTCGCCGACGGCACCCGCTCTCGCTTCGGGCCGGAACCGGAACCGCCCGCCACCAACCAGCCTACCCGGATCACGGCCCTCGTCGATCGTCTCCTCGCCCTCGGCGCCTCCGAGGCCGCCGAGATCGCTGCCCGCTTCCCCCGCCAGCTTCGCCGCGTGGGCGGCTACAATATCGACGCCCTGACGCCTGCCGCCCGTGCGGCAGGCCGCGGCAACCTCGCCCGCCTGCTGGTCGGCTCAGAAGGAACTCTCGCCTTTTCCGAGGCGATCACCCTGAAGCTTGCCCCGCTCAAGCCGCGCAAGGCCATCGGCATCTGCCAGTTCCCCTCCTTCCGAGCCGCCATGCAGGCCACTCCCCCACTGGTCGCACTCGATCCCGAGGCGGTCGAGCTGGTCGATCGCACCATGATCACGCTCGGCCGCGCCATCCCCTTCTATCGCCCGACGATCGAACGGATGCTGATCGGCGAGCCCGAGAGCCTGCTGCTCGTCGAGTTCCATGGCGACGAAGACGCGGCCCTCGCGCGGAAACTCGATCTCCTCGCCGGGGCGATGGCCGATCTCGGGTTCCCCGGAGCACTGATGCGCGCCACCGACCCCGGCTTCCAGGCGGAGATCGCCGCCGTCCGCGAGGCCGGGCTCAACATCATGATGTCGATGAAGGGCGATGCGAAACCCGTCTCCTTCATCGAGGACGCGGCCGTCGATCTCGCCGATCTCGACGCCTATACCGAGCGGCTCAACGAAGTCTTCGCCCGCCACGGCGTACGCGGCACCTGGTATGCGCACGCCTCGGTCGGCTGCCTGCATGTCCGCCCGGTGCTGAACATGAAGGACCCCACCGACGTCGCAAAAATGCGCACGGTGGCCGAGGAATGTTTCGCCCTCGTCCGCGCCTACAAGGGCAGCCACAGCGGCGAGCATGGCGACGGCATCGCCCGCAGCGAATTCCACGAGGCGATGTTCGGCCCGCGCCTCACCAGGGCCTTCGCCGCGGTGAAGCAGGCCTTCGATCCTGACCGGCTCTTCAATCCCAACCGGATCGTCGATCCGCCCCGCATGAACGATCGTACCCTTTTCCGCTCCTTCCCCGCCTACGCTCCCGCCGGCGATTTCACCCCCGTGCTCGACTGGTCGGAGCATCCGGGACCGCTCGGCGGCATGCTCGGCGCCGTCGAGATGTGCAACAACAACGGCGCCTGCCGCGGCATCGATGCCGGGGTCATGTGCCCGAGCTTCCGTGCCACCCGCGCCGAGATCGATCTCACGCGCGGCCGGGCCAACACGCTGCGCCTGGCGCTGACCGGCCAGCTCGGCCCCGAGGCAATGACCTCGGATGCCGTCGCACAGGCGATGGCGCTCTGCCTTTCCTGCAAGGCCTGCCGGCGCGAATGCCCGACCGGCGTCGATATGGCGAAGATGAAGATCGAGGTGCTGGCGGCCCATGCCCGCCGCCACGGCGTGGGCCGCCGTGACCGCCTGATCGCCGCCCTGCCCCGCTACGCACCGCTCGCAGCACGATTGGCGCCGCTCGCCAACCTGCGCAACCGGAGCGCGCTCCTCGCCTGGCTCGCCGAACGCACACTCGGGCTCAGCGCCCGCCGCCCCCTGCCCGCCTTCCGCCGGGACTTCTTTCGCGACGCCGAGGCCCGCCCCGCCCCGGAATCATCGCGCGCAAAAAAAGTCTGGCTGCTCGCCGATACCTTCAACCGCTATTTCGAGCCGGAAAATCTGCGCGCGACGCTCCGCGTGCTCGCCGCCGCCGGGTATCGGGCCGCCGTGCCACCCCCGCCCGACGGCGCCCGCCGGCCCCTCTGCTGCGGCCGGACCTGGCTTTCCGCCGGCCTCGTCGATCGGGCGCGCGAGGAGGCACGCCGCCTGCTCGCCGCCTGCCCAGGGGATGACCCGGTGCTCGGCATCGAACCCTCCTGCCTTCTCACGCTGCGCGACGAACTTCCCGCCCTCGTCCCCGGGCCCGAGGCGCGCCGGCTTGCCGACCGCGCCCTGCTCGTCACGGAATTCCTGGCCCGTGAAAAGCCGCCTCTCGCGCTCGCAACGCGCGCCGCGACCGCCCTCGTGCACGGGCACTGCCACCAGAAATCCTTCGGCGCCTTCCCCGCCCTGCTCGCCACGCTCGGCACGATCCCCGGGCTCGCGGTGCGCCCGATCGCCGCTTCCTGTTGCGGCATGGCCGGCGCCTTCGGCTACCAGGCCGAGACCGAGGCAACCTCGCGCGCCATTGCCGGCCTCGGGCTCCTGCCCGCACTCCAGGCGGCGGCGCCCGAGGACCTCGTCGTCGCTGACGGCACCTCCTGCCGCCACCAGATTGCCGATCTCGCCCATCGCCCGGCACTGCACTCCATGCTTCTCCTCGCCGATTCACTCATCTGACCGCCGGGCCGTGCTATCCTTGCAAAATCCTGGCTTTGAGTCGGGACTTCACGACCCGGTAACCGATCCGTCGGAAGAATCCGGGACGCATCGGGAGACGAGACCGGCTGATGCTCGAAAACTGGAAGGGTGACGCCTCTCCGGGCGAGTCTGACCAGCGGCTGATCAGCCGGCAGTTGCGCCGCGCCCTCGATCCGCGCGCCGGGCCTTCCGCGCGCCGCCGCCTCGAGCGCGATCTGCGCGCCGCCACCGCCGGAGGCGGGCTGGTCCTCTATTACCAGCCGCGCTTGCACCTGGCCTCGGGGACGATCCTCGCCGCCGAGGCGCTGCTCCGTTGGCCGCATCCGAAACAGGGGCTGATCTCTCCCGTCACCTTCTTCCCGATCGCCGAGCGCACCGATCTGGTCAACGAGATCGGCCGCTTCGTCCTCGGCACGGCCTGCCGGGAGGCGATGCAGTGGCCGGCCCCGGAAGGCCGTCCGGCTACGGGCGTCTCGGTCAATATCTCCGCCCGACAACTCACCGACGGCGTCCTCATCGAGCACCTCACCTCGGCGCTCGAGCTGTCCGGGCTGCCGCCCGAACGCCTCGAGCTCGAGCTGACGGAAAGCATGATGCTCGAGATCGACTTTGAAACGTTGCTGATGCTCTCGGCGATCCGCGATCTCGGCGTCGGCCTGGCACTGGATGATTTCGGAACCGGGCACGCCAGCCTCTCGATGCTGAAGCGCCTGCCGCTCACCTCGATGAAGATCGACCGCTCTCTCATTCGCGGGCTGCCGGAGGATCGCGAGGACGCGGCAATCGTGCGGGCAGCCATCGCCACCGCCCATGCTCTCGGCCTCATCGCCGTTGCCGAGGGAATCGAAACCGAGAGCCAGCGCGCCTTCCTCTCCAGCATCGGCTGCGATGAAGGCCAGGGCTTCCTGTTCAGCCATCCGCAGCCGCTCGCCGCGCTGGCGACACGGCTGACGCTCATGAGAGAGAGCTGACCCCGTCGTAACGTGCCGTAACTTGCTCCCCGCGCCCGGCCCGATCAGCCTGGGCGCCGTGCATGACCTCTTCCCGACCTTTCTTTCACTTGTGCCGATGCCCCGCCTCGGGCCAGTGAGCGTCGCCAACGCCATCTCGGGCCAGTCTCATGATGGGTATATCCTGCCCCTGCTCGCCAGCCTGTTCTTCCCGGCCTGCGCCGCCGCCGCCCCGCCTGCTCGCCGCGGTCGAAACGGTGGCCGCATCCCAGCCGCGCACCATCCTGCAGGCGGCCTATCCGGCCGATCTCCAGGTGGACTATGTCGTGCAGAGCCGCCTCTTCAACTTCCCCGATCTCGTCCTGGTCGCGACAGAGCCGCGCGGTGCCGATCCTCTATTCCCGCAGCGTTTACGGCGCGTCCGACTTCGGCGTGAACCGGGCGCACATCGGCACCTGGCTGGCTCTGCTCGATCGTCATCTCGCCGTTTCTGAGAAAAGGTAATCGCATGCGCAATCTTGGGCCGTTCCTCAAGGACGCCTGGCGCCTTGCCAAGCCCTATTTCCGCTCTTCGGAAGAACGCTGGTCGGCGCGCGGTCTGCTGGCCTCGATCATCGTCCTCAATCTCATGATGGTCGGCATGAACGTGATCCTGAATTTCTGGAACCGTGCCTTCTTCAATTCGCTCCAGAACAAGGACTGGCATGCCTTCATCAACCTGCTCTTCCTCTATGACCGCACACCCAACGGCATCATGCCCGGCTTCTGCTTGGTCGCCGCCATCTACATCATCGTCGCCATCGCCAGCACCTACCTCAATCAATGGCTGCAAATCCGCTGGCGGCGCTGGCTCACCGGCCGCTACCTGAACGCCTGGCTCGCCGAGCGCGCCTACTACCGCATCAGCCTCACGGCCGCGGCAGAGGAGGGCACCGACAACCCCGATCAGCGAATTTCCGACGATCTCAACACCTTTGCCGGGAGTACGCTTTCCCTCGGGCTCGATTTTCTCTCCAACGTCGTGACCCTCTTCAGTTTCCTGGGGATTCTCTGGAGCCTTTCCGGGCCAATGCACATCTTCGGCTTCAATATCCCGGGCTACATGGTTTGGGTTGCGCTGATCTATGCGGTCCTTGGCACTTGGGCGACGCATCTCGTCGGCCGGCCGCTGGTCTGGCTGAATTTCCGCCAGCAGCGGGTCGAGGCCGATTTCCGCTTCTCGCTCGCGCGGATGCGCGAGAATGTCGAAGGGATCGCGCTCTATGGCGGCGAGGCGGAGGAGCGTCACGGCTTCCTCCACCGCTTCTTCTTCGTGGTCGAGAACTGGTACCGCATCATGTACCGGACCCTCCTCCTGAATGCACTCACCGTCGGCTATTCCCAGATCGCCGTGGTGTTCCCGATCGTGGTCGCGGCACCGCGCTACTTCGCCGGAAAAATCCCGCTCGGCGGCCTGACCCAAACCGCCAATGCCTTCGGCCAGGTGCAGGGCGCCATGTCGTGGTTCGTCCAGGCGTATGCTTCTCTGGCCTCCTGGCGCGCCACGGTCGAACGATTGACCTACTTCCAGCACGCGCTCGATGCCGCGCATCTCGCCGCCTCCGACCCCGCCATCCGGGCCACGTCAGGGCAGGCCGATACACTCCGGCTCAGCAATCTCACGCTCAGGCTGCCGAACGGCGAATCGCTGCTCGCCGGCGCCGATCTCACCCTCACGCCGCACCGTTCGGTGGTCGTCACGGGCCGCTCCGGCGCCGGCAAATCCACTTTCTTTCGCGCCATTGCCGGTATCTGGCCGTTCGGCAGCGGCCGTGTCGAGTGGCCGAAGGGGCGGACGATGTTCCTGCCGCAGCGGCCCTACCTGCCGCTCGGCACGCTGCGCAAAGCCGTCACCTACCCGCAGGATCCAACCCGGTTCGACGACGCCACCATCGCCGCCGCACTCACCGACGCCGGCCTTGCGCATCTCATACCGCGCCTGAACGAAGAAGCCTCCTGGGCGCAAATCCTCTCCGGCGGCGAGCAGCAGCGCCTGGCGCTGGCTCGTGCTCTGCTGCTGCGCCCCGACTGGCTCTTCCTGGACGAGGCAACCGCCAGCCTCGATCCCGAATCGGAAGCCGCCCTCTACCGCACGCTGCGCGAGAGGCTGCCGCGCACCACGGTGGTCTCCATCGCCCACAGCAACGCCGTCAGCGCGTTGCACGACCGCCATCTTGAACTCGTCCGCGACGGTGGCATCGGCCGGCTTGCCGAGCCGGCCGAAATCGCAGCCTGAGCCGCCACGCCTACGGCCCGCCCACCGTGATGACCACGCGCCGGCTTTCTTGCGAGGTCAACTGGTAGGGAACCTTCCCCTTCGCGTGCTGCTGGATACGCGCCGCCGCGACACCATCGGCAGTCAACTGGTCGGTCACCACCTGGGCACGCGTTTCGGTCAAATAGATGTTCGCCTGCACACTGCCGAGCGGGTCCGCGAACCCGGTCACGCTGACCGCGGCCCCCGGCTGCTGCGTCGCCGCCTGGGCTGCCGCGGCAATCGTCTTCAGGGCAGGCGCATCCAGCGCCGCCGACCATTCCTCGAAAAACACGACGAACGTCCGCCCGGCCGCCGCCTGAGGTCGCGCCGTGAACGAAAAGGCCGCAACTCCAAGCACGGCAAGAACGACCAGCAACCGGCGCATCGCCCGATCCCCCGACTGGTGTAAGTCAGGGATTGGTGCCGCCTGCCGCCGCCTCCGTCAACGACGCTCGACCGAAGACCGCCTCTTCTTATCTCCCCTCTCCCTCTGGGAGAGGGGCCGGGGGCGAGGGCCGGGGGCGAGGGAGCCTCTCCTCCACCCGAAGACTCCCGGTGTTATGGTGCCCCACCCGCCTCTCGCAGGGAGCCCGCCATGCCACGCCGCATCACCGTCGCCGCCGCCCAGTTGGGCCCGATCCAGATGGCAGAGCCACGCTCCGTCGCCGTCGAGCGGATGCTCCGCCTGCTCGAGCGCGCCCACCGCCACGGCGCCGAGCTTGTCGTCTTTCCCGAACTCGCCCTCACCACCTTCTTCCCCAGGCACTATTACGACTCGATCGAAGAAGCCGACCAATGGTTCGAAGCCGCCATGCCCTCGAACGAGACCGAACCGCTCTTTTCGGCAGCGCGCCGCTTCGGCATCGGATTTCATCTGGGCTATGCCGAGCTCTCGCTCGAGGCGGACGAAACTGGAAAAATCCGCCGCCGGCGCTTCAATACCGCGATCCTGGTCGGCCCCGAGGGCGATCTTCTCCTCAAATACCGCAAGATCCATCTGCCGGGACACGCCGCCTTCGATCCCGCCCGCAAGGTGCAGCATCTCGAGAAGCGCTATTTCGAGGTCGGCAATCTCGGCTTCCCGGTGATCCGGGCGCCGATGGGCACGCTCCCGGGCATCAATATGGGGCTCATGATCTGCAACGATCGCCGCTGGCCGGAAGCCTGGCGCGTGCTCGGCCTGCAGAAGGTGGAACTGGTGCTGCTCGGCTACAACACGCCAAGCCTCAACCTGGAGGGACGCGGCTTCCAGCCACATCATCTCCGCGTCTTCCACTCCCACCTCTCGGTGCAGGCCGGCTGCTACCAGAATTCCTGCTTCGCCGTGGCAACCGCCAAGGCCGGCACAGAGGACGGCGCCGAGTTGTTCGGCCATTCGATCATCGTCAACCCGGAGGGCGAGATCGTCGCCATGGCGACAAGCTGGGACGACGAGGTGATCGTCGCCGACTGCAACCTCGACATGTGCACCCTCGGCCGCACCACCGTGTTCGCCTTCGAGAAGCACCGCCGCCCCGAGCATTACACGCCGATCACCGGCCAGACCGGCGCTGTCGATCCGCCGGTTTTCGAGAGGAAAGCGGCGGAGTAACCGCCCAGCCTCAGCGCGCGTCGCGGAACGTCACCACCAGCACGTCGCGGAAGGCCGGCCGTGCCGGATCTTCGGGCTCGACCGGCGTCACCCCGTGCATCACCCGATGATCGTCCACCAGCGCCGCGGCCAACGGCTCGGTCAGGGTGAAGCTCCCCAGCGTGTGCCCCTCGAGATCGTGGATCGAGGTGACGCCGCTTCGGATATTCTCGCGCCGGATCAGCAGCACCAGCACGTAATCCACCCCATCGCGGTGCATGCCCTCCGGTGTCGGCCGGCCCGCCACGCCCGGCCTCGCCTCGATGCGGAACTGGTGCACCTCGATATGCCAGGCGCGGCCGGGAGCAAGCCGGTCGAACAGGCCCCGGCAGGTGGCGAGAATCGCCCGCATGCTCGGCCCCGCGCCCACCGTTTCGGCAATCGGGGCAAACCAGCGTTCGATCCCGCCGTTGAGCGCGTTGTAATCGCGACTCTGGTAATGCGGCTGGTGCGGCATGCGCACGATCGGCCCGTCTGCCGCCGCCGCAAAAACGCCGAACCGGCGCTTGCGGTATCTCCCGCCGTCCGCCATGTAGGTATCGAGCCCGAGATCATCCCAGCTCGCCGCAAATTCCGCTAAGTCGGCAAGCGGCCCCGCCGCCTCGAAAAGAGACCGCATGCGCGCCGCCGCTACATGGGCAAAGCCGTCGCGGGCAAGGGTATGGAAAAGGTCGGCCTGCGGATCGGTACGGGTCATGGCACGGCTCTCCGGCGCGGAGCCTCGGCAAGGCTCTGCCCTTCGTCAACACGATAAAGCGGACTCGGCTGGTCGAGAACCAGCTTCTGCGTCGGATAAGGCATCTCGATATCGAGTTCCTCGAACCGGCGCTTTACGCGCCGGTTGAATTCCCGCGAGACCGCCCAGCGCTGCGACGGTCCGGTCCGGATCCGGCAGGCGATGATCACGGAGGAGGCGCCGAACTGATCGAGCCCCCACACTTCCAGCTCATCGCGCACCATCGGCGCCCATTCCGGATCCTTGCGCATTTCGTGCGCAATCTCCTTCAGGACCGCGATGACGTGATCGACGTCCTCCTTGTACGCGACACCGATGTTGAACACCGCGTAACCGAAGTCCCGCGTCATGTTGGTCACCGTGGTGACCGAGCTGAAGGGAATGAGATGCACCGAGCCATCGGAGGCCCGGAGGCGAATGGTGCGCACCGAGAGATTCTCGACCACGCCCGAAAGCCCGCCGAGGCTCACCACGTCACCCACCTGCATGGCATTCTCGAACAGCAGGAACAGCCCATTGATGATGTCCTGCACCAGCTTTTGCGAGCCGAAGCCGATCGCAATGCCGATCACGCCGGCGCTGGCAAGCAAGGGGGCGATGTTGAGCCCGACCTCGCTCAGCACCATCAGCCCGACCAGCACGCCGATCGCGATGATCAGGCTGGTCCGCAACATCGGCAGCAACGTCCTCAGTCGCGCCGAGCGCGCGGCCTGCCCGTCGCGCGAGAGCCGTGCCAGGTGCCGCTCGATCGCACCATTCGCCAGCTCCCAGGCCATGAGGGCCACCAGCACGGTGATCCCGATCACGACGATCGCCTCGATCGCGCGCGATCCGAGCGAACCGGAAGCAAACCACGAGAAGGCATCGATGCCCCAAAGCTCGAGCACGACGACGAAGGCAACGATGCCGACCACGAACGAGATCAGGGTGCGCAGGCCACTCACATAGTGCCGCACGCGCCGCTCCAGCCCCGGCAGACGTTCCGCCAGGTCATCGCTGATCCTGATATGCCGCTCGATGGCACGCCAGACCGAACGGTTGCAGAACCAGGCAAGCGCAATCATGACCGCCGTCACCACGCCGAAGCGGATCAAAAAGTGATATCGGTTCTGAACACCGATCGCCCAGACGAACCAGAGCGCGATCAGGTAGAATATCGCCACCCAGTGCCAGAGCGCGGCAACGATGTTGCGCAGGCCGGCGACAGGCCCGCGGGCGCCTTCCGGCGCCCGGATCAGCGCCGCCAGGGTGCGGCGCTGCTGCAGCACCACCACGATCAGCATCAGGTGCACGATCAGCACCACCAGCTTGATCAGCGCGTGATGCAGGCTCTCGTAAAGGCCGAACAGCAGCGCAACTTCGGCGGCGATGTAGCCGAACACGCTCACACCCACGACCCGCCGTGCCCAGAGCATGGTGTAACGTGCCGCCGCATCCGAGACCGGCAGGATCCTGAGCGGGCCGCACTCCGCACCCATCAGCATCCGCATCACTGAAAGCAGGATGCGCGCCACCACGTAGGCGTTGGCGACTGCCAGAATCCCCAGCCGTACGCTCAGGCCGTCGCCCGCTCCCCCGGCCAGCAGGCCGTTGGCAACGGCGGCAAACACCAGGACCGGAACGAGATCGAGCAGCAACCCGACCGCCGCAAACCCGGTGCGCAAAAGATGCGCCGCCGCCGCGTGGCCGAACCCGCCAGGCTCCATCTCCCCTGCTTCCGCCCGCGCTTCGCCCTCGTCCACGGGGTCGGCCAGCGGCAGCACTTCGTCGCCCTTTCTCCGTTCAGCCCGCTCTGCCCGCGCAACAAGGCTCGCCCGCGGCACCCTCATGCCCCGGATCATCAGCCATTCGGCAACCAACCCGGCGCCGATCACCAGGAGAAGCCGCCAGCCGACATTGAACAGTTGCGCCTGCAGATAGGGTGAGTTCCAGAGCGTGCTGATCCAGACCGAGAGCAGCGGCAGCGAAACCATCGCCCGCACATCCGCGACCACCCCTCCGCTCGTCGCCGTCAGGGCTTTCGACAGCGAGACCAGAAGGTCCGCACCAAGGCTGTTCGGCTGCAACGGGATGGCGAGGCCGGCGCCGGGCGTCGTGGCAGGCGCCGCCTTCGCCCCCGGCGCCGGCGCCGTGCCGGC
>JASHOF010000040.1 GCA_030041255.1 Acetobacteraceae bacterium
CGCCCGGTCCGCACCATCCGGTCCTGCTCCACGAGGTTGCGGAACACGCCGAGCAGCAACGTCATCGCATGATCGGCCACTTCCTCGATGAAGGTATCCGGAACGTTCGTTACCGGGATGCCCCGCACGGTCGCCGCCGCCACATCGACCGAATCGACACCGACACTGCCGAGCGAGATCACCTTGCAGCGCTCCAGCCGGTCGATGATCGTCTTCGTGATCGGAATCCCCTTGGCGTACAGCGCATCGGCGTCGCGTGCCACGGCGATGAACTCCTGCGCGGTCGTCCCCGGCGCCTCGACGATCTCGGCATCGATCCGCGAAAGGGCCTCCATCTCATAGCCATAACCGCCGCCGGCAACCGAGTAGCTCGCCCCGACCGGGGTTACCACCTTGAACCGTGCCACTCCATCTCCTCCCCCGCTAGGCGAGCCGGCGCTCACTCCTTCACCGCGCCGGTCAGGCTGGAAACATAATATTCCGCAAACAGCGAATAGAACAGGGCCACCGGCACCGAGCCGAGCAGCGCGCCAGCCATCAGTGCCCCCCACTGATAGACGTCCCCGGTCACCAACTCGGTCAGTACCGCAACCGGCACCGTCTTGTTGCCGGTGGATTGGATGAAGGCGAGCGCATAGATGAATTCGTTCCACGAGAGGGTGAAGGCGAAGATCCCCGCCGAGATCAGCCCCGGCACCGAGAGCGGCAGCACGATCCGGCGCAGAATCTGCCACCGGGACGCGCCGTCGATCAGCGCACACTCTTCGAGTTCATACGGAATCGACTTGAAGTAGCCGATCAGGAGCCAGGTACAGAACGGAATGAGGAAGGTCGGGTAAGTGAGGATCAGCGAGATCGGACTGTTGTAGAGGCCGAATTGCACCACCATCGTCGCCAGCGGAATGAAAAGGATCGTCGGCGGCACCAGGTACGCGAGGTAGATCGCCAGTGCGACCTGGGTCGAGCCGCTGAAACGCAGCCGCTCGATCGCATAGGCGGCCAGCACGCTGCAGAAGATCGAAAGAATGGTCGTGCCGACCGCAACCGAGATCGTGATCAGCATCCAGCGCGGGAACTGCGTATGGAACAGCAGCACGTTGAAATTGTGCAGCGTCGGCGAGCTGATCCAGAACGGGCTGTGATGCGCGTAGTCCTCCATTTCCGAGTCCGGCTTGAACGCCGTGATCGTCATCCAGTAGAAGGGGAACAGCAGCACGATCACGAACAGCGCCAGCGGCACATAAACCGTCACCACGCGCCTGGCGCGCGAATCCCAGGACAGCAGTTCGTCGCCTGCCGCCGCCTCACTCATTGGCCGGGCCCTGCTGCCATTTGCGCCGCGCCAGGCCGAAATAGTTGATCGCGGTGAGCGCCACCAGGAACGGAATCATGGCAATCGCGATCGCCGCACCCTGGCCGAGCTCCGAGCCCGGGATGGCGACCTGGTAGGCAAGGGTCGCCATGATCTGCGTCGTATTGAACGGCCCGCCATCCGTGATCGCGTAGACGAGCTGGAAGTCCGAGAAGGTGAAGAGCGTCGAAAGCGTGAGCGCCACCGAGAGAATCGGCAGCAGCAGCGGCACGGTGATGAAGCGGAAGCGCTGCCAGGAACTCGCTCCGTCCAGCAGCGCCGCCTCGTAGAGCGAGGGCGGAATCGTCTGCAGGCCCGCCAGCGTGATGATGGCAACGAACGGGATACCGCGCCACGTATTGGCCACCACCAGCGACCAGCGCGCCGGCCAGGCCGAGCCGAGGAAATTGATGTAGGTTGAGCGGAGATGCAGGACGTTCACCAGGATATAGGAGATGATCGAAAACTGCGGCGAGTACATCCACCACCAGACGATCGCCGACAGCACGGTCGGCACGATCCATGGCAGCAGCACGATTGCCCTGAGAAACGATTTGAACGGCAGATGGTGGTTGAGCAGCAGCGCGAGCCAGAGCCCGAGCCCGAATTTCCCGACCGTCGCCGCCGCCGTGTAGAAGATCGTGTTGAAAACGGAAAGCTGGAATACCGGGTCGTCGAGGACGGAGATGAAATTGGCCAGTCCGACGAAATGCCCCCGCTGGCCGATGGTGGAATTTGTCAGCGCAAGCCAGAAGCCGAGCCCGAGCGGATAGGTCAGGAAGACGACCAGGAGGCCGATCGCAGGCGCGAGGCAGAGCCCGATCAGGAACGGCTTGTAATCGAAGAGGCGCGTGATCCAGCCGTCCGGGCGCCGCGCGAGCCTCCACGTTACGGCGGCAGCTTCGGCAGTCGTTGCATCCATGGCGTCTCCTGCCCCGGCCAGCATCGGGCGTGCCGTGGCGCACCCCGGCGCCGCGGCCCCACCGGATCAGGCCTTGTAATAGCGCTCCGCCTGCCTGGCCGCGAACGCCGCCGCATCCTTTGCACTGGCGTTGCCCGTCGCGACCTTGGCAAACATGTCGACCAGTATGTAGTTGGCGGCGAGGGCGCTCGAATTGGCGCTGATCGGCCCCTTGTAGCCGTCATAGTAGGGCGTGTTCATGCCCTCCTTGTACGCCGCGATCTTCGGATCCCCGTTCCAGAAGGCCATCTCCGAGTAGGCCTTCAGCGGGTTCGACCAGTAGCCGTAGCAATCGGAAAGCCAGGGGCCGTACTGCGGCGCTTCCATCATGAAGCGGATATAGTCCTTGGCCGCATTCGGGAATTTGCTGTGCTGGAACAGCATCGCGTTGATGACCAGCGCCGACAGCGGCGAATGCCCCTGCGAAAGCCCGTACGGCGGCAGCACGTTGTTGGTATCCGCCGCGATCTCGTTCAGCCGCTTGTCCTTCGCGTTCTTGAGCACGTAGTAGATCGAGACGCCGTTGAAGGTGAGGCTGATCTCGCCGGCCGCGAACGCCTGGTTGTTGCTGGCGTCGTTCCAGGAGGTGGTGCCCGAGATCAGGTTCGGATACAGCTCCTTGCAGTAGTTGAGCGCATTGATCATCTCCTGCGAATCGATCGCGACCTTGCCGTGCTCGTCGATCGCATAGGCGCCGTGCGACCACATCAGCCAGTCGGCGTAGCCGTTCGCATCGCCGACGGCGTGACCGAGCGCCCAGCCCGCGGGATGGCCGATCTTCTTGAGCTTCTGCACGAGCGTCAGGAATTCGTTGAGGTCGTTCGGAATCGCGTCGTACCCGGCTTCCTTAACCCAGGAAATCCGGTACACGGCGGGACCGGTGCCGCCGCCGAGCGGAATGGCGACCCATTGCTTGCCGCCCGAACCCCACCTGGTCCCGTAGAGAGCGGCAAGGTCGAACCAGCCGCCATATTTCGCTCCGAGATACTCACCGACGTCGGTGAGATCGACCAGCTTGCTCGCATAGATCTGGGGATCGGCACTCCAGCCGACGATGATATCGGGCCCGGCGCCGGTGTTGGCGGTGACCGCGGTCTGCGGCCGAAGCTGCTCCCAGCTTATGAAATCGAGTTCGACTTGCACCCCGGTCTGCTCGGTGAACTTCTTGGTGTTCGCCCGAAACCAGGCCTCGTCCGGGTCGATGAACTTGGCCGGCCGCAGCACCTTGAGCGTCGCTCCCTTCTCGAGCGCGAAGCTCGGCGGCTTGACATCGGCAACCGGGACCCCGGCCTCCATGGCCGCGGCGAATGCGCGGCGCCCGTTCAAGCTCGCCATTCCGAGCGCGCCCGCACCCAGAAGCAGCGACTGGCGGCGTGTCAGACGATCCATTTCCTGCATCTCCTCCTCCAGGCCGTCCTTCCCGAACGTCCATTCGTGGGCAGCCTAGACTTTGTGCGGCCGGCCGGCAATTACTGTATCTTTTTTCAGGTTCAGCCCGTCCCGATCCTGGCCGTGCTCTCGGCATCGAACAGGTGCACATGCACCGGATCGGCCGCTATGCGAATGCTCGCGCCCGGTCGCGCGGCAAGCCGCTCGCGCAGCACGCAAACCACCGGCTGGCCGGACACCTGCCCGATCACCTGTGTCTCCGATCCGGTAGGTTCGACCACCTGCACCTCGAGAGCGAGGCCGTGCTCAGCCAGCGCCAGGTGCTCCGGCCGCACTCCGTAGATCGCCATCCGGCTCGCATGCCGGGCAGCAAGCTCCTGCCCGAGCGGCCACAGCGCACCGTTCTCGGCGCGGAAGCCGCCCGGCTCGACGGCGCCGGCGATGAAATTCATCGCCGGGCTGCCGATGAACCCGGCAACGAACAAATTGGCCGGCCGGTCGTACAGCGCCAAAGGATCGCCGATCTGCTCGACGTGGCCGCCCCGCATGACGACGATCTTGTCGGCCATGGTCATCGCCTCGATCTGGTCGTGCGTGACATAGACGGTCGTCGTCTTGAGCCGCTGGTGCAGTTCCTTGATCTCGGCCCGCATCTGCACGCGGAGCTTGGCATCGAGGTTGGAGAGCGGCTCGTCGAACAGGAACACCTTGGGGTCGCGCACGATCGCCCGCCCCATCGCCACCCGCTGGCGCTGCCCGCCGGAAAGCTGGCGGGGATAGCGGTTGAGATAGTCGACAAGGCCGAGGATCTCCGCCGCCCGCGCCACGCGATGCGCGATCACCTCGGCCGGCGCCTTCGCCAGCCTGAGCGAGAACGACATGTTGTCGCGCACCGTCATGTGCGGGTAGAGCGCGTAGTTCTGGAACACCATCGCGATGTCCCGCTCTTTCGGCGGCAGGCGGTTGATGACCTGCCCGTCGATTGCGATCTCGCCGCCGCTGATGTTCTCGAGCCCGGCAATCATCCTGAGCAGCGTCGTCTTGCCGCAGCCGGACGGCCCGACCAGGACGACGAATGCCCCGTCCTCGATCTCGACATCGACGCCATGGATCACCTCGAGCGGGCCGAAGGACTTGCGCACCCCGCGGATCGAGACCTCGGGCATCTTCCGGCTCAGCCCTTCGGCTGCCGGGCGCGGACCGCGGCCTCGTTCACCTCGATCCCCCAGCCCGGCCTTTCCGGCAAAACAAGCTCGCCGTGTTCGATCACCGGCAGCCCGACATAGAACTCGTCGCGCCACCGGACGCTGTCGATGTCGATCTCCATGATGCGGAAGTTCGGCACCACCGCCGAGAAATGCGCGCTCATCATGCTGCACAGATGACCATAGAAATTGTGTGGCGCGACATTCATCTCGTAGGCCTCGGCCATGGCCGCGATCTTCACCGATTCGATCAATCCGTTCCACGGCACGTCGATGATCGCCACGTCCACCGCATAGGTCTCGAAGTATCGTTTGAACTCGCGCCTCGACGTCAACACTTCGCAGGAGGCAATCGGGCAGGGCGCGCCGCGCCGGATGAACGCCAGTGCATCGGGGTCGTAGGTGTCGAGCTCGAGCCAGCTCAAATGGAACGGCGCCACGGCTTCCGCCACGCGCCGGAAGCCCTCGGTCTTGAAGTGGAAATTGATATCGAGATGCAATCCGGCCTCCGGCCCGATCGCGTCGCGGAAGGTCTGCAACTGCCGCCGCGCCGCCTCCAGCACGGCGGGGCTCCAGTTCAGCTCCGGAAAGCCGGGGCTCCTGCCGAAGCCCGGATTGTAACTCGCGAAACCGCCCTCGGCCGGCACCAGGATGTTGGTCTTGAGCGCCCGGAAGCCGCCCCGCTTCACCTCCTCCCCGAGCCGGAACAGCTCGTCATAGGTGCGCAGGCCCGGCGTGCCGCAAAGCTCGGCGTTGCGCACCCGGTAGGTGCCGCAATGCGACCAATAGAGCGGAATTCTGGTCCGGATGGCGCCGCCGAACAGATCGTACATCGGCACCCCGAGGCTCTTCGCCTTGATGTCGAGCAATGCGTTCTCGATCGCCGCGATCGCCAGGTGATTGAGCCCGCCGCGCGCCGGCACCACCTTGGTGTAGAGCGTCGAAGTGATCAGCCCGATCCGCCGCGGGTCCTGGCCGATCAGGCTCTTCCCCAGCGTTTCGACCACCTTGCTGAGCCCGGCGGTGCCGAACCCCTCGTTGAACTCGGCCCAACCGACGATCCCATCCGCCGTCGCGATCTTGAGGAACGAGAAATTCCGCCATCCTGCGTCGCCGTGCAGGGTCTCGACGTGGCTGATTTTCATTCCGTTCCTCCCCCCATCCGGCGGCATGGGCCGCCCTTTCTTCTCCTGCATGATCCGAAGCACAGCAGCCACGTCGCCGCAAGGTCGCCCGGCCGGGGCGGCCTTGATCGGCCGGCAGCCATGCCCGATGGTCGCGTACCCGAAGGCACGTGGAGGGAAGATTGGGAAAACTCGAAGGCCGTGTGGCCTGGGTCACCGGGGCCGGCTCCGGGATCGGCGAAGCCGCCGCACTCGCACTGGCGGGCGAAGGGGCGCGCCTCGTGCTCAGCGGCCGGCGCGAAGCCCCTCTTGCCGAACTGGCCCGCCGCATCGCTGCGGCCGGCGGTGAGGCGCACACCAGCCCAGGCGACCTGACGAGCCCTCCGGCGGTGGCCGGGATCGGCCGCTTCATCCAGGATAAATTCGGCCGCCTCGACATCCTGGTCAACAATGCCGGCGCCAACATCGTCGAGCGCGAGTGGCATCGCCTGACCCCGGCCGCCATCGCGCAGGTGATCGCCGCCAATCTCGAGTCCGCCTTCTACTGCGTTACTGTCGCCCTGCCTTTCATGCGCCGGCAGCAGGACGGCATCCTCATCCATACCGCTTCCTTGGCCGGCCGCTTCGTCGCCCCTGTCAGCGGTGCCGCCTACACGGCTGCCAAGCACGGCGTCGTCGCGATGAGCCACAGCCTCAACATGGAAGAGTGCACGAACGGTATCCGCTCGACCGCCGTCTGCCCCGGCGAGGTGGCAACGCCGATCCTCGACAAGCGGCCTGTCCCAGTCAGCCGGGAGGACCGGGCGCGCATGGTGCAGCCGGCGGATTGCGGCGATCTCATCCGCTACATCGCCTGCCTGCCCCCGCATGTCTGCATCAACGAGGTCCTGATCACACCCACCTGGAACCGCGGCTATGTCGCCGCGCGGGCCGGTCGCATCTGAACCGCTTTTCTTCCCCCGATCGACAGGAACAGACCCCGCTCATGCCGGCCAACCGAAAGAAAGTACTGCTGCCCGAAAATCTCGCCCGCGCTGGATGGGACCTCATCCGCACCCGCGAGGACGTCGAACCGATCGCCTACCCGCCATCGCTCCCCGTGCCCGCATTCCATCGCTTCCTTGCCGAGGCCGACGGCGTGGCCCTTTCCTTCACCCCGTACTCGGCCGCCGAACTTGCCGCCTCGCCCGCCATGCAGGTCGTGGCACGCATCGGCGTCGGCTACGATGCGGTGGATGTGCCCGCCCTCACGGCCCGCCGCATTCCCCTCATGATCGCCGGCACCGCCAATTCCGTCAGCGTCGCCGAGCATGCTCTCTTCATGATGCTGCTGCTCGCCAAGCGCTCGATGGTGCTCGATCCCCTGGTCCGTGCCGGAGGCTGGCATGAACGCTACGCCGACATGCCGGTCGATCTCGCCGGCCGCACCGTCCTCGTGATCGGCTTCGGCCGCATCGGCACACGCATTGCAGCCCGCTGCCTTGCCATGGACATGACGGTGCTGGTCTCGGATCCCTACGTCGCTGCCGACTCCATCCGTGCCGCAGGATGCGAACCCGTCTCCGATCTCGACGCCGCCCTGCCGGGCGCAGATTTCGTCACCCTCCATTGCCCGAAGACCCCGGAGACCTTGGGCCTCATCGATGCCCGGCGCCTGGCACTGATGAAACCCTCCGCCTTTCTCGTGAACACCGCGCGCGGCGGCCTTATCGATGAGGCAGCGCTGGCCGGTGCGCTGGCCGGCAAGCGGCTCGCCGGCGCCGGGGTCGATGTCTTCGCAACCGAACCGGTCCCCGCCGACAACCCGCTGCTCGGACTCTCCTCGGTCGTTCTTTCCCCGCACATGGCCGGCGTCACCGTCGAGGCAACGGCACGCTCGTCGCGCGCCGCGGTCGGCAACATCCTGAGCGTCTTCGACGGCCGGCCCATTCGCGAAAACGTCGTCAACAAGGAAGTGCTCGACTGACGCCGCCGGCCGGAATTGCCGATCGGTGTCACATCCGCTGGTGCAGAACGGCAAGTAGCGTGAAAAGACGCCGTGCCGTTTCGAGATCGATCACGACCTTGCCCGCCAGTCGCTCCGTCATCAGCCTGGCAGCCTCGTTGTGCAGCCCGCGCCGGCCCATATCGATTGCCTGCAACCGGGCTTCCCGGCCCTCCTGGACCGCCTTGCCGTAACTTTCCACCAGCAGGTGGTAATCCTTGATCAGCCGGCGGAACGGCCCGAGCGCCAGCAGATGCGCAACCAGCGGCCGTGAATCGGCGCTCCGGATATCGAAGACAAGGCGCCCCTCCTGGATCGAAAGCCTGAGCTCGAAAGGTCCCGGCCCGAAACCAACCGGCTCGAACCGGTTTTCCCGTTCGAGGTCGGCGATCGCCTGCGCGCGGTCGGCCTCCAGCTCGTGCAGAAGCCCGCTCGGTGCCTCGCCCTCCAGCACGATCCGGACCAGCGAGACCGGTGGCGGAGGGAGATCACCCATCTTCGTTGCGGCCTGACTGGCGATGACCAGCGCTCCACCACGCCCGAACTGGGCCCGGTACCCTGGCGCCTTTTCGCGGTTGCAGCAAGAGGCCCGTCGTTACGCCTCCCCCTGCCGTTCTCCTCGGCCCGGTCACTCACCGGCCACGCCCCCGGAACCTGTTGCGCGTCCGCCCGGGCTGCGCGACTCTGCCCGGCCACGCCGCCGGCGCGCGCGCACCGCCG
>JASHOF010000004.1 GCA_030041255.1 Acetobacteraceae bacterium
TGGGCGTCGCCTGAGAGCAGGCGGATGCGTGCATCGATTCCCTGCGCCTCGCTCTCGATTGGCGCTCTCGCCGTGGCCGGCACCGGCGGTCCCGCCTCCGCCGCCAGCCGCCCCAGGGCGTGCACCCCGATATGGCAACCGAGCAGGACGCGAAGCGGTCGCTCGGACCAGACACGCGGACCCGCGAGCGGCGGCCGCCAGTGCGGCTGCAGGGCCGTCCGAAGGTCCTGCAGGCGGGCATCGAGCGTGACCAGCAGGGGAACGACGGCCGTATCACCGCGGCCATCGAGCATTCCCGGCACGGCGGCCGCAACCACCGCGCCAAGGGCCTGCCAGTAAAGGCGCTGCATCGTCAGCGCAACGTCCGCCGCTCGCATCGGCAGAACGAAGATGCTCACGGCGATTCCCGCGCATGCGCCGAGCACGCTTTCCACGACGCGGTCGAGCAGGACGCCGGGCGCGAAATATCCGAGCACCCCGAAGGCGAGGCCGAGTGCGACGGTGGTCCAGAAAATCATCAGGGAATAGGCAGCCATCCAGACCTGGAAGGCGAGGAACAGCGCGGCCAGACACATTGCGAACAAGGCGTACGTATGGCCTGCCAGAGCGGTCGCCAGCAGCACCCCGACGACCACGCCAAAGAGGGTGCCGATCAGAAACTGTATTCCTTTGCGGACGGATTCGCCGCGCGAGTGCGTGCCGATGATCACGGCGAAGGCGACGAAGCCCGCCCAGTACCAGCGCGTCGGGATGACCTGGCCGAGCAGGACCGCAGCGCTCGTCGCGAGCGCCACCTGGACCGCGCGACGAAAAGCCGGGTCGAGCCAGAAGCCTGCCCGGGGCGCTCCGGCTTGGCCGCTGCCGCGCGGCGCCGCGCCCGGGGCGTCGGCCGGCAGGTGCGGCGGCTTTTCGGAGGCACGTGCCTCGAGCGCAACGGGTTCGATGATCTCGGAAAGTCCGCTGATTGCCGCTGAGAGATCAGTCCGCGGCGGGGCTGAGCCGAGCGCCGTTGCCGGCACCTCGATTGCCGCCCGAAGCTTTGCGACCTCCGCCCGGACGGTTGACCGTTCCGCGTCGGATGCCGGCAGCCGGTCAAGCAGTCTTCGCGCCAGGCTTGTCGCGCCGATATCCAGTTCGATGAGGCGCAACACGGTCTCGCGCGTGACGCCCGGAGCACCCGTGAGGGTCTCGGCGAGCACGGTCGCCTCGTCGAGACGCCGGATTGCCTCTCGCAACCAGCGCCGTGCGCCAAGCGGCCAAGACCCTTGATCGAGTGCCGTGTCCATGCGCGCGGTCATCGTCGCGATTCGCCGCCGCATGGCGGCGTCGATCCGCTTCAAGACACGCGGCGGTCGTTCCGACCACAAGGTCTCGCGGACGGCGAGCGCGATCGCGACAGAAAGCACGACCACCGCGACACGCACCGGAAGCTCGCCGATCGTCGCCTGGCCGAGCACGCTCACGATATAGGCGAGCAGCCCGACCATCCCGAGCGCCATGGCGCGTGGGCCTCGCCCGGCGAAATAGGCAGTGAACGTCAGGACCACGACGAGCCCGGCGTCGGTGAGCCAGCGCACAGGGAGGAGCATGGCCGCCAGCGTGCCCACGGCGACGGCAGGCAGGATTGCGAGGAGCATCGTCACGCGCTGCGCGACTGGTGTTGAGTCGCGAGCGAACGCGGTCAGGTAGAGGCTGATGATGAAGCCGAGCATCTGCTCGCCAAGGCCGACGGCTGTTACGGTCCCGAGCAGCTTGGCGAGGGCGAGCGTCAGCGCCCCGGCCGCCACGGCGCGGATGGCCTGGCGCGTCCTGAGCCGGCCGGGATCGGGCGGCAGCAATTTTGCCGCCGCGCTGAGGACCAGATCCCGAACGGAACTCCGCCAGCGGCGGCCCTTTGGGGAATTCATCATCGTCGGCCTCCGCCGGGCGCGAATGAGCTCAGATCCTGGGGCAACGATACAAGATGCCGCTGCAACAGGGTGCGGAAAAAATGATGACGCGATGGGGCTAAGGGCCTGCCGAGAAATAACCGCGTCAGGGCGGGTGGTGATTGGGCGAGATGGTGTAGTTCCATTCGCCATGGAAACGGTCGGGCGTGATGTTGATGCTCCTCATTTCCTGCGCAGTGACCTTGATGCCTCTGGGGTAGAGGTTACCGTCGATCTGGCAGTGGACCTTGAGGCCGGTCTCGGTACTCGTCGAGCCGATGAGTTGCACGATGACCTGATGGCTGATCAACGGTTTGCCACGCCAGTTCTGCGTGATGAAGGCAACCAGCCGATGCTCGATGAGATTCCATTTGCTGGTGCCGGGTGGCAGGTGGGTCACCGTTATTCTCAAGCCGCTCTCATTGGCAAAGCGTCGTAGCTCGCGCTTCCACAGCTTCACCCGCGGATCATTGCTGCCTCCGCAGTCCGCCGTGATCACCAAGCGGCTCGCATGGGGGTAGCGTACCCGGCCCAGCTTCTCCCACCAGCGGCGGATGCTCTCGACGGAGAATGCCCCGGCGTCGATGCCGACACTGACCCAGCCGTCATGGGCGGCGATGTCATAGACGCCGGAGGGGGCGATCTTGCCAAGTTCAGGCAACTCGAAGTCGTGCACGCGAACCAGTTCGGGGTCGCCCTGCGAGCCGAGTTCGCGACCGGCATTCTTGAAATCGCCCACCAACTCTTTCTTCTTTGTGCCCACCGAGATCGCCGGCTCGCCGGCAGCGATCGCCTTTTTGACCGTCGTATTGATGTGCCCGAACTGGGCGTCGCGGTCCGGATGGTTGGCGCCCCCACGGGTTTTGCGGTTCGCCTGGCAGCTGTATTGCATCTCCCGCAGCAGGTTGGCCACCACGCGTTGGCTGGCCTGAAACCCCTGCGCGGCCAGCGCCTTCACGAGATGGCGCAGGCTGCGGCTGACCCAGCGCAGCGGCGAACCGGGGTCGCCACGGATGGCGTCCTCAATCAGGGTCTCCAGCGCCGCCGGCAGACCCGGCTGGTGCGCCACCGCGCTTTTGCGTCCGCCGCCGGGACGGCGCACCCGTTCGCCAATGTCGTTCTGCCCCGATCGAAGCTCCGCCATGCCGCGATCGATCGTGCTGCGGGCCAGCCCCGTCGCCACCGCCGTCACCGTAACCCCGCCATGGCCCTGCGCCATCGCTTCGTTGGCAGCGAACAGTCGCCGTCCCGTTCGTCGAGAAATCGCTCCGCTCGCCGCCATCGCGACCGGATATCCGCAACGTCAATCACGCACTCAGCTTGGCTGCCCGCGTCGCGTCGCACCAAGCAAATTCACGATCCTCTTCTTGCGTTCTTCAGGCCATTGCGATTCGTTTGTTTCTCGGCAGACCCTAACTCGGGGAGGTCGCCGCATGGCAGGCACACCGCAACAAACACCACACCAGGGCCGACTGGCACTTCACCACCGCCAACGCTCGCGTCAAACTTAAGAGGCTATACCCAGCACTATGAGCGACTCGGGGTAGTAGCATGGCGGCGCCCGTAACGGAGAGCGAACGAGCATGGCAGCGAGCAAGGCGAGTGCTGTAGCGGCGCTGGCAGCGGAAAAACTGTTCCGTTCGGCCGATCTCTCGGGGCTTCAGTTCGCGACCACCGCCGATCTCGAACCACTGCCCAAGCTCCTGGGCCAGGAGCGGGCGAGCGAGGCAATCCGCTTCGGCACCTCGGTTGGCACGCGCGGCTTCAACATCTTTGCCGTCGGGGCCAGTGCGGCGCAAATCCGGCCCACCATCGCCGCCATGCTCAGGGAGGCAGGAGCGCTCCGCCCGTGCCCACCGGACTGGGTCTATCTGAACAATTTCGCTCAGCCGAACCGGCCGAGGGCCATTTCGCTTCCGCCCGGTCGCGCACCGGAGTTCGAGAAGGCGATGCGGCGCCTGGCCGCGGATCTCAAGAGTGCGCTCGCTGCCGTTTTCGAGAGCGAAGATTATCAGCGCCGGCGCGGGGCGGTCGAGAGTCAGTTCCGTGGTCGGAACGAACGGGCCTTCCAGGCGCTGGGCGAGGCCGCCGAAGCCAAGGGAACGGCGATCCTGCGCACCCCGACCGGATTTGCGGTGGCCCCGGCGCAAGCGGGCAAAGTCGTGCCACCCGAAGAGTTCAATGCCTGGCCGGAGGAGCGAAAGCGCGCCGCGCAGGCGGCAATCCAGGAAGTCGAGCACAGCCTCGAAGAAACGTTGCGGGCCATCCCGCGCCTGGAGCGCGAGCGGCGCGAAGCGGTCAGGGCGCTCGACCGTGAGATGGCGGAATTTGCCCTCGGCCACCTGATCGAGGAGGCAAGCGCACCGTTCGCCGGCCTCGACAAGGTGCGCGCTCATTTCGAGCAGGTTCGCGCGGATCTGCTGGAGAATGTCGGCCTCTTCGCCGGCAGCGGAGGCGAGGAAGAGGCCCAGCTCGGCACCGTTCGCAGTGCCTTTCTCGAGCGCTACCAGGTGAACGTGCTGGTGAGCTGCGCCGGCCCGGATGGCCCGGCACCCGTGGTCGAGGAGCTGCACCCTACGCTCGGCAATCTCGTCGGCCGCGTTGATTATCTTTCCCAGCAGGGCGCGCTGGTCACGAACTTCCAATTGATCAAGGCGGGCGCGCTGCACCGCGCCAATGGCGGCATCGTCCTGATCGATGCACGCAGCCTGCTCAGCGAGCCGTTCAGTTGGCCGGCGCTGAAGCGCGCGCTCCTGCGCGGGGAGATCGTGATCGAGGATGCCGGGCGGTTCCTCGGTCTCGCGATGACGATGACGCTGGAGCCGGACCCCGTTCCGCTGGATGTCAAGGTGGTGCTGTTCGGCGAGCGGTTGCTGTACTACCTGCTTTCTGCCGCCGATCCGGATTTCGCGACGCTGTTCAAGGTGCTTGCCGATTTCGATGACGAAACAGAGCGCTCGGCGCCGAGCGAGGCGGCAATGGCGCGGCTGATCGGCGGCATCGCGAAAGAGGCCTCCTTCCATCCGCTCGAGCGCGCCGCGGTTGCCCGCTTGATCGAACATGCGGCACGGCTTGCAGAGGATTCCGAGAAGCTCACGCTGCTCGTGGAGCGAATCAGGGACGTGATGGCCGAAGCCGATCATCTCGCCCGCGAGAGTGGGCGGGCGCTGGTCACGCGTGCGGACGTGACGGACGCGATCGCGCGGCAGATCCGCCGCGCCGCGCGTATCGAGGACCGCTCGCGGGAGATGATCCTGCGCGGGATTGCGCTGGTCGACACCTCCGGCGAGCGCGTCGGCCAGGTCAACGGCCTGAGCGTGCTGTCCCTCGGCACGCACGCCTTTGGCCGGCCCTCGCGCATCACCTGCCGCGTTCGCCCCGGCGCGGGGCGGATCGTCGATATCGAGCGCGAGGTAGAGCTTGGCGGGCCGCTGCACTCGAAAGGGGTGTTGATTCTCGCGGGCTTCCTCGCCGGGCGCTATGCCCTCGACCGGCCGATGTCGCTTTCCGCGAGCCTCGTCTTCGAGCAGTCGTACGGCGGCGTGGAGGGTGACAGCGCTTCCTCGGCCGAGCTTTATGCGCTGCTCTCCGCCCTCTCCGGCCTGCCGCTCCGCCAGGATCTCGCTGTCACGGGCTCGGTCAACCAGCACGGCATCGTGCAGGCGATCGGCGGAGTGAACGAGAAGATCGAGGGATTCTTCGATATCTGCGCCGCCCGCGGGCTCAGCGGAACAGAAGGCGTGCTGATTCCGGCTTCGAACGTGCAGCACCTGATGCTGCGCGAGGACGTCGTAGCCGCCGCCGCCGCGGGAAAATTCGCGATCTACCCGATTGCCACGATCGACGAGGGCATCGCCCTCCTGACCGGCCATCCGGCGAGCGCTCGCGGCGCGGACGGCGCCTGGCCCGAAGGAAGCGTCAACCGCCTCATCGAAGAGCGCCTGCACGAGTACGCGCGCATCCGGCGCGAGGCGTCCGAGCGGGACGAAAAGGATCGGGAAAAGCGCTGATCATGGCCCGCCCGCATCACTATCGGCGCGTCCTGGTGATGGTGCGCGAGGGGCACGCCGAGGCGCCTCCGTTCCTTCTCGCGGCCGAGCTTGCGCATCTCCTGGAGCTTGAGCTCCAGGGGATCTTCGTCGAGGACGAGGCACTCTTCTCCCTCTCAGCACTCCCGTTCGCACGCGAACTCAGGCTGCCTGGCCAAACCTGGCAGGCGCTCGATCCGGCGCAGATGCTGGAGGACTTCCGGGCGGCGGCGGGTGAAGCGAGACGCCTGTTGGCGGAGGCCGCGGCCCGGCTCGGCGTCCCAAGCAGCTTTGCCGTGCTGCGCGGGGATCCGCACGGTGCGCTCATCGAGCACAGCCGGCCCGAGGATATTCTCGTATTGGTCGAGCCGGGCGCCGTCAGGGCGGCGGCAATCCGAAGCCGGAGCGGCGAAGGCTTCGGCAACCAGCGGCCCGGGCTGTTGCTGGTGCCGGCACGGCCAGCGGGGCGGCGTCATGGGATCGCGCTGCTGCTGCCGGCAGCGGGAGCCGACGCCATCGAGGTCGCTGCCGCGATCGCGCGGGCCTCGGCTGAAGACGTGGTTCTGATCGTCCCCGAGGACGCAATCTCATCCGAGGCAGAGGCCGAGGCGGCGTTGCGGGAAGCGGGTATGCCGCCGGCACGGCTCAGCCTCCGTCGCGTGCCGGGCCAGGACGCCGGGTTGATCGCCCGCGCACTCCGCACCGCCGGTGCGCGGCTGGTCGTGCTGGACCGGGCGGGCGTCGATGAGGATTTGCAAGGCTTCCTTGCCCGCCTGCTTGCCGAGGCCGGCACGGCGGTGCTGCTGCTCGGCGAGGTGCCAGCGCCCGGCTCTGCCGCGTAAGGGCAATGCCTCTCGCCAACGCCGCGATTGCCGCTGCGCTCGAAGAGATCGCGGATCTGCTCGAGATCGATCAGGCCAATCCATTCCGTGTGCGTGCCTATCGGGCGGCCGCGCGCACCGTGGGCGCCTGGCCGCGCAATGTCGCGGAAATGCTCGCGGCAGGCGAGCGGCTCGAGGCGCTGCCGGGCATCGGCGCCGACCTTGCCCAGAAGATCGCAGCCCTGGCGCAAGGAGAGAGCCTGCCGATCCTCGAAGCGCTGCGCGCGAAGTTGCCGCATGGCATCACCACACTTCTCACCCTGCCGGGGCTCGGCCCGAAGCGCGTGTACCGGCTGCACGAGGCGCTCGGGATCGATTCTGTCGAGAAACTTCGTGCTGCACTCGCGGCGGGCGCCGTTGCCAAGGTGCCGGGCGTCGGTCGCGCCGTCGCGGCAAAGCTCTCGGCGGCCCTCAAAGAGGGCACAGGGCAGAAACCCCGCACGCCACTCGCGACCGCCGACGAGATCGTGGCCCCGCTCCTCGCCGCACTCCGAAAGGCTCCGCATGTCGAACTGGCCGAGGTCGCCGGGAGCTGCCGGCGCCGGCGCGAGACCGTCGGCGATCTCGATCTCGTCGTCGCAGCGGAGGATCCGGGCCCGGCGATGCAGCGCTTCCTGCGCTATGACGATGTGAAGGAGGTGCTGGAGCAGGGAAGCACGCGCGCCAGCCTCGTGCTGCGTTCCGCCGGGCTCCAGGTCGATCTCAGGGTGGTGGGCAAGGCAAGCTACGGCGCGGCGCTGCTCTATTTCACCGGCTCGCGTGCGCACACGATCCGCCTCCGGCAGCTCGCGCTCGAGCGTGGCCTCAAGCTGAACGAGTACGGCCTCTTCAAGGGGGCGCGACGGCTGCCGGCCAGGAGCGAGGCCGAAATCTACGAGGAGCTCGGCCTCCGCTTCATTCCACCCGAGCTGCGCGAGGCCGAAGGGGAGATTGAAGCCGCGCGCTCCGGCACCCTCCCGAGCCTGGTCGGCATCGAGGATATCCAGGGGGATCTCCACCTGCACACGAACGCAACCGACGGCCGTGCAACCCTGGCCGAGATGGCCCGGGCGGCGAAGGCGCGCGGCTACGCCTATATCGCGGTCACCGACCACAGCCGGCGCATGGCGATGGCGCACGGGCTCGACGCCCGGCGCCTGGCCGGGCAGATCACGGCCGTCGAGAAGCTGAACGCGACACTCGCCGGCATGACCCTGCTGGCTGGGATCGAAGTCGATATCCTGGAGGATGGCGCGCTCGACCTGCCGGATTCGATCCTGAGCCGGCTCGATCTCGTGGTCGGCTCGATCCACACCGGGTTCGCACTTTCCGGGCAGCAGCAGACCGAGCGGCTGTTGCGGGCGATGGACAACCGGCTGCTCAACGTGATCGGCCACCCGACCGGCCGGCTGATCAACAAGCGCGCTCCGTACGCCGTCGACATGGAGCGCGTGATGCGGGGTGCCGTCGAGCGCGGCTGCTATCTCGAGGTCAATGCGCAGCCGGAGCGGCTGGATCTGGGTGCCCATCATTGCCGGCTCGCGAAGGAGATCGGGCTCAGGCTTGCGGTCTCGACCGATGCGCATGCGCCGGCCGACTTCGCGCTGATGCGCTACGGGGTCGATCAGGCAAGGCGCGGCTGGCTCGAAGCGGCGGATATCCTGAACACACGCCCGCTCGCAGAATTGCGCCGCTTGCTGGCGCGGAAATAGGTCAGCGCACGAGGCGCGGCAGCAGCGCATCGAGCCGGAGGCGCCCGGCCTCCGTCGCGGCGAGTTTCCCGCCGCGCCAGGCGAGATAGCCCGCGGCCAGCAGATCGGCAAGCGCCTGCCGGTCGATGGCCGAGGAGAGAGCAAGGCCGGCGCGGGCGAGGAAGCGTTCCGGGTCGATCCCCTCGGCAAGCCGGAGCCCCATCAACAGCATTTCGCGCGCGCGCTCCGTGGGCGACAGCGCTTCCTCCTCATCCGTGCCGTGCCCGTGCGCCTCGACCCGCGCGGCCCAGGCTTCCGGAGCGCGGCGGCGGCGCGTGGCAAGCAACGAATCACCGATCGTGACCCGTCCGTGTGCGCCGGGACCGATGCCGGCGTAATCGGCATAGCGCCAGTACGCGAGATTGTGCCGGCATTCGGCGCCCGGGCGCGCATAATTCGAGATTTCGTAGGGCAGAAGCCCGTGCTTTGCAGCTTCTTCGGTGGTCGCCTCGTACAGCGCGGCCGCCGTCTCGGCGGGCGGAAGTGCGAGCTTCCCTTGCGCGGTGAGCGCCGCGAAGGGCGTCGTGGGCTCGATCGTGAGCTGATAGAGCGAAAGATGGTCGGGGCCGAAGGAAAGCGCTGCGGCCAGCTCCGCCCGCCAGCCGGACAGATCCTGTCCGGGACGAGCGTAGATCAGGTCGAAGGAGACGCGGGGAAATATCTCGCGCGCGACGGTGAGCGCGGCACGCGCCTCGGCCGCCGAATGCCGTCGGCCGAGGAAGTGGAGCGCCTGATCGTCGAGGCTCTGCACGCCAAGCGAGAGGCGGTTGACACCGGCTTCGCGGAAGGCAGCGAGTTTGCTCCGCTCCACGCTGGTCGGATTGGCTTCGAGCGTGATCTCGATTTCCGGCAGCGGCGAGAAAGACGCGCTTGCCGCTTCGATCAGGCGGAAAACGGTCTCCGGCGCCATCAGGCTCGGCGTGCCGCCGCCGAAGAAGATCGAGGCAAGCGGTCGCGAACCGAGGCGCCCGGCCTCCCACTCGAGCTCCCGCAGCAGGGCGCCGCAGAACCGTTGTTCCGGGATCTGCTCCCGGACATGGCTGTTGAAATCGCAATAGGGGCACTTGGCGAGACAGAATGGCCAGTGGATATAGAGCGCGAGCGGGTCCATCGCGTGCTCATCTCGGCGCTCGAGGCCGCCCGATGCAAGCCGTCTCGGAGAGAAGGCGAGGCAATGAACGGGCAGGGATCGGTGGATCGCGTGCGCGCAGCCCTGCAAAGAGCGGGGCACCCGGATACCATCACGGTCTTTCCGGCCGGCACCCGTACTGCCGCCGAGGCCGCCGCCGCCGTCGGCTGCACGGTGGCGCAGATCGCGAAGTCGATCGTCTTTCGCGCCGGTTCGCGCGCCGCGGTCATCATCGCCTCCGGGGCCAACCGCGTCGATCCGGTCAAGGCGGGTCAGGCTCTCGGCGTGGCGCTGACCCGCGCCGATGCCGACTTCGTGCGGGAGACGACCGGCTTTGCGATCGGCGGCGTCGCCCCGGTCGGGCACACGGCGCCGCCGCTCGTGCTGCTCGACCAGGATCTCTTTGCCCTCGACCCGATCTGGGCCGCTGCCGGATCATCCGCGCACGTCTTTCGCACCAGTGCTGCCGAGCTTCTCCGCCTGAGCGGCGGCAAGGTTGCCGAGATCAAGCAGGCCTGAGGCGCGAAGAGCCGCGTCAGGCACGGCGGGAGTGCCGGCGATAGATCTCCTTGGCGAAACGCCGATGCAGCCACAGCCAGCCTTCCGGCCGGGCCCTGATCCAGCGCTCGAGGCAGGCATTCACGGCGCGCGTCAGGGCGGCGATGTCGGCGCCGCGGTCGCCGCTATCCGGAAGCTCGAGCGGCGGCTCGACGATCACCCTGATACGCGCCGGGCCAAGCCGCTCCGTATGCGCCGGAATGACCGGGCAGCGAAAGCGGAGGGCGAGGGCGGCCACTGCCGGGGCGGTCATCGCGGGGTGGCCGAACAGAGGCACCTCGATCCCGTCATTCATCTTCTGATCGGCGAGCATCGCGATGAACCCGCCTCTGGCGAGATGCGCGATCGCGCCGCGCGCGCCCGAGGCCCCCTTGGGCAGCATCGTCAAATTTCCACCCATCGCCAGGCGGCGGAATCTCGCGGTCAGCTCATCGACGGCCGGATTGTCCGCGGCGCGATACAGCACCGCCAAGCGCACTCCGTGCGCCGCCGCGCACGGGGCGAGCAGTTCCCAGTTCCCGATATGCCCGGAAAAGAAAATCGCGGGGCCGCCCTTCGCGGTCAGCCAGCGCAAAGTCTCCGTGCCCGTGATGTCGTAGCTGGCCGCTGTGCCGCTGGCGCGAAACTCCGAGAGATGCGGCATCTCGGCGACCGTGCAGCCGAGATTCCACCACAGCCCACGCACGATCCGGCGCCGCGCCGTCCTGTCCTGCTCAGGCATGGCCAGGCGAAGATTGGTCCGGGCGACCCGCGAGACCGGTAGCAGCGGCCCGATCGCCCTCGCAATACCGCCCGCAAGCCGGGCCGCTCGGGCGGGCGGCAGCCGACCGAGCAGGCCAAAGGCGGCCTTGACGAGGAGGGCCTCCATCCGGTGCCGCGGCGTCATGCCCGGGCCATTGCCGGAAAGAGGGGGGAAAGCAGCGCCGAAAGCGCTGCCGGGTCATCCCAGGCCAGCGAGACCGACAGCACGGAAACGCGCGCCCGTGCTGCCGCGGGCAGCCGGACCACGTCCTTGGCGGTCGTGACCGGCAACGCCTCCAGCCGCTCGGCTTCGGCAAAGAGGCGCGCCATCTCGGCCGGCCGATAAAGGTGATGATCCGCATAGGGGTGGCGGGCAACCGGCACTGCCCCGACCGCTTCCAGGCTTGCGAAAAACTTCTCCGGCCGCGCGATGCCGGCGAATGCAAGGACCCGCCGTCCATTCAGTATGGCCGCCTCCGGCCCCGGTAGAAGCTCTGCCGTCAGCACGGGAAGCGCGGGCGGCAGGAGGGCGCGTGCATCCCGCCGGTCCGGCCCGATCAGCACCGCGGCCTGCGCTCGCCGGGCTGCGGCATGAACCGGCTCGCGCAGCGGCCCCGCCGGCAGCACACGCCCGTTCCCGAACCCAACCGCGCCGTCGATCACAATGAATGCAAAGGATTTCTCGAGGGTCGGATTCTGCATCCCGTCATCCATCACGAGCGCCTCTGCGCCGGCTCTCATCGCCGCGCGCGCAGTGGCGGCACGATCGGCGCCGATCCAGGTCGGCGCTGCGGCGGCAAGCAGCAGAGCTTCATCACCGACCTCCGGCGCATCGTGGCCAGCCTCTACTCTCAACGGGCCTTTGAGGCTCCCGCGATAGCCGCGCGCGAGGATGTGCACCGCCACCCCGGCATGCCTGAGGCGTTGGGCGAGGTCCAGCGCCAGGGTCGTCTTGCCGGCTCCGCCGAGCGTGACATTGCCGCAGCAGATCACGGGCACCGGCGCGGCGAACCCGGGGCGCCTCGCCCGCCGTGCGGCAATTCTTGTGGCGACCGCGGACGCGGGAGAAAGAAGCAACGGAAACAATATGTTTCCTGGCGATCTTTCGCCTTCCATCCAGAAGCGTGGCGCTCGCGGCACGGGCTCTCAGCGATCCCCTTGCCGGCCGATCAGGGCGAGTAATGCGTCAGCGAGCCGTTCCGGCAGCTCGGCGCTTGCCGCCGTCGCGGCGAGCGCGGCCGCGCCCTTGGCGCGCGCGGCTGCCACATCGCGGAGCATGCTGCCGACCCAATGTGCCAGCGCCTCTTCGTCCGCCACCCTGGCCAGCGCACCCGCCTCTTCAAGCTGCGCCGCCACGGCGGCGAAATTCTCCGTGTGCGGCCCGCTCGCGATCGCCGCCCCGAGCCGTGCTGCCTCGAGCGGATTCTGGCCGCCACGCCGGGTCAGGCTCTTGCCGATGAAAGCCACCGGTGCCAGGCGGTAGAGGAGGCCAAGCTCACCCAACGTATCGGCAATCCATATTCCGCCGGGCGGCGGGTCTTCGGCCAACGCGCGGCGCTTCGGCACGAGATCGGCGAGCGTGGCGGCGATTTCCGTCCCGCGTTCCGGGTGGCGCGGGGCGATGATGGTGACCAGGCCCGCAAACTCCCGGGCGAGGCGCCGGTGCACTGCCGCCGCGATCGCCTCCTCCCCGGGGTGGGTGCTGGCGGCAAGCCACCGCGGCCGATCGCCAAAGAGGGCGCTGAGCCGGCCGAGTTCGGCCTCGTTGACCGGCAGAGGTTCTGCCGCCAGCTTGAGATCGCCCGGCGTCTCGACCCGTCCCGCGCCAAGCCGCCCGAGACGCTTGGCGTCCAGCTCCGAACGGGCGGCGATCATGCCGAAGCTTGTCAGCATTCGCCGCGCAAGGCCCGGGGCCAGCCACCGCCAGCGCGTGTAGCTTCTGCCGGAAAGCCGCCCATTGAGGAGCGCAAGCGGGATCTTGCGCGCCCTGGCAGCCGCGACCAGGTTCGGCCACAGCTCGCTCTCGACGAAAACCCCGCCATCCGGCCGCCAATGCTCGAGAAAGCGCCGGACCCATCGCGGCACGTCGAGCGGGACGAAGCGGTGGCGCGCGCGGAGCCCGAGATCGAGGCCGGGCAACCGTTCCTGCAAGAGAGCGGCCGAGGTCACGGTTCCCGTCGTCACCAGGAAGTGCAGTTGAGCGTCCTTCCGCCCCAGGGCGGCCAGCAGGGGCAAGACGGACACCGTCTCGCCGACGCTCGCCGCATGCAGCCACAACAGCCGGCCGGCCGGCCGCGGCGTGGGATCGACGCCCCGCCGCTCGGCCAGCCGTCCGTGCCGTTCCTTGCCACGTGCCAGGCGGCGGCAGAGCCACAGGCGAAGGCCCGGCGCGGCAAGGCTGGCACTGATCGCCCACAGCCTTGCCGCCAGAGCGCCGTTCATGTCGCGCACTCCCGGTCGGCCCGATCGGCGGCCCTCGTCATGGCGGCAGCGATCTCCGGCAAGGCTTCTTCCCAGCCATCGCGGGAGACCGTGATCGTTGGCTCGCAGACGATCACGGCACGCCCGAACGGCAGCGGCATCACCATCCGGTCCCACGTCGAAAGGCAGATGCGGCGGCTGGATTGGGCGGCGCACGGAAGCACCTTGACGCCGGCCAGCGCCGCGATCTGCGCCACACCCGGTTGGGCCACCCGCCGCGGGCCGCGCGGCCCATCCGGGGTGATCGCGACATGGTCCCCGGCCGCCAGCAGTCCGCACAGGTTCCGAAGACCGGCCGCCCCTCCGCGTGAACTCGAGCCGCCCACGTTCTTCATGCCGAAGCTCTCCATCACCACGGCCACGAATCGGCCGTCGCGATGGCGGCTGGTGAGCACATGCACGCTCGCCTTGCTTCCCTCCCGGCGCGCTCGCATCCACAGCATCGGCATCAGCGGTTGGCGCTCGTGCCAGAAAGCGACGATCACCGGCTCGCCCTCGATATGTGGGCGGACATGTTCGGCGCCGAGCAGCCGCCAGCCGGTGGTCGCGTAGGCGAAGCGCGTGTAGAGAAACAGGACCCGGGCCAGCAGCCGCTGTGTCGCCGGCGCCTTTGCCAGGCGTTTCAGCACGACGCAGACCGGCGGGGAGCGCGCATGGCAGGGCCGTAGCATGGCCGGCGCGCGACCGGCCAGACTCTGCCTGCCGGTGCCGCTCGCCCGCTCAGCTTCTTGCCCGATCGGCATCGAGCAGCATCGCCAGTTCGTCAGCCGCCTGCTGCGTCGTCTGGATGAGCTGCTTCTCGTCGGTGTAGATCGCGTGCGTCTGTTCGAGCAGGCGCTCGTCGTAGTCGGTGAAGAGCGCAATCGTGTGCCGCGCCTCCTCTCTCGCGATGCCGAGATCCTCCAGCACCCATTCCGCAAGCCTGAGGCTCGAGAAATAGGTCTCGCGGATGATGCGCGTGAGCCCGCGGTCCATCAGGCGGTGCGCGGAACGCCGATTGCGGGCGCGTGCCAGGATCGCGAGGTGCGGGAAGTGACGCTTCGCCGTGTCCACGATCGCCAGTACCCCGGCCTCGTCGTCGGCGGTGACCACCAGCACGCGGGCCTCCTCCGCACCGGCCGCGCGCAGCACTTCGGGCCGGGCCGGATCGCCGAAATAAACCTTGCCGCCGAAGCGGCGGACGACCGAGATTTGCGCCGGGCTCCTGTCGAGCGCGGTGAAGGGGACGTGCTGCATGTTCAGCACCCGGCCGACCACCTGGCCCATGCGCCCGAATCCGCAGATCAGGACCGGCGTCGCGGTTTCGGGGAAAATGTCCGGCGCCGGTGGCTTCTGCCGTTCCAGCCGTGGGACCAGCAGATTCTCCGATAGCGCAAACAGAATCGGTGTCGCCACCATCGACAGCGCGACCGCGAGCGTGGCGAATCCGGCAACCCGCGGCGACAGCGCGCCGAACTCCGCCGCGGCGGCAAAAAAGACGAAGCAAAGCTCGCTTCCCGGCGCCAGCGCCAGCGCGAAGCGGAGTGCACCGGTTACCGAATCACGCTTGAAAAAACCGAGGCCGAAGGCGATCGCCGTCTTGACGGCAAGGAATCCCACGACGGCGAGTGTCACCGCGACTGGATGCTGAGCGGCCAGTCCGATGTCGGCCGACATGCCGACCGAGATGAAGAAAAATCCGAGCAGCAGCCCCTGGAACGGTTCGATATCGGCCTTCAGCTCATGGCGGTATTCGGAATCGGCAAGCAGCACGCCGGCGATGAAGGCGCCAAGCGAGGCCGAGAGCCCGGCCCAGTCGGCAATCGCCGCGGTGCCGAGCACCACCAGGAGCGCGGTTGCGGAGAAAAGCTCGGGCGTCTTCGCCCCGCCCACGGCCTGGAAGGCCGGGCGGAGCAGGAGGCTGCCGCCAATCAGGATCACGGCTACGGCAGCCAGCGCGCGCAGCACCTCGAGCCAGGGCACATGGGTTGGCAGATGCCCGCTCGAGAGGAGTGGCACCAGCGCCACCAGCGGCACGAAGGCGATGTCCTGGAACAAAAGCACGGCGAAGGCGTCGCGCCCGCCGATGGAGGGAAGGAGGTTCTTCTCCTGCAACATCGGCAGCGCGATCGCGGTCGAAGAAAGGGCCAGTCCCGCGCCGAGCACGGCGATGTCGGGCCAGGCGAGCCCACCCGCCGTGGCCAGTCCGCCGATGACGAGCGCGGTCGGAACGAGTTGGGCAGGCCCGAGCCCGAGCAGGGACTTGCGCATCACCCAGAGCCGGTGCGGTCTCAGCTCCAGCCCGATCAGGAACAGCAGCATGATGATGCCGAGTTCCGAAACGCTCCTGATCTGGTGGATATCGGTGATGAGGCCGAAGCCGGAGGGACCGATGGCGACACCGGCCAGCAGGTAGCCGAGGATGGAGCCGAGCCGGAGGCGGCGGGTCAGGGTGACGGCGATCGCGGTCCCCCCGAGCAGGATGACGAGCGTGACGAGCATTCCGCCTTGTAGCAGGCAGCATGGGATGCGCGGACCTGGTGTGCCGACTCCACCGCTTGGTACCGTAGGATGCACCACAGCGGTCGGCACACTATTCTTTATTTTTAGTGGCCTCTCATCCCCTTTCGGTTGCTGCCGGCGGCAGCAAACGGCGGGGGCAGGACACTAGTGGTTCGCCACCTCGATGCGGGTCCAGCTCAGGTCGGGATCGAACGTCGTGATGGCAGCTTGCGCCTGAGCGGTGCCAGGTCCGAGATCCTTCTGGAAGACGGTGCCACCCTGATCGACGATGAAAGTCATGACGCCGGAGGCGCCGAAGGAGGCAGGCCAGCCGATCACGGCGAAGCCCCCTGTCATGCGGCCGTTCTCCAGGTAGGATTTTGCCCCGCCGTCGGCGGAGGGTCCCTGCGCCTTCAGGATCCGGAAATAGTATCCCTGATAGGGTGTTGGTTTGCCTGCCACGAGTTCGCCCGGGTAGCCTTCGGCTTCCGCAGTTTCGACAAGCGGCCCGAGTGGACTCTCGTCTTCCTTGCTCGTTGCCGGCCAGTAGAGCCCGTCTCGATTGCCGGGCGTGCTGACCAGCCGTTGGGCGAATTCGCCCTGGCCCTGCTGGGCGGCCAGCGCGAAAAATTGCTTCTCCGCATCGACCACGGCGAGCAGCGTCCGGATGGCAAGGATTTCGTTTCGCCCGATCCGCCGATTGATCAGTTCCTGCGCACCGGCAGCTGAATCGAAGCGCCACGTGCCGGCCGTCTCGACAATCGGGATCGGCAGTTGCCAGTCGTTGCTGCCGACTTCGAGCAGCATCTGGCCGATCCCGCCCGATACCAGCCTGTGCTGCTCGTCGTACGACGCAACGAAGTGCTGCCTGGCCGTGGCGTCTGCGACCGCATCGCCGGAGGAAACAAGCTTCGCACTGCCGGGGCCGAGGATTGTGGAAAGCGCCGCGGTATCGTTCGCCCGCAGGGCCGTAACCAGCGCCGCCACCGCCTGTTCGGCGCTGGCAAAGCTCTGTTGCGCTGTCGCGGCCACAGCCGCGATCGGCGCCGCGAGCAGGCTCAGCACGAGGAGGGAGCGAAGGACGAAGGCGCGCCACGGCCCGCCGCGGAGCGCTTGCGCGACAGCCATGCGAGGCGGCGTCATCGGCGTCCTCCGCCACCGGCGGCGGCCGGCCGGAACCCGCCGCCGCCGCGCCCCGCTTGCTGGAAGCTGCGGCTTTGTGCCCCGCGAGCACCATATTGCGTGGCCCGCGAGCCGTCGCTCAGGCCGGCGAATGTGCCCCCGCTCCCGACGGTGGCCGGCCGCGTGACGGCGGGCGCCC
>JASHOF010000041.1 GCA_030041255.1 Acetobacteraceae bacterium
GATCACTGCACTCGGCGCCTCGCCCTCTCGCACCCGCTCGACCGCCATACGCCGGATTTCCTCCAGCGTCTTGTGGTCTAATTTCCTGCCGTCTCGAACCATGCCGGCACCGTAGCGCCAACGCTCGCATGGTACAAGCTATTCTTTCGCCTTACAATTATTTGTAGTCTAAGTTTCCGACTGGTGAGTAAGAGGCTATACCCAGCACTATGAGCGACTCGGGGCACTAGTCCGGTCTGCTGGCCCCGTCGGGCCGGTGGGTCAGAGACAATCTTCCGGATCGTGCCCGCAGTACGCCTGTGTGTCGGAATAAAGTCCGCGGGGCAGCGGATACGCGCGGCGCAACCGGTAGAGCTCCTGCTTCCACGAAGAGTCCAGAACACCTCCGGTCACCGGCACTCTCCGCGGCTGGAGCGTGCCCTTGAACGAGATCACGCCGATCAGCGCAGGCCGACCGCCCCGGACGACGAAGAGCGGGCCGCCGGAGGCGCCGAACGAAAGGACGCAGTTCGTGAGAATAATGTCTTTCGAGGCGGCCAGCGGATGGCAACCCCAATCGACGCTGATGAACTCCCCCTTATCGATGTCACTCGAATACCCGGCCGCTACTACGGAACCCTCGAGCCGCGGGGGACCGAGCGCTATTGCCTGACCGGCTTCCGGACCGGCAATGTCCACGAACTTCCCTGCCTTGAGCGGATCGTGCGGCTGGACTTTCAGCACAAGAAAAGCCCAGTCGTCAGAAGGTGATTTATCCCACGATGCGCCGTGGGCGGTGTCAATTCCCACCACAGGGACCGACGGACGGGTCCCGGTCACGATTGGTATCTCGGAGCTCGGCCAAAAGAGGTCATTTCCCGGCAGCGGCCGACCGGCATCATCGGTTACACAATGTGCAGCGGTCAGGACAAGCCGGTAGCCGACCACCGTTCCCGTGCAGAACCTCGGTCCCGGCGCGGATACCCTGCCGATCGCTCCGAACATCTCGAATCCCCCGAAGGTCACGAACCGCACACCGTCAGTCCCTGTCACCCCGGCGGGAGCTGTGCCAACGGCATGGTCCGAGGCCGTGGGAATCTCCGGCCCCACAACTGCCGTGCCGGTTTCGCGTGAGCGAATGTCGGCGGCGAGGCCGGACACCCAATCGAGGGCCAGACTCGGATCAACCGCGCCAAGCCGCGCGAGAGAATTATGCGTCTTGATGCCGTCGGCCAAGCTCGTAATGGAAGCGTCGTAATATGTCCGGGCATCGCCGAGGTCATCCTGCATCGCGAACGTGTAGCCGATCCGCGACAGCATCAGGGAGTGACCGTAGATCAGGGACAGATCGCCGTAGTACTCATCTGTGCCGGGCCGGATGCTTTTGATGGCTGCCAGCAGCTCCTCTCTTGCCTCCGGCCATTCGCCGCTGTTGAGGTATTCGGCGGCCTTCTCGTCGGCAGGGACCATCGCGTTGTGAAGGGGGGCGTCGTAGCCCCCTGTGCAAGACAGGAGTGCAGGCAATGCGAACGCACCCAAAACGCATGCCATGTGTCGCAGGGAGAGCCCGACTCCCACAGCCGCCTCCTTTGCACCTCTTCTTACAGGAACTCCGTCAGTTTTCCCATGGATCGGCACAGCCCGCGATGCTTCAGGCCGAATCCGGGCGACGTTGCGCACGTACGGCGGGCCCGCTCAGTGGCCGCCGCGCACCGCACCGACGCGCATCGGCCCGAACAGGAACGCGAACGGTATGATGGCGAAGGAGATGATCGCACAATCGATGAAGATGTTGCGATAGGCAAGGAACGCCGCCTGCGTATTCAGCGCCTGGTACATCCAGCCCATCCCCTGATAGGGTATCTGGGCCGGGCCCCAGCCAAGGCGCGCCAGGGCGGCGGTCACTTTGGCGAGCTCCGAGCGGTAGGCATGGCTCGCCGGATCCAGATGGGTGGCAAGAACGGCCATGTTGGCCTGCGTGCCCGTGGCGATCATCGCCGTCGCGATGGAGATCGCCGCCGATCCGGCGATATTGCGGATCAGGACATAGAGCGCGGAGGCATCGTTGTTGAGCTCGCGCGGCACCGTGATGTAGGCGCTGGTACTGATCGGGACGAACAGGAAGGCGAGGCCTGCGCTTTGCATCAGCCGCATCGTCATCAGGGTCCAGAAATCGAGGTCGGGCGTGATCCTGCTCGTGTAGATGAAGGCGAAGCCCAGAACGAGAAGCCCGCAGGCGATGATCAGGCGCGTTTGCAGGTGCGGCATCAGGACGCGGGTGACCAGCGGAATGAGCAGCAGCACCACCACCGCTCCGGGTGAAAGCACCAGGCCCGCCAGCAGCGCGGTGTAGCCGAGATACACCTGTGCAAGCTGTGGGATGATGACGCCGCTGGAATAGAGAACTCCAAAAAGGCCGACCACCATCAGGCAGCCGAGCGAGAAATTGCGATCACGGAAGACGGCAAGATTGACGATCGGGTGGCGCGCCTCGGTCAGCCAGAAGATCGCGCCGACCGCCGCCAGCGCGGCGATCACCGCGAGCAGCCGGATCGCCGGCGAGGAGAACCAGTCGGCGTCCTCGCCGCGATCGAGCATGATCTGGGTGCAGCCGATGGCAAGCGCGATCAGGCAGAGGCCCGGCAGGTCGAAATGCCTTCCCTGGGCGCGGCTTCTGAGCACCCACGGCGGGTCTTCGACCAGGCGGTTGACCATCATGAAGGCAAAGATTCCGACCGGCACGTTGATGAAGAATACCCAGCGCCAGCTATAGCTGTCGGTGATCCAGCCGCCCAGGGTCGGGCCGATGATCGGCGCGAAGACGACGGCGACGGCAACCACGCCGAAGGCACGGCCACGCTGCTCGGGCGGCATCACGTCGAGCACGATCGCCTGCTGGTTCGGCTGCAACCCGCCGCCGCAGAACCCCTGCAAGAGGCGGAAGACGACGAGCTGGCCGAGCGTGGCGGCATTGCCGCAGAGGAACGAGAACACCGAGAAGAAGATGATGCTGCCGAGAAAATAGCGCTTGCGCCCGATCACCCGGCCGAGCCAGCCGGAGATCGGCAGCACGATGCCGTTGGCAACGAGGTAGGAGGTGAGAACCCATGTTGCCTGGTCGTAGCTCGAAGAGAGGCTGCCGGCGATGTACGGCAGGCTGACATTGACGATCGTGGTGTCGAGAATTTCCATGAACGCCGCGAGTGTGACGACGACCGAGATCAGCCATGGATTGGCGCGCGGACGCCAGGCAGCGTCCGCCGCCTGCTCGGCCGGGCTCATCGGACGTGGACGACGGGTTCTACGGAAAGCCCGAGCGGCAATGGACGGCCGGCAGGGAGGCCGCCGGTGATCTGGATCTTCACCGGCACCCGCTGCACGATCTTGACGAAGTTGCCGGTCGCGTTCTCGGCGGGAAATGGCGTGAATACGGAGCCCGATCCCTTCTGGATGCTGTCAACGCGACCGGTGAGATGCAGATCCGGATAGGCATCGACGCGAATCGTGACATCCTGCCCGGGCCGGATATAGTGCAGATCCGTCTCCTTGAAATTTGCCGTGATCCAGACATCGGGTTTGACGATGCTGAACATCGTCTGCCCGGGCTGGACGTAGGAGCCGAGCGAGACGCCCCGGTCGGTGATCCAGCCGGAGGAAGGTGCGGTGACCCGGGTGTAGGAAAGGTTCACCGTGGCCTCTTCGAGCGCCGCCTGGGCCTCTGTCACCGCGGCCGTCCGCTCCGCAACCACGGCCTCGGCAGCGGCGATCTGCTGGGCAACGTCGTCTGCCGCGGCGACGCTTGCTTTCGCCTGGGCGAGCGCAGCGCGGGCGGCGTTGGCAGCGGCGACCGCGTTGTCCTGATTCTGGATGCTGGTGACAACGCCTGCCGGCAGGTTGAGCTGGCGCTTCTCGTTCTGGGCAGCCTGGAAGAGGTTGGCGGCGGCGGCCTCCTGCGCGGCCTTCGCCTGGGCAAGCTGCGCGGGATAGGAGACCTTGGCGATGGCGAGGCCCTGCCCGGCGCTGGCCAGAGCCGCCTCCGCCGAGGCGAGGCTGGCCTTGGCCTGATTGATGGCAGCGACGTAGGAACGCGGATCGATCACCAGCAGCAGGTCGCCTTTGTGTACGAACTGATTGTCCGTGACATTGAAGGTGACGATTTTCCCCGAGATCTGCGGCGCCATGGCGATCGGCTGGCCATCGGTGAAGGCGTCGTCCGTGGAGACGATTCCGACTCCTGAAAAATAGACATAGAGAGCGACCGCGATGATGGCGGCCAGCGCGGCGGTAAAAAGCGTGCGGCGCACAAGCTTGCCACGGGAACGGATCGGCACCGCCCGGGAGCGTAGGTCGGCCTGCTGCGTCCCATCCATGCCGAAAACAGCACTCCGTTGCAGTGGGTGTCGGGCGGCCACACCCGCAAAGACCCTGGTCTATCCGGCATTCCGCGTCGTCGCGCACGGAGGCAACCGCAGGCTCGCGGCGAGCATGCCAAAATCCTGCGGCGTGCCCAGGCGAGCATACTCCTCGCCGGCGACGGCGGCGAAGATCGGGCTGATTTAGGCCCGGCTTCCGGCGCTTTCAATCGGTTCCCCGATTCCCGCCCGTGGCAGGGCCGGCCGCCAAATCCGGAGAAAGCACCGGACGGCACCGTGCATCCAGAGCGTGTTCAGGGTGACTGAACACGTTCTCCTTGGTCTGACCGAGCGGATTCACGCGCTCCTGGATCGCTTCGCGATTCCAGTCAAGCGCGATCCACTCTAGCCATCCAGGGTAAGCTCACCGTCCCGCGCCATTCGCTCGTAGAGCGCCAAGTCGGCGGGGCTGTCGATCTCCCCCCAGTTCCCCTCCGTGGCCAGCGTCTCCACCGGATAGTCGCGCTGGAGCAGGCGGCGCAGCAGCCCGGTCATATCCAGCGAATCGCGCAACGCCGGATCGAGCCCGTTCAGCAGTTGGGACACAGCACGCCAGGCGGCGGGGGTGAACTTCAGCAGGCCCATGTACTGGCCTTGGATCGCCTCGATCCGGTCAGCCCTGGCACCGATCTCCAAAAGCCGCCCCGACGGGCTGACACGGAATGTCTCGGCGTCGCTGAGCGGGTTATCGAACCGCCGGGTCCAAAGCCTCTTCCAGCCAAGGTCATAGGCAATGACCAGCTCGCCGACTGCCGCGGCAAGCTCGCGTACGACTTCCCGGCGATAAAAGATATCCGCATAGCTGACGATGACCGGGCCAGTGCTCAGCCATGTTTCGGCTGTTGCCAGGGACAGCACCATATTGGTATCGGACCACCGCGGATTGTCGAAGCAAACGAGACCCGGGCGGGCCAGCAGGTCCGCCCGATAGCCGCGCACGATGCCGAGTTCGCTTGCGCCTGCCGCGGAAAGAGCCGCAAGCTGGCGATCAAGCAAGGCTTTACCGGCGAGTTCGACGAGGCATTTCGGGCCCGTGTCGCCAACCGAGCCCATCCGGCTGCCGCGACCGGCGGCGAGGATTACGGCACGCATTCGGCAGCGGCCCCGAAGGTACGTCGGAACAGCTCAATATCGGCCGTAGCGAATGGCGACATGCGTTCCGGGTGCCACATGATCCCAAGGATCCGGCCATTGACATGACGCGTCGCTTCAATCGCCCCGTCCTCCGCGACAGCCCATGTCTCGAGGGGTGGTTGCGTTTCGCGCGCGGCGAGCTGGTGATAGCTGTTGACCTCGACCGTCTTTCCCTCAATCAGAACGCGTTGCCGGCCCGTCACGTGCCCCTCGATGGGATACAATGGCACCCTGAACCGGTGCAGAATGATCTGCATGCCGCGACAAACCCCCAGCACCGGGATCGCGTGCTCTTCTGCGAAGTCGAGTAACGCGAACTCGGTTTCATCGCGCTCAGGACAGGAGCCGCCATAGGCTTCGAGGTTGCCTCCTCCCGTCAGCACAACCCCATCAATGCCGGCGGTCTCGCACAATGCCCAGGCCGTCCGCCGGTGATTGGGCAGTGGCAGGGGCAGCAGTCCGGCGCGATGCATGAACCGGATCCACGCCTGGTCGAGGCAATCCCGTCGTTCGCGATACCGTGGTTCGACGGTAACGCGCTGGGTCATCGCGACCAGCTTCATTGGACGTACCCGACGTGGTGATTGGCACAGTCGAGTTGCAGCACCCGAGCTGCGCCCCAACGCCGGAACAGAGTCTCGCCGGCTCCGATAACCGCCGGTAAGTTCAATTCACCGGCACGGATCGCCATATGGGAGTTGACGCCGCCGAACTGCGTCACGAAGCCGACAATGCCCCGAGTGAAGATCCAGTCGAACCCCGGATCCGCGCTGGGAATAAACAGAATCGTGCCGGCGAACCGTTCCGGCGGATCTTCGATTGTGGAAACCGGTGCCGTCACCGATCGCTGCGTGATGTAATTCGGCTGGGCCGGAAGCAGATGGAAGGCGAACACATCTTCGGGCCCGGAGATCACCGGCGGCAGGACGAGATGGCGCGTCAACTCGTAGCGCCGCCTTCCCTCCTCGACGCTGTCGCGCAGCCTCTGCGCGACATTACCGCTCTCGCTATACAAGAGGCGGACGGCCGAGATGTCCAGCATCGAGCAGTCGTCGAGCGACAGACCGTTCTCCTCGCCGATGCGGCGGATCGCCGACAGCGCATCACTCAGGCTACGGGTGAACACGAACTTGGAATACTCGCGACCCTCTATGCCGGCCTTGATGAACTCAATGAAGCCGATCGCGTCATGCTCCAGCCGGTGTTCCTTCAGCATCCGCTCGAGGCGCCGGAGTTGCTCCGTCGATAGAGTGAACCGTGGTGGCACGGGTATCTCCGCACGCACGGCCGGCCAGGAAAAATACAGGTCCGGCGCCTCGTCATAGCGAGGCGACAGGATATCATACGTTCCCGGACGAAGATGTCCGTAGCGCCGCAGAAACCCCGGCTTGTCCAATTGCACGAAATCGCGGCGGATGCGGGAACCGACAGTATCCAGGCTGGCCATGAACGTCGCGTACTCAGAGCTCTCCAGGATGCCGACTGTAACGAGCGATCGCAGCAATTGCACGGCGATGAAGCCGGCACGGGCGAGCCCTGCAAATGGCAGCGTGCCGTACCGCTTGCAATCCTCGAGCAGCCAGTAGATGCGGCTAATCGAATCGATCCCGGCCCCGCGCAAGATCGGCAGCCGGTCGGCCAGTATGTCGATCTTGTCCCGATCCTGGCGCCAGAGGCCGTTGGTTCCGTTGATGACCCGGTTGGTCAGGTTTCGTAGGGATGCTGCGAGCGTATCGCGATCCTCGGCCGAGAAGCCACACTTCGCCAGCACCGACAGCCGTTCGGGCAGGTCGAGCGTATAGCAGGAAAAGATGATCTCGAACTCGACTTTGTCATGCAGGCTGGGCTGTGCGAGCAGGCGGTCGATGTAATAGTTGACCAGATGCTCGGCCAATGGCCCGGAGATGTCGCGCGGAACAAACGAATTAAAGCTAACCCGCACGTCGATATAAGGGAGTCCATGGAAGCTCACCAGCAACGGGAAACTGCGCAGGTTTTTGTACCCGTAGTTGTCCCGCTGATAGGCCCAGATCGAGTCTGTGATCAGCTCTCGGTAGAGCGACAACGCCAGGGGGCGCGGCTTCAGGCCGATGAGCTCGGCCGGGTTCCAGTCAGGCATCACCCCGAATACCGAGCGCCTGCCGTGGAGGTACGGATGCGGTCGGCTCAGGAGCTCGATTTTGCGGGAAATGCGGTGGACCGCCTGGTTGACCGTCTCCACCGGGATCCTGGAATGTCGCCGGGTTACCAGCGGCCGCACCTGCAGCAGATAGAGCTTTCCGCCGCTATCCACGGCGAATTCCACGTCCAGCTCGGGACGACCCAACAGCAGCTTGAGTTCCTTCAGCAAGTTGGCCACGGCAGCGAGAGAAGACGGGACGCGATCGGCGCGGCGCTCGAGACAGAAGAATGTCTTGAGTTCCGCGCCGGCCCCCGAGGTGACGGTATCCGTGCGACCGGAACTGTTCTCGTAATTGATCACCAGGTAGGGACCGCCGCTGTTCGGATCGCGGCTGAATGCGACGCCGCTCATCAATACGTCCCGCAGCATCGGTTGGACGAACACCTGGTCCGCCGCCTGCTCAACTCCCAACGAAGCAATCACCTGTTCGATCGCCTGCTCGATCTCGGCCGCGCCGCGGACATTCCCGATCGATCGGTATTTCCCGGCTTGGGAGGCCGATCCGTCATCTTCGTTCTGCGCGCTGCTGCGCACGATCAGTGGTTGCGCGCTCCAAAGTTCTGCGGCGATCTGCGCGCGTACTGCCTCAGGTGCACTTCTCCATTCCGCAATAGTGAACCGGACTTGCGGCAGCACGCCGGCGCTTCGCAACATCGGGCCGAGCTGTTCCAGCGTCTCTGCCTTCGTCCATCCGGTCACGGAGTCTCGAAGGCGTACCGCGCGTTCCGGCGCCGACTCACGGCAGAAACGGTCCAATATCAGATCGACGGCCGCCGCTGCATCCAACCGTCCGTGATTCTCGATGATAAGGTCTGGTTTCTTCGGCTCTTCCGGCGGAATATCGAGACCGACCACGTTCTTCGGCTCGCCTCTTCGTGCGCCGGCGTAAAGTCGCTTGGGGTCGCGACGAACGAGTTCCTCGATCGGAACCCGCAAATAGATCTCACGATAGCCCGGTATGTTTGCCCGGTTCCACCGGTGCACGTCATGCAGCAACGAAATCGTGGCACAGACCACATCGACGCCTTGTACAGACAGAACTCGACAAATCCGGGCATTGCGCATAGCCGACCGCTGCCGGCCCGGTGCGGAGTGGTCGAGATCCTCCGCGATCGCCTGGCGAAGGATGTCACCGTCAAGGAATACCGTCGGACGTCCCGACGCCCGCAGGCGGGTCCAAAGCTCACGGCCGATCGTTGTCTTTCCTGCTCCCGAAAGTCCAGTGATCCAGAACACCTGACCTGGTGCGGCCTGCAGCTCGGAGCTCTCAGTCAATGCCCGGCCTCGTATCGGTCGTTGGTTCCTAGGGTCGGCGAAGCGTCGTGCCGATCCAGCAGTGTGAGTATCTTCGCTCGATCAGCGACCCGGCGAAAGATCTGAGCCGTAAGTAATTTCCGAACCCGGGCTCCATCCAGCAGCAGGCGGAGACATATATGCGTGATGAATCCCACTCGCCCATCCCGAAGAGCGGGCAGAAGCTGCCGTCGTCCCAGACTCATCGCAACGAGCAGTTCGGCCTTCATCGGCATCAGCCACACCGCAGCGGCAATCGCACGACGGACCCATGGGCGTGCGAATACCGCAGGACACGGATAACCCCAGCGAACGAAGTTCTCATAGAACAACGCGAACACCAACGCCCGGTCGAAGGGGAACAGGTTTCTGGCATGACGCCGGGCCTGTTCCGGCCTGGCGCCGGACCATGATGCAGGCCCCTCTCCGACCAACCATTCCGTTCCGTTGAACGTGCTGGAAGTCAGCGTGGGACTGGCCGTCAATTCAAGCCAGAGAGCCACCAGGTCCATGATTTCTGCAGTCTTCAGGTGCAGATCCTCAAACCTGACGGCTCGGCTGCGGGCCGCCATCCCTGCGTAGGGGCGATCGGATATGGCAAGACCGCCCAGCACCCATTGGGATGGATTGCTGTATTGCGAGGAACCGGGCTCCGGCGTGCCCAGTATAAGCGGGGACCGAAGACAGGCGGCAGTCCAGGAGTCAGCCGTGCTGATGGGGTCGCGTACAGCATGGATAAAGCGTCCATTCGGGAAATCCTCAATGAACTGCCGGGCACGTTCCAGGCTTGTCTGGTGGTGGGCATAAACGATCAGCGGTCGCGGGCTTGCCGGGCGGCGGCCAAGAGCGAGACTGTAAGCCACATGCAGAAAAACGAAAAATGTATGCCGGGAGTTCAGGAACTCTGACGATCGATCGCCATATACTTCGAACAGCGCATCGATCGCGGCGTAGTAATCAACTTCGTTTATCGCAAAGGCGCCGCCAAAGAATGGTTGCTCCGGCGTGTTGAGTGCCACGAAGTCGGGGTACGCAATCAGCTTTTCCCGAAGCGGGAGGAAGGGGTACTCCTCGCAGAATGAGTAGATCCATTTACTCCGGGCCTCCGGCAACATAATGACATCTTCGTGCCAATCGAGATAGCTGGCCAGCAGGAATGAGCCGCTCCGTCCCCAGAAGCAGACCGCCACTGCCCGATCCATCGCCGGCACCTCGTAGAACCCAAGATCCGCGACCTTACGGGCCGTCAGTGCAGCAACGTCTTTCGTGAGCATCGCACCGGACGACGCATACGCATGCCTGAGCGTCGCCTCGCGGTTCTGTCCAAGCCGGATGGGAGTTGTCATGTGCTGGTCGACAAAGAACTGGCTGTGCGGAAGCGGTGCAGGTTGACGAACGCACAGATAGTGCATCGGGTTTACCTGATGTTCAAGAATGGGGTCGGACAACCGTGGCTGGAGTTGAATCGGGACTGGCTGATCTTGCTGCAAAAAGTGCGACAACTGTTGCAGACTATGCATTCGCATACGGGATATCCGCGTGAGCGGACGGGACGGTTGCGGTGCAAAAGCCTTCTCTCCGTGATTCTACGGATCCGCGGAGCGGTTAGTTTCTTGGCGCATGCCATTGCGGGTCTTCGAGTCGGCATCGTTATAGTGGATCGGAGGAGGGTATTCTTCTTTCCCACAGCTCGATTGTCACTCGGAACCGCGCCGCCGCGCCCAGCGCTGGCGCACGGCGCCCTGGCTTCGAGAAACTCTTGGCGGCGATCTGCGAAGGGCGCGGCGGGGCCGTGCTGTCGCTGGTGGCCTCCCGCCTGACCCGCAACGGTTGCGACTGGCACACGCTCCTCGAGTTCTGCGGCCTGGTCGGCACGCTCATCGTCGACGAGGAGGGCACGATGAGCGAGACGGAGCTGTCGGTGTTCAGGCGACGCTCGGCCGAAGCGATGAAACAGAAGGCGCGCCGCGGCGAGCTCTTTCTTATGGCGGCTGTTGGCTCCGTGAAGGCCGGCAGCGACCGCATCGAGAAGGACGCCGATCGCCGCGTTCAGGATGTCGTTCACGCCGCGGATCTTCAGAGAAAGCCGGCCCTCTCCCGGGCGATCGCCGTGACGACGACGGGGCGGCGTTTGCCCCTGGCGATCAGCCGACGATAGCGGCCGCACAGGCGGACCAGTTACCCACAGCTCCTACACCACTCGCCGGGACAGGACCCCTGCCCCCACCCGGTGGCCCGGCGGCTGGGCCGCTTGTCAGCTACCAGGCCCTACCGACAACTTCCTGCCCGGATCCCCCCTCCACTGGTGACCCGCACCATGCGGGCGCACTGAGAATTTGGGGTCAGGCGCCGAATAGAGCGGGCATGGAACAGGCGGTTCTCGGGTCACCACGAAGAAGGAGCACGCAAGGTCACCATTGGCGGGGGGCCGTACGGGCCCGCCCGCGGCGGGTTCGCGACCGGACCCAGCCGCTGCTATAAGGTCGCCAATGACCTTACCATTCCTGCTGCCTGCCTGGACGCC
>JASHOF010000042.1 GCA_030041255.1 Acetobacteraceae bacterium
CAGGGCAATCGCATTTCAAAGTTGGGCCAGTACCCTGGCGAGGTAGGCGTCGCTGCAGGCGGCGCGGTGGAGCTTTTTGGGAAGCGAGCCCTTGGAAGTCTCCTTGCGGAGCGAGTTGAGGGCCATGTGGCGCAGAACCGCGAGGTTTTTCGGGCCATGGCCGGTTCGGTTGCGCATCCGGTCCTCGTTCATCGCCACGTCCAGGCACCAGTGTAAGCGATTCTCAATCCCCCAATGGGAACGGACGATTTCGCCGAACCGCTCGGGAGTCAGTGCTGCGCTCAGCAGGTAGTAGGCGGTTTCGGTGGTGGTCTTGTCGGCGGTTTCGCGCACCCGGCTGACCTTGCCGATGGCGGCCAAGCCCGGCCAGTCATGGTGTTCCTGAAGCCAGGCAACATCGGTCGAGAGCATGGCCGTCCGCGTCTCGATACGGCCGTGATCACCGTCAAGGGTGCTCGCACTGACCGCGAGTTTGGCCTCGGGGTCGTCGAGAAAAGCCTGCACGTCCTCGTGCAACGTCCCTTGGTTGCCCTTCAGCGCCATCCCGTAGTCAGCGTTCTGACCAACGACCTGCTGGGCAATGTCGCGTTGGCAGTTGAGCGCGTCGACGGTGACGACGGCGCCTTCCAGGCGCAGCATCTTCAGCAGCTTGGGGATCGCCGTGATCTCGTTCGATTGGGCGTCGGTGGCGATTTGGCCGAGCACCAGCCGCTGCTCGCAGCCCCAGGCTGAAACCATATGCAGCGCCGACTTGCCGCTGGCTTTGTCGAACGAGCGTCGCAGCACCTTGCCGTCGATCGCGACCACTCCCTGACAAGCCTCGGCAAACCCGGCCATGAAACGCTGAAAGCACTCGCGAAACTGCTCCGGGTCGAGCAGGCGGAACAAGCGGCTGAAGGTGTCGTGGCTCGGCGCGCCGTGCTTCAGCGCGAGGAACTCACGCAGAAATTCCAGCTTGGTCCGGGCGAAGTCCGCCCTGTCGGTGCAGTCCTCCCCGCCGGATAGTATGGCGCAGAGAGCAATCATCAGCATTTCCAATAGGTCGTGCCGCGCCGCTTTGCCGGTACGCAAATCCCGCAAGCCCTCGAAACAGCCCCTGAAGCCGTCCATCCCCGCCCCCTGGATGACCAACCCAAGGAGGTAGAGTCGCTTTGCCCCGAGCCGCGCAAGCCCATCTTGTCAAATCAAATCCAAATGCGATTCCCCTGCCGACCAGCCGGTCCTGGCTTGCCAGGCATCACCTTTTGGGATAGATGTCACAACCAGAAGGTGCCACGTTTCGACCATAAAGGGTTTCTAACGGGGTGACGTTCGCAATCACGCGTTCGTGAGCAATGTATCCAGCGGGGCAAGCCCAGAAAGGCCCGGCGCCACCGCAGACTGCGGTACCCGGTCGCGTGCGCCGTGAAAGCAGTGGCTGGTTGATGGGAACCGACGACGCCCTCGGCCCTGCCCGCGGCATCCTCCTTTCGGCCGGGCTCGGAATCCTGATCTGGGCCCTGATCTTCCTTTTCGTCTGGCTGATCTTCCTGCGCTGAGGCGCCCGGCTTCCCCGTTCCGGCCGCAAATCAAAACCCGAACATGTGGTCGAGGGAGAACAAGCCCCCGTCGGCCTGCAAGCCATGGTAGCCGAACAGGCGGCAGGTGGTGTCGCGCACCAGCACGTAGCCGGCCGGGCCGGCAGCGGCGAGGGCGGCGGCGGGAAAAACTGCGTCAGGATATATCAACGCCGAACCCGAGCAGGCGATCGCGATCCGCTCCTCGGCGATCACCTTGCCGTCCCCGCCGTGCAGCAGCAACGCCGTCTCCGAGCGCGCCCGCCAGGCCGCGGAAGCCGGGTAGATGAGCACGGAAAAGCTCCTCCGCCCACCCTCCCCGAGCTTCAGGAACAGCCGCGTCGAAAGTCCGGGCGGCGGCCCGCCGTACGATTGCGGCTCGTCCTTCCAGGTCATCAGCGTGTTGAAGATATGCGAGCCGAAGCTCGTCTCCGCGGCATGGCCCGATACCCGGTGCTCGTAGCGCATCAGCGCGTGCATCCAGCCGTCCGCCTCGCCTCCCTCGCGGAAGTCATAGACGAGCTCGGCATGTCCGCCCGCGTCGAAGAGGGCGCCGTCGGGCAGCACCGTATCGAGATCGACCGCCAGGTCATGCCGGCGCGGCAGGGCACCGAGGAAGCGCCCGGCGATCAACGCTCCCGCCGCATCGAACACCTCGAGACGGAGCGGCAGCGTCGCCTGGCTCTCCGCCATCGGATTCGGCTGCACGAGGGTGCGGAAATCCCGCCGCGCCAGTACCGGAAACGGCAGCAGGAAGCCGCGCCCGAGCAGGTTCGAAAGCGTGCGGATGCCCGGATCCGGCTTGAGATCGGAACGTTCCACGTTGACATGGGCGATGCGCACCCGCCCGCCGCGAACGACCTCGTAGCGCGGCCGCACCACGTGCCGCCCGGTGCGCACTTCGATCTGCGCCGGCCAATGCAGATCCGGCAGCAGCTTCGCCACGTCGAGCGCGAGCGTCGCATAGCCTGCCACCGGTTCCATCAGGGCAACGGGCGCTTCGGCCCCCATCCTGTCGAGCGTGATGCCGCCCGCGGGAATCGGCGCTGCGTGGCTGTTCTGCACCCAGAGCAGCACCGTCTCGTCCGGCCGCGGCGCCGGCAGCCCTGCGTAGCGGTCGGCCGGCCAGGCATTGGCATCGTGCGTGCAGGAAAGAACGGGCGCCGCCCTGCCGTTCACGGAAAACGTATCGAGTGCGTATTTGATGACGTCATGGCCGGCCGCCCCGATCACGTGCATGAAGAGCTGGCCCCTGAACGGGCCGAGGCCGAAGCGTGCCCGCACCGCACGGCTGTCGATCACGATGCCGCCTGGCCCCGCCGGCGCCGCTTCCTCCCAGCTCGCCAGCACCTCGCCACCGCCTCCGAACAGGCAGAGCCACAGCCTGACCTCGCGTGCTCCGTACCCGGCCCAGTAATTGGCCGTCACCAGGCGGGTCGCGAGGCCGTCCGCATCACGGAAAAACGCGTAGTTGGTCGCGTAGTTCAGCGGATCGAGCGTCCGCCGCCTGTTGCCGAGCATCGCCTCCGGCAGGCGCACCGCATCGAGGCTGGCGATGGCGGCGCCCGGCGGCGCCTCTGCAGCGACGCGGGGCTCCATCCGTTGCGTGTCGAAGGCGGCGATCAGCACCGCACGCGCCGCCGATGCGGATAGCTCCGTGAGCGGCCGGCAGGAATGTCCCGCGCGCATGGTGCCGATGGCGCGCACGTCCTGGACGAAGATGCCGGCCAGCGGCGGGATCCCGGGATACAGTGCCAGCAACGCCGGCGCGATGCCGTCGGGGTCGAACAGCGCAACCGGCGCCTGCGCGGCGAGCCGCGCATAGAGCTTCGCCACCGCCTCCGCGGCGAGCGGATGCGCAAGCGCCTTGTAGATCACGTTGCCGCCGCGCCGCTGATCGAAGGTTTCAATCTCGAGCATCGTCCCTCCGCTTCACCGAATGCCGAGCCTCCGGCACATTTCCGCCGCCGCCTCGGCGGTGTCGTCGATCGGTGCCACCGGCCAGCTTTGCATCCTCCCGGCAAACGGCCTAACGCGCCCCGACGCCGCGAGCGCGGAAACGAACAGGCTGTTACGCCGCGAGCGGCCGGGCAGAGGGGCTAGCATGACCGGTCGCGCCGTGGCCACCGCCTCCGAGATCATCGAAACGGAATCGATCGTGACGATGATGGCATCGGCAAGGCCGAGCAGCCCGAAATAGGGATTCTCTCCGCTCCCGTCCCAGACAAAACCACCGGCCGGCTCCAGTGCCGCGCGCAACGCCTCGACTGCCGCGGCCCCCGTTCGCCGCGACGGGGTGAGCGCGATGCCGACACGATCCGCCCGCATCATCCCGGCCAGCATCGCGCCCAGCCGCGCCGCCACCCGGCGGTCGAGCCGGAAGCGCCCGTTCGTCCCGCCCACCAGCACGGCAACCAGCGGCCGCGCCAGGTGGGCAAACCGTGGCGCCCAGGCGGCGGCGGCTTCCGCTATCCGCGCCGGCGTCGCCCGGTGCAGGGCCGTGCGCGTCACCACCACGTTCGGGCCGGAAATCTCGTCATGCAGGCCGGCGACAACGAGGTCGAATCGTCCGATCGGCATGCGTGGGTGCTGAACCTGCACGACCCTGGCGCCGTGCCGGCGCAACGCCGCCCCGACCGCCGCCCCGACCCCGCCCACCCCGATCGCGAGTTCCGGAAACGGCGGCGCCAGGCCGACCGCCGAAAGCGGCGCCGGCCACAGCCGCGCCGCCATCCACCGCCAGGGTGCGCGCGGGGCGAGAAGGTGGGGCTCGGCGGCGAGGCAAGCGGCCTCGGCAAGCCCCAGGCCCTGCGAGATGAGGCCGGCATAGCCTTCACAAAAGATGCCGGTGGAGATGCCGGTGGGGATGCCGGCCTGGGGCGCCGTCACGCCGGCCGAGCCTTGTCCCAGGCGGCGAGGATTTCGGCGGCGAACCCGCTCCAGGCTTCCGCGGCGCTGACCGGCGCGGTCTGTGGCGGCGGCTCGTCGGCCAGCCTCGCCAGGCAGTCGGCCAGCGCCGCCGGTTCCGGGGCGGAGAGCCTGGCCAGGCTTTCGCCGGCAAGCTGCTGCGCCAGCCCCCCGACGCTGGTCGCCACCACCGGCCGCCCGGCCGCCAGCGCCGCCGCCGCCACGCCGCTCTGGCTTGCCTCCCGGTACGGCAGCACCACCGCATCCGCCCAGGCGAACAGCCCCGCCACCTCCGCCTCCGGCACCCAGCGATTTTCCACGCTCACCCCGCCGAGGGCAGCAAGCTCCGCCAGCTCCGCGCTCGCCGGGCCACTGCCGACGACCCTGACCGCGAACCGCCCCGCCGGCAGCTTCCGCAGTGCCGCGGCCAGCAGGCCAAGCCCCTTGTAGCGCCTGAGCCGCCCGAAAAAGAGCAGGCGGAATGGCCCGCCGTGCGGCCTGCGCGCCGGCACCGCGCCGAACGTAAAGGGGGGATGCGAGGCCACCAGCAGCCGCTCTTCGCGAACGACCCCCTGCTCGATGAGCTTCGCCCCGACATGCTGCGAAAGCGCCACCACCAGGGCGGCGCCGCGCACCAGCCGTCGCTGCAGCATCATCTGCAAGAACAGCTCGTCGCCGGGATGACTCTCCGCGTCATGAATTACCGTCGCATAAGGCACGCTAAGGCGGGCCAGCGCGCCGACCATCAGCGGATCGAGCAGCGCCGGCATCGCCGAGACCGCAAGCCCAGGCTCCAGTTCCTCGAGCTGCCGGGCCAGGCCGCGGATCAGCCACGGTGCGGCGGCGAGCCGGCCGAGCAGGCCCGGCCATCCCGTGTAGGTGGAAAACGGGATCACCGGAGCCGGCAGGACCGCTCCTTCCAGAAGCTCGGCCTGCGCCGAAAGGGAGAGAGAGGCCGTCGTTCCCGCCAGCCGCGCGAAGCCCGCCGCCAGCTCGCACGCAAATCTCGGCCCCGCGCCGAGCCGCCCCCAGTGCCAGACCAGCACCCTCATGGAGCGTGCCCGATCGCCGCCAGCGCTGCCTCGAGCGGCCGCGTGCCGAGCGCCTCCCGCGCCGCCTTTTCCGCCCTGGCGCCGAGTCCTGCGCGGTAGGCCGCATCCTCTGCAAGTCGTGCCAGCAGGGAAGCTGCCGCGCGAATATCCGGCTCGGCCCACACTGCGCCCGGCGCCTCGAACACGCCGCGCGGATCGCACGCCGGCACCAGCCGGTAGCCGACCAGGGCCGCATTCGTTTCGTCCATGAATTCGAGATTGCCCGACCAGCCGGTCGCGACCACCGGTTTGCCGAGCAGCATCGCCTCCGCCGGGACCAGCCCGAAGCCCTCGCTCCGATGCAGGCTGAGGATGATATCCGCTTCCCTCGTCAGCGCATGATTGTCGGGGCCGGAAAGCAGCTCCGTAAACAGGCGGATATTGGGCGATCCCGCAACAGCCCTTTCGAGAATGGCGAAGTCAGAAGCCTCCAGCCCGGGATTTCCGACCTTGATCAGCAGGAGCCGGTCGCTCCGCGCGCCGAAGGCAACGCGGAACGCTTCGATCGCCGCCAGCGGATTCTTGCGCACGAAACTCGAAGCCAGGTTGAACGAGACGAGCACGATCACCGCATCCGCCGGCAGTCCGAAAGAGCGCCGGTCGCGCGCCGATGGACGCGGCTCGGCGATGGCGAGCGGGTGTGGCACCACCCTGACGCGGCCGGGCATGAATTTCTCCACCGCGCTCGCCGTAAACCGCGAAGGCACCCACGCCTCGTGCACGAGCGCGGCGCCGCGATGCCAGGGCGAAGGCGCGGTTTCCAGTTCCCACGCCCAGTAGCCGATCACGCGCCGGCCGCGCAGCAGCCGGCGACCTTGCCGGAACAGAACCCAGGGCAGCATCGGCGGGTTGACGTGCAGCACCACCGCCGCTTCTTTCGGCACCGTCGCGAGCGAAAAGGTCCCCGGCCCCTCGAAATCAGCCGCCGCTCCCGGCCACATGTCGCCGGACACGTCGAGCCGCCAGCAGCCGACGCCGAGCGCACCGAGCGCCTCGGTCATCAGCCGTGCCCCTTCGCCAAGGCCGGTCGCACGGGAAAACGCGCCCGCCACGATCACCCCGCCCTCGGCCCGCGGTGGCCTGGAATCCGGCCGTGGCGCCAGGGCTGCGGTCAGCCCGGCGAACGCCCGCCGCCTGGGTCCCGCCGGCAGCAGGCGCCAGAGCCGGTGCGGCAGCGGGAGCGGGGAGGGGGAGCAGGCTGGCATCGGCGGCATAGGTGCCGGGAGGAGCGGCGAAGGACAAGCCGGAGCGAGGAAGCCGCCGGCGCCCGGCTTCGCCCGGCCTCCGGCCCTTCAGCGGGAGCGATCCGCCGCGGCGAGAAGGCGACGGATGCCCTCGGCGAAAACCCGGGCACCGAGCACGATATCGGCCTCGCTCGTGTCTTCCGCCCAGTGATGGCTGATGCCGCCGATGCTGGGCACGAACAGCATCACGGCCGGCATATGGCGCGCGAAATTCTGCGCATCGTGCCCGGCGCCGCTCGGCATCCGTGTCCATCCGCCGGGTGCGAGCGCTTCGGCCGCAGCGGCAAAGGCATCCTGCATCGCCGCATCCATGATGGCAGGCTCGGTCGCCGACCTGAGCCGCGCGGTGATCCGGCACGGCCCGGTCCGATTCGCCTCTTCGATCAGCGGGTGAAGCCGCTCCGCGAGCCGCTCGAGCACGGCCGGATCGGTATCGCGGAACTGGAAGTGCATCTCGGCGCGGCCCGGAATGACACTCGGCTCGCCGGGCTCGAAACGCATCCGCCCCGTCGTCCAGACGCTCCGCGGTCCGGCGACCGCAGGAAAAGCCTGATCGATGGCAATGCACAGTTTGCAAAGCGCGAGCCCGGCATCCTTGCGGATCGCCATTCGCGTCGTGCCGGCATGATTCTGCACGCCTTCGACCGCGATGACGACATTGCGCATCCCGACGATCGCGCTGACGATGCCAATCCGAAGGCCCTCCGATTCGAGCCGGTCTCCCTGCTCGATATGCGCCTCGGCGTAGCCGAGATAGCGCCCCGGCGGCAGGACCGCGCGCGGCCTTCCGGCAACTCCGGCCGCCGCCAGCGCGGCGCGAAGAGGCGTCCCGTCGGTGCGCTGCCGCGCCGCGTCCATTTCCGGTTCCGTCACCTCGCCGCAAAACGAGCGGCTGCCGAGGAACTGGCCGAACCAGCCCTCCTCGTCGGCCCAGGCCGCGACCTCGAGCGCGGGCTCGAGATCGGCCCTGCGCAAGGCGCGCACCGCGGCCAGCCCGTAGAGGAGGCCGAGCGGCCCGTCGAGGCGGCCGGCATGAGGCTGCGATTCGAGATGCGAGCCGGCCAGCAGCGCACGCCTCGAAGAACAGCGGCCGATGGTATTGCCGATGCCGTCGATCTCGACCGCCAGACCCGCTTCCCTCAGCCGTTCCGCGAACCAGGCGCGCGCCTCGATATCTGCGGCAGAGAAAGTCGGCCGATGCACCCCGCTCCTGTAAGCGCCGATCGCCGACAGCGCGGCAAGGTCCGCCAGCAGCCGTTCGCCATCGATTTCTATCGGCGCGGACGAAGCGGCACTCACCGGGCGCTCGCCCAGGCACTCACCGGGCCCGCTCCCGGCGCGCAAACCCGTCCTTGGCGAGATGACGATCCATCGCTTCCCATCCCATCCGCTGCCGGCGCGCTACGCCAATGGCAGAAAAATCCAGCCCGCCCGTCATCGCCACGTGTTCGCTCGGGATGACATGGAGATTCTTCAGGCAGCGTCGGCGCAGCAAGTCGACGAACTCGGGGTCGGCGCGCAGCGGACTATCGGCAGGAACCGCCTCATCCAGCGCCTTCAGCATCGCCGCATAGTCGCGATAGCTTCCGCGGACGCCATAACTCTCCCAGAACCGATTCTCGAAAGAAAGCTCCATCATCCGATTGTTCACCTCGGCCAGGTTGGTCGGGATCGGCTCGTGCTCGCCTGAACCCGGGAACAGGTCGATCACGACGATCGGCAGCGTCTCGATCTCCTCCTCGGTGAGCAGCTCGATCATCGGCTTGAGAGGCGTGTTGTCGAACAGGCCGCCGTCCCAATAAAGCCGCCCGTCCACCTCGGCCATCGGAAAGCCGGGCGGCAGCGCCCCGCTCGCCAGCACGTGTTCGGGGCGGATCGGCCCTTCGGTGTTGAGGAAGCGCACGGAAGAGCCGGTGCCGACATCGGTCGCGGTGACGGCAAAACGCATATGGCGGGGGTCGCTGATCTGCGCGAAATCGCAGATTTCCGCGAGCGTCCGCAGCATCGGGCTGACATCGCAATAGGCGGTCCAGCTCGCCAGCGCGAGATAATCCGTGCGCACCGTATAGAAGTTGCGGTTGCCGAAGGCGGACAGCGTTTCCTGGAACAGCTCCGGAACGAACGGCAGCGTCGGCAGCGTGATCGCCTGCCAGATTTTTCTCAGGCTTTCCCTGATGTCGCCGCCGCGCGCCCCGGCAATGGCGGCCGCGTTGATCGCCCCGATCGATACGCCGCTGACGGCGACCGGCTGGTAGCCCGCTTCGACGAGCCGGCTCACGGCGCCCCACTCATAGGCGCCGAGTGCCCCGCCGCCCTGCAGCACGAGTGCGACCGGCTTGGCCGACCCGGCAGTCGGGCGGTCGTTCATGGCGCCGCCTCCGGCCAGCGCGGCGGGTGGGCGCCGACAGGTGCCGGCGGCAGGTCCCACCGCCCCGGCGTTGCGGACATCCTGACGACCGGCCCGAGATAGCTGAGCCGCCCGATCGCGCTGTCGCATTCGGCCATGTATCGCGCGCGGTCGTCATCCGCGATCGGCGGCGGCGGCCTTCGTTTCGGATCGACCTCGCCCTGCTCCTGGATCAGCATCGCCGTGCGGCAAAGCGAGACCCGCACCTGCCAGCTTCCTCCCTCCCGGGCACGCCGCATCAGTGCCGCAACCGTTCCCAGCGCGGCGAGAAACCCGCTGATGTAGTCGTTCGGATAAACCATCGGCACGAGAACAGGATGGTCCGGGCTGCCCTGGCCCACCGCCATCCCGCTCGCGCACTGCGCAAGCTGCTCGAAGCCGGGTCGGTACCGCCATGGCCCGGCCCAGCCGTAGCAGTCGGTCGAAACGACGATGATGCCCGGCCTGAGCCTGGCCAGCCCCTCCGGCGAGAAGCCAAGCCGCGTCAATGCTTGCGGCCGGTAGCTCTGGGAGAACACATCGGCCTGCTGCACCAGGCCCGAGAGAGTGGCCCGATCGCGTGTCGCCGTCGGACCCGCCAGATCGAGAAAGGCCGTGCGCTTGCCGTGCCCGGTATCGATGTCGAAGGGCGGCAGTTGCGGCCGCGACGGACCATAGATGTGCAGCACCGTCGCTCCCTGCTCGGCAAGACTTTTCGCGCAGGTTGGCCCGGCAATGACATGCGTGAGATCGAGCACCCGGATGCCGGAAAGCGGGCGTGCATCCCGCGCGGACCGAATGGCTGGAAACGGACCTTTCGGTGCCTCGCCGATGCGGGTGATCTCGACCGCGGGCAGCTTGGCGATGGCTGCACCTTGCGGATGCGCGCGCCATTCCGCCGCGCTCCTCACCATGACGCCGCACAGGCCGCGATCGGCAATCGCGTTCTCCAGCTCCTCGGCATCCCACTCCGCGACCGCGCGCGCCACAGCGCTCGCGCTGTCCGCCGAGCGCAGCAATTCCAGCAACCCGTCGCGCAGCAGCGGATAGCCGCCATTGAGCATGATGAAGCGGCCGTCCCGCGTCGGATAGATCGCAACGGTGGGGTAGAGAGGCTCCGTGAGCGCGATCGGATAGCCCCATTGCCGCTGCAGCATCACGCTCTGCAGCGCCAGCACGGCGCCCGGCACCTCGATTCCGACCTGCTGGCTTTCTCCGCTCCGAAGCCGCCAGGTCTCGGCGATCAGCGCACCCAGCGCGCCCAATACCGCGGCCGCCGTCTCGCCCAGCCGGAATGGCGTATCGATGACCGGATCGGCGCCGGTGATCGTAACGTTCCCGGCCAGTTCCGGATCGGCCCCGACCATTTCCAGAAGCGAACGCAGCATCGGCTCCCCCGCTTTCCAGTGTGCCGACTCCACCGCTTGATACCGTAGGATGCACCCTAGCGATCGGCACACACCTCTTTATTTTCAGTGGCCTGCTCATCCCCTTTTGTTTGCTGCCGGCGGCGGCAAACGCCGGGGGCAGGACACTAGGGCGCACCCCCGGCACGCCGGGTCGCATCATGCGCCGTCGACAAGGCCAGCGAAAGAGATGATTCTGCCATCATATTTTCTCGGCTGCCGGGGCGTGCCATGATGGCGCCAAGGGAGGGACGGGTTGCGATGGACGAGCTTGCGGCGTTGCTTTCCCGCCTCGGCCTGGAGCGCCATCTGGCGGCCTTCGCCGAGGCGGAGATCGATCTCGCAACGCTGAACCTGCTTTCCGAGAACGACCTCAGGGAACTCGGGCTGTCCCTCGGGGCGCGGCGGCGGCTGATGGCGGCGATCGCCGCCGGCCTGCCGGACCTATCCGCCCCGCCCGCCGCCGTGCCGGCCGAGCCCGCCCCTGAAACGGAGGCGGAACGCCGGCCGCTCACCGTGCTTTTCTGCGACATCGTCGGCTCGACCGCGCTCACCCACGACCTCGATCCCGAGGATATGGGCCGGATCATTCACCGCTTTCAGGATGCCGCGGCCGGCGCGGTCGCGCGCTTCGAAGGCTTCGTCGATCGTTTCATGGGCGATGGAATGCTGGTTTTCTTCGGCTATCCGCGGGCCCAGGAGAATGCGGCGGAGCGGGCGGTGAGAGCGGGATTCGCCATCATCGAGGCAACCAACGCCATCGCCACGCCAGCCGGCACACCGCTTTCGGTCCGCGTCGCCATCGCCAGCGGCGATGCCTTCATCGGCAAGACCTTGGTACACGGGGCGGCGCGCGAGCCGCTGGCGGCGGGCGAGGTGCTGAACCTCGCCGCGCGGCTGCAGGAGGTCGCGCCGCCGAACGGGATCGCCATCTCCCAGGAAACCCGCGCCCTGCTGCGCGGCTTGTTCGAACTCGAGAATCTCGGGCAGCACTTCCTCAAGGGTATCGGCGCGGCGGTTCCGGCCTGGCGGGTGCTCCGGGAACGCGTGCTCGCCACCCGCTTCGAGGCGGCCGAGGCGCGCACCCTCTCGCCGCTGGTCGGCCGCGAGGCGGAGGGTGCCTTGCTCGCCGGCCGCTGGACCGCTGCCCGCCAGGGCGAGGGGCAGGTCGTGCTGCTGTCCGCAGAGGCGGGGCTCGGCAAGTCGCGCCTGATCCGCGAGCTGCGCGAGCGTGCCGCCGCCGAGCCGCATCTCGTGGTGCGCTATCAGTGCTCGCCGATGCATACGAACAGCGCGCTCCACCCGGCGATCGGGCAACTCAGGTTTGCAGCCGGAATAAACCCGGACGATCCGCCCGCCTGCCAGTTCGAACGGCTCGCTCTGCTCCTCCGCCAGGCCAGCAGTGACCTCGAGACCGCGCTCCCCCTGGTCGCCACCTTGCTCGCGATCCCGGGCCCGCACACCACCTCCCTCGCCGGGCTCTCCGCCGAGCAGGTGAAGCATCGCACCCTCGAAGTGCTGATCGCACAGATGCTGGGCCTGGCGCGAAACCGCCCGCTGATGATCCTGGTCGAGGACGCGCACTGGATGGATCCGACCACCCAGGAGCTGATCTCGCTCGCCATCGCCACCATCCAGAACGAACCCGTTCTGATCGTCATCACCTATCGGCCGACCTTCCAGCACCCCTGGGGCGGCCTGCCGCACGCCACCACGCTCCGCCTCGGGCGTCTCACGCGGGCCGAGACGCGCACCCTGATCAGCCATGTCGCGGGCGGCAGGCAACTGCCGGACGAAGTGACGGACCAGATCATCGCCCGCACCGACGGCGTGCCGCTGTTCGTGGAAGAACTGACGAAGGCGGTGCTGGCTCTCGGCAGCCTCGTCGAGCAGGATGGCCGCTACGTGCTGAAGGGTTCGCTCGACGCCCGCGCCGTTCCGGCCACCCTTCGCGATTCCCTGCTGGCGCGGGTGGAAGGCCTCGCCGCGGCGAAGGAAGTCGCCCAACTCGGCGCGGTACTCGGTCGCGAGTTCCGCCGCGCCCATGTCGCGGCGATGGCCGCGATCGGCGAGGCGACGCTCGACGAAGGCGTGGCCAGGCTGCTGCAGGAAGAGCTGATCCATCAGCACGGTTCGCGCGCCGTCGTCAGCTATGTGTTCAAGCACGCGCTGGTGCAGGAGGCGGCGTACAGCACGCTCGTGCAGGCGCGGCGGCGGCAGTTGCACGCGCGCTGCGCCGAAATCCTGCAGGAGCTTTCGCCGGAAATCGCCGAGCAGCAGCCGGAGGTCCTGGCTCAGCATTACCAGGCCGCCGGCCAGTCGCTCGCCGCCGCCGAACAGTGGCTCGCGGCCGGCCGCCAGGCGGCGCGACAGTCCGCCCACCAGGAGGCGATCGGCCATCTCAGGGCGGGCCTCGCCGCGCTCGACGAAGCCGAACAGACGGAACGGCGCGAGGAACTCGAGCTCCTGCTCGAACTCGAGCTCGGCGTGCCCCTCATCGCAACCCGGGGTTATGCCGCCGCCGAAACAGAGGCGGCCTGGGATCGCGCCCGTGCGCTGGCCGAGCGTCGCCATGACGGGGCCCGGCTCGCCCAGGCACTCTACGGCCTCTGGGCCGCGCAGGTCTCGCTCGGCCGGGTGCGCCGCGCCCTCGACACGGCCGGCCAGGTGATCGATATCGCCGGGCGCATCGGCGAAGTCGGGATCGGCCTCGTCGGCGGGCGTATCCGCGGTCTCACCCACTTCATGCTCGGCGATCTCGCCGCCGCGCGCGCGGATCTCGAGCCTACGATCGCCGGTTTCCACCCCGACCGTGACGGCGGACTGGCGTTCCACTTCGGCCAGAACCCGCGCGTCTCCGCGCGCGCGATTCTGGCCACGGTCCTGGCACTGCAGGGCGAGAGCGAAGCGGCGCGCGAGGCCGGCCGCCTCGCGGTCGAAGAAGCGGCGCAGATTCGCCACACCAACTCCGAGGCCTACGCCCTGGCTTACGGCGCCTGCATGGCTGCCTGGATGCTGGGCGAGGTCGAAGAGACTGCCGCGCTCGCCGATCGGCTGCTGCTTCTGGCGCGCGAGAACAACATGGGCCTCTGGGGCGCCTACGCTGCCTCATTCAAGGGCTGGGCGCTCGCCGAAAGCGGCCGCCCGGCCGAGGCGCTGGCACTTTTCGAAGTTGCCATCGGTGGATTCGAGAAGGCGCAATCGGGCATCTACGAGCCGATGCAGCGCGGCCTCTACGCCCTCGCCCTGGCCCGGGCCGGCCGGCAGGCGGAGGGCCTGGCCGGGCTCGACGCCGCGCTCGCCGAGGCGCGAAGGCGTGAGGAGAACTGGTGCATCCCCGAATTGTTGCGGCTCCGGGCGGCCGTCCTGCCCGCCGCCGATTCGGCGGCTTCGCTCGGCGAGGCCATCGAGGCGGCGCAGGTGAGCCGCCTCCCGCTCTGGGAAAGAAAGGCGCGCGCCGACCTCGGCCGGCTGCCGCGCGGCGCCGCCGCCTGAGCCGGAGGTTCAGAACAGCAGCCGCGCACCGATCAGGCGGAGCACCAGCACGGTGATCAGGATCGCAATCACCACGACCGAGAGAATCCAGCGCAGCCACATATAGCCGGGCGGCACCAGCAATCGCTTGTGCCCCGCTACCTCGACCACGAGCACGCCGACGAACCCGGCAATCAGCACCACGAGCCCGACCCAGCGCGGAACGAGAAGGGCGACCCAGCCGACCAGCGCCGGAATGGCGCCGAGCAGCAGCCGTGCCCGCTCGACCTCGGGCGGTGCGGCTGCCCCCTGCGGTTGCGGGGCGAGTGCCAGCCCCCAATGCACCGCACCGAGAAAACCCAGCATCACCGCGCCGTAGCCGACCAGCGCCGGCAGCCCCCACGTCGTGCTCTGGCCCACGGCTGCGAACCCGCAGACGATGAAAGGCAGCAGCCCCGCCAGGCCCAGCAGCGTTGCCAGCCAGGAAAGTCGCGTCATCTTCGCTCTCCATCCGTCCCTGTTCGTAGCCGGGCCGATCGATGCCAGGCGCTGCAGGCCGGCTGCCGCTCTTGCTCCTGCCCCGGCAATGCACTGAAAAACGCATCGCCGCAACCTGCATGCCGGACCGGTGGCGGCGCCTCCGACGGCTTCGGCACCTTGCCCGCCGGCGCGGATCCCGGGCAGGATCGGCGCGTGAAACGCCCCGACGATCCGAGTGCTGCGTCTGCCGCGCAGCGCCTGCGCGCGCTTCGCGCCGTTCCTCTTCTCTCATCGCTTTCAGCGGATAATATCGAAACGCTGGCGTGCCTCGCCCACGAGCGTACCGCGGCGAGCGGTGAGGTATTGTTCCGCCAGGGCGATCCGGGCGACACGCTCCTGATCGTACTCACGGGCGAACTCTGGGCCAGCATCTTCGGCCCGGACGGGCGCGAACAGATCCTGCGCCGGCTCCGGGCGGGTGACGTGGTGGGCGAGATCGCGCTGATCGACGGCCGGCCCCGCTCCGCCGATGTGCACGCCGTCACGCGCTCCCGCCTCCTCGTTCTGGAGCGGCGCGCCGTGCTCGATGAAGTGGCCCGCGACCCCGCCTTCGCCCTGGCGCTGCTTCGCCTCCTCTGCGAGCGGCTGCGCGCCACCTCCGCCGCGCTCGAGGCAATGCTGTTCCACGACAGCGGAACCAGGCTTGCCGCAGTGCTGCTGAGCCTGTCCGGCGGCCGCGAAGGCGCGCACGTCGATCTCACCCAAAGCGAACTCGGCGAAATCGCCGGGGCGGCACGCGAGACAGTGAACAAGAAGCTTCGCGAGTGGGAGAAGGCGGGGCTGATCGCGCTCAGCCCCGGCAGGGTGGTGGTCAAGGCGCTCTCGCGCCTCGCGGCGCTGCTCCCGGACGACACCGCCCGCAACGCCTTCTGAGGCGGCACCGGCAGGTTTCGATCCGTCCCGGGCCGCCGGGGCGCACGCTCAGATCGCGGTTGCGGTGCCGTGGCCAATACGCAATTATTCCTGTCAGGCAGCGTTTCCACCGGAGAGAACCATGCCGCTGCAAGTGGTGGCAGGCGCACAACTAAGCTGTTCGTTCGGCACCAGCCCGGCGAGCCTGTCCGTGCCGCCCGTCAACCGCGTGGACGCCAGCCAGCAGAACTCGGCAACCATCCAGGACCACGTGCCGATGCTGAACATCCCGCCATTCGGGATGTGCCAGTGCCCCGCCAACCCAGAGGTCGCCGCCGCCACCGCGGCAGCGCTCGGGGTGCTGACGCCGCAACCCTGCATTCCCGCGACCGCGAGCCCCTGGACGCCCGGCGCCCCCACCGTCCTGATCAATGAGCAGCCCGCGCTCGATGACAGCTCGATCTGCCTCTGCATATGGGGCGGTGTGATCTCCATCACAGACGCCGGGCAGACGGGCAAGCAGATTCCGTGACCGCAATGAAGCCCGGCTCGGTCCGGTGGCGAAGCGGACCGGCAGGGGAGGCGCGATGGTCGAAAAGATCCTGAAGATCGACACCACGCTCGGCATGGCGGAGCGTCTCGACAATTCCGACCCGCTGTTGCTCACCGACGTCGATGCCAGCGAGGGGATCTCGGTGCCCTTCAACTACCGTGTGACGATGGTGCGGGATCCGGATCTTGGCCGGCTCGAGGAACCGCAGAACCTGATCGGCACGCCGGCGCGGATCGGCATTCGCGACTACGACCCCCGGAGCCGGGACGGCTACACCTACCGCCTCGGCGTCTTTGTCGATTTCCAGGAAGTAGGGCGCACCCAGCACGGGTTCTGGGCTTACAAGGCGCAGATCATCCCCGCCTTCATGCTGCTCGGGCGCGAGGTACGCTTCCGCATCTTCGAGGGCAAGGACGTGGTCCAGGTGCTCGACGCGGTCCTCGGTCTGATGAAGGAACGATATCCGTTCCCCTCGCTCAGCTATGACCTGAGCCGGCTCAAGGCCGAAAGCTTTCCGAAGATGGAATATTGCGTCCAGTTCCGGGAAACCACCTTTGCGTTCCTCTCGCGACTGATGGCGCGGTTCGGTATCTGGTACATGTTCCATGGCGACTATCCCGCTCCCGGGCAGGACTGGAAGGCCGCCGCCAACAACGACACCATGGTGCTCGGTCGCTCGACCGGCTCGATGGCCGGCAAGGAGATTCCCGAATACACCCTGATCGACGACAACCCCGACCTCAAGGACGGGCGCGGCCAGATCACCAACCTCTCTCACCAGTTCGAGCCCGGCCTCAATCGCATCTTCGTCGGCAACTTCAACATCCTGAAGCCGACCGCTCCGCTCACCGCCGTCGGCAGCATGCTTCCCGGCTTCGACCTGATGCCCGGTGCGCGTGGCAGCGCCTTCATCGCCGAGGAGTTTCCGGCGCCGATCGACGAGGCTTCGGATTCCGCATCCGGATCGAACGGCGCCTCCGCCGCCACTGCCGACCAGGCCAAGGATTACGCTCGCGTCGCCATCGAGGCCGAAGAGGCGGGGACGTTCAGGATCACCGCGGCATCGAAGACCTCCGAACTCTGGGCCGGCGGCCTGTTCTCGATCGGCAAGGACAGCACCAACAGCGGTGAGCAGGGCAGTACCTATCTGGTCACGAAGCTCACGTTCCACGCTTTCGAGAACAGCTATCAAACCACCACCGGCCAGGACATCGGCGATTTCTTCAGTTCGATCTGGGGCAGCATCAAGCACGTCTTCGGCGGCTCGCACGGCGCTGTCGATGCGACGATGGTATTGGCCGGCAACGGGCTGAACAACTGGCTCCAGAACGAGGCGATGAACGACCTCATCCGGGCCTGGTATCCAGGCTCGAGCCAGGCGAAAGCCGTGTCCCAAAGCGGCAGCCCGCAGTTCGCCCCGGCCTTCGCCGGTGGGGTGATCGCCAGCGCCGGCAGCGTGCTGCCCTGGCTCGCCGGCACGATCGAGGGCGCGGTCGACAAAGTGATCGCCAACAACGCCGGCGACTATGGCAACAGCTTCGAGGCCATGCGCTGGTACCCGAAGCTGCAAAGCAACCCCCTTCCGGCCCCGAAAGGAAGCCCGCCTTCTGCCTTCGGGCCGCACCTGGCGGTGGTGATCGGCCCGGCCGGCCTCGATGCCAAGGGCAAGCCGGAAGTCTATGCCGACGCCCTCGGCCGGGTGCGGGTGCGCTTCCCCTGGGACCCGGGGCCGCCGGTCAAGCCGGCCACCTACCCTATCTCCTGGGTCTTCCCCAACCACCAGGATCCCTGGAGCAGCGATCAGGATACGTGCTGGGTCCGGGTCTCCGAGGGCTGGGCCGGCGCCGGCTACGGCAGCCAGTTCCTCCCGCGCATCGGCGAGGAAGTGATCGTCGATTTCCTCGACGGCGATCCCGAACGGCCGATCATCACCGGTCGCGTCTACAACGCCTGCAACGGGCCGACCAACCTGCCTTTCCCGACCCCGGGCACCGAAGGCACGCCGATCAGGCCGGCCGACATCGCCAACCCGACCCCGAGCAACGGTTTTCTCCGCAGCGGCATCAGGACACGCGCAACGCCCTACGCGTCCGGCGACAAGCGATTCCATCTGCTCCGCTTCGACGACACCAAGGGGAGCGAGCAGCTTCTGCTCCGTTCCCAGGGACGATTCGACGTCACCGCCATGTGCTCGCGCTACGAGACCACGCTCGGCAACCGCCATGTCAAGGTGACGAGGGCCAAGGACAAGAACGGCAACAGCATCGGCGGCAGCAGCTTCACGTCCATCGGCGGCGAGTGCGACGTGCATATCGGTGGCGCCCGCTACGAGCAGGTCCAGAAGAACTACGAACTGACGGTGAAGGCAGACACCTTGCTCGATCTCGAAGGCAAGCTTACCGCCGTCGTCTTCGACGCCGCGAGCCTTGCCGCCGACAGCATCGTGCTCCAGGCCACCACCAAGATCACCCTCAAGGTCGGCGGCAGTTCGATCGTCATCGCTCCCGCCGCCATCTATCTCAACGGGCCCGTCCTGCATCACAATGCCGGCGATGGCGGGGCCGGGACCGCGTCCTCGGCGACGTTGCAGAATGTCGCGGATGCCGAGACTGCCGACGACGGAACCGAGAATACGAACAAGCCGACCGATTGCTCCGGCCCCAGGGGCGGCGGACAGGGGGGCGGCGGGCAGGGGGGTGGTGCGCGCGGCACCCATACCGCCTCGCCGCAGGATCCGCTGCAGGTCTCGAGCGATCCGCTCGATCCGACCAATATCGAGATCAAAACGGATGGCCCATGGCCGACGCGCTGAACGCCGCGCCGCCAACCGCGCCGCCCGGCAAGCGCGGCAGGTTGCTGGTGGCCAAAGCCTGGCCGCGCTACGCCGATGATATCGTCATCGCGCTCACCCGCATGGTCCACACCCCGTCCGGCCGGGCGCTCTTCGCCGGCATTGCCGGGAGCGGCCACACGCTTTCCATCCGCCCTCCCGCGCACACCGACCCGCCCAACGCGATCATCCAGCCGCTCGATCTTGCCGCGGCTGCCGGCAACGGCTCGGACGTCGTGATCGCCTTCGATGCCGCCGACTGGCCGAATGCCGCCGCTCCCCAGCTTCCGACCGTGGACGCTGCGCTCTTCGTCCTCTTTTCCCAGGCCCTGCCCGCGCTCCGCGGCAGCGCCGATCCCGCCACCTATGCCGAAGCCTCGGCAGTCGAAGCGGAGGCCCTCTCGCTCGCACGCTACCTTGGCGAACGCGGCCTCACCCCCGCCGCTTTGGAGCCGCAATGACTGCGCTCGCTCCCGCCCCCACCGTGCGCGGCGCCGAACTCGCGCTCCGTTGTCACCCCGGCCGTGCCGGCCAGCGCCTGACATTTCCCTACCGCCTCGAGAATCTCGGCGCTGCCGATCTCTACGTGATGGACGCGATCCCGATCCCCGCGCCCGGCGGCGAAGCCGCGGCGGATGACCAGGCAGTGGTCATCATCTTCGGCCCCGGCGGGGACGTGCTGCTCGGCAAGTTCCCGGCCCCGCTGCCTACAGACCGGCGCGTCGCCGTTCCCGTCGTCCCGCTCGCCCGCCGTCTCGCCCCCGGCGAGACGCTGGAGCGCGATCTTTCGGTGCCGCTGCCGCTCGCCGAAACGAGCCCCTATTTCCCTGATCTCGCTCTCCGCCAGTACGAGCCCGTCGATCTGGCGGCGGTGGTGTTCACGATCGGCTACTGGATCGCAGAAGAAAGCGGGCTCGCCGCTGCACCCGCCGGGATGGCACCCGGACTTTGGCACGTCACCACCCGCCACACGCTGAAGGACGCGCATCTCGCGCGGCAGCGTTTCCCGGCCAAAGGGCTGCAGATTTTCAAGCGTCTCGATTCATTCCCGCGCCCCGACCCCGCTTGATCTTCGCGCCGGAATGATTCGGAGCTCTCCGGGCCAACCGGCGATCGGCTTCGGCATGCCGAACCTCAGGCCACGGTGATCTCCGTCTTCACCGAATTGGCGATGAAGCAGGCTTCGTGCGCCTTGTGATGCCACGCCGCGAGCATCTCCTTCGCCGGCACGGTGCCGGCCCACTCAATCTCAGGATGCAGCACAGCCTTCGTCACCGCCTCTCTCCCCGGCGCAATCGCCTCCATCACCCCCTCGGCGTGGTCACGGTAGGCCGCCACGGTGAAGCCGGCCAGCCGCACCACGTGCAGGAAGCTCAGCATGTGGCAGGTGGAAATGGCGGCAAGCAGCATCTCCTCCGGATCGACGGCGGCTTCCACCGCCCACTTTCCGACCACGTGCGGCGAGGCGGAACCCGGAACCGTCGTCCCGCCATCGAAGCTTACGCGATGGCCGCGGCTGTAACGGCCGTTCAGGAAATCCTCGCCGCTCTGAAGTTCCCAACTCACATCCGCCGTGTATAGAGCCATGGATTGCTCGCCTGCTCCCCTGCCGCTCGCGGCACGATCGTAGTGTGCCGACTCCACCGCTTGATACCGTAGGATGCACCCTAGCGGTCGGCACACACCTCTTTATTTTCAGTGGCCTGCTGATCCCCTTTCGTTTGCTGCCGGCGGCAGCAAACGGCGGGGGCAGGACACTGGGCGGTTGCGGCGCGCGGCGCAAAAGCTCAGGCGCCCCGCTCAGGGGCTGCCGAATTTCCCCGCTGTCCTTCAGTCTCCCGAAGCGAGCCTCGCACCAGGCTCCGCCAGCAGCGCAGGCACGGGCACCGGCACGGGCGCCATGAGGGGGCGCGGCGCCGGCAGCGCTGCCAGAACCGAGATCGATACCGCGGCAAGGTACGGCAGCGACTGGGTGAAGAGGATGAGGCACCAGAGCTTCACTTCCCAGGTCGCGAGGTCATGCACGGTGCCGACGCCGATCATCGCCGTCCAGGTCAGCAGAAGCAGGAAGAACTCCTCCCGTGCCATCGCCAGCCCCTGCACCAGCGCCGGGGCCTCCTTCATCTTCGGCGTGCGCAGGAACGGCGCACGATTGGTCACCAGCCCCTTCAGCACCGCCTTGCCGATCGTATGCGAGAGGGCCAGTCCCGCTGCGGCCGCGCCCAGCCGGTCCGCCAACCGGCACGGCACGCGGCTTCGGTAAAGCACCAGAAGTTCGACCAGCTTGAAGGCGAAAAGTCCGAGCGAGGGCAGCATGAAGAGCACGATCGGGAACTCGATCCGCATCGGGGCGACAATCAGCCCGACCGACCACACGAGCCCCATCAGCAGGAACAGAAGGCCAAGCCCGTCGCCGAACCAGGGCAGCCAGCCGGTCAGAAAATGCCAGCGCTGGCCAAGGGTGAGCGTGCGGTCGAACGGGGAGAGCAGGGCCCGGCAATGCGCGCGGGTGATTCGCATCGCACCATACGCCCAGCGGCAGCGCTGCCGGCGATAGGCGGCAAAATCATCCGGCATCAGGCCGCGACCGAAGCTCTCTTCGGCGTAAACAGACTTCCAGCCCGCCTGCATCAGGCTGAGGCCGAGCTCGGAATCTTCGGTGATGCACCATTCGGCCCAGCCGCCCGCATGTTCGATCGCCGTCCTTCGGATCAGCGTCATCGTGCCATGCTGGATGATCGCGTTCCGCTCGTTGCGGGTCACCATGCCGAGATGGAAGAACCCGGCATATTCCCAGAACATGAGCCTCTTGAAGAGCGATCCGTCGTTGTCGCGATAATCCTGCGGGGATTGCGTGAACCCGACCTTCGGATCCGCGAACGCCGGCACCATCGCCTTCAGCCAGTCGGGCGAAACGACGTAATCGGAATCGAGCACCCCGATGATGGCGGCATCCGGCGCCGTCTCCCGGAGCGCGAAATTGAGCGCCCCGGCCTTGAAGCCGGGCCAGCGTCCGAGATGGAAGAAGCGGAAGCGCGGACCAAGCCGGGCGCAGTGCTCGGCGATCGGTTCCCAGAGCCCCGGATCCATCGTGTTGTTATCGACCACCAGCACTTCGAAGTCGGGATAGTCGAGACGGGCCAGCGCATCGAGCGTCTGGCGCACCATCTGCGGCGGCTCGTTGCAGATCGGCACGTGCAGGGAAACCTTCGGCAACACGGCGCCCGCTGCTGCCGGCAGCGGCCGGTAGCGCCGGCGAAACCGGCGCGAATAGAGCGTCTCGGCGATCGCAAAGCTGTCCGCCAGCACGAGAAACAGCAACAGCGCCTGGCCCGCGATCAGGACGCCCCAGACGCCGGCCGCGGAGAGAGAGAGATACTTCGTCGCCATCGCCTGGATCACTGCCGCGAGCGTCGCCGCCAGCAACTCCGAAGTCCCGGCAATGAGGACCTTGCCCGGCCAGCGAAGGTCCGGCCGCCGCCAGAGCAGCAGCCAGGCGAAGAGAACGCCGGCCGCAATCGCTGACCCCGCCCAGCGCGGCCAGTCCGGATGCTCCCACACCGGGCCGGTCAGCGGCCATTTCGAGTGCCGACCGAGAGTGAGCATGCCCCAGTAGCCGGCAGCGCGGCCCTCGAAGCTTGTCTTCCATGGTTGGTCGAACGCTTCCATCACGAAATAGTCGAGGTGCTGGCGCCGGGCGATGCGGAAGAACCGGCGCAGAAAATCCGCCTGGTTGATTCGGCTCGCAATGGCACTACCGATGGTTACACCGTTGGAGGGCCAGCCGATTTCGCCGATCACAACCCGTTTGCCCGGGAAAGCCGCCTCGACCGCGGCGAGTTTTTCCTGCGTGAACGCGAGCGCGTCGGCGATCGGCAGCCCCTCCCAGTAGGGCAGCAGGTGGACCGTGATGAAATCGACAGCCTGGGCAAGCTCCGGATGGTGCAGCCATACATGCCAGGGCTCCGCGGTCGAAACCGGGACATGCACTGCCTTTTTGACCTGCCGGATGTCGGCAATCAGTTCGGCGGGGGTGAGATCCTGGCGCAGGATGGTCTCATTGCCGACCATCACCGCCTCGACGTTCGGGTTCGCGTTGGCGATGGCGATCAGCCGCGCGATTTCGGCCGCGTTCGCATCCGGGTGGCGGTCGAGCCAGGCGCCGAGCGTGATCGAAAGCGGCAGGCCACGGGCAAGCTCCGGAATGTCACCCTGCACGCCGGCCACCGTATAGGTGCGGATCTGGTGCGTCATCCCAGCCGCAAGATGCAGGTCCGCGCGCACGTTCGATCTTGAAGGAAAGACTCCGGTTTCCGGGCTTTGTCCTTGACGGAACGGGGAAAAAGCAAGACCGCCGATCGGGCCCTGATAACCCGGGATGAAGGCTGGACGGTTGAGTCCCCACCAGATCAGGAGAGCCGCGACGGCGGCAAGGAGCAGTGCAAAGAGGCTGCCCGGATGCAGAATAGCCCGTCCCACCCGAATTCCAGGCAGATTCCGGGTGTGAGAGAGACCGTTTGGGAGAAACATCGTGGGAGGTTCCGCGCCACGGACGAGAGGTCCGTTGCTAATCGGGAAGGAAACGCTCCACTGCGGCGCCGCCCCGGCTTCAATGTGGCAAAATCAAGGAATTTAGTGCGGTTGCTGGCAGGTTGCGGGAAGGCGGTAAACGATCCCCTGGCGGTGCCGGCGGGAGTGCGGGGGGCTGGTGGGTCATGGTGGTTCTGTTCGAAATCCTGTTCGTCCTGTTCCTGATCGTGATCAACGGCCTCTTCGCCATGAGCGAGCTGGCGCTGGTCTCGGCGCGGCGGGCGCGTCTGGCCGCACTGGCGCGCAATGGCGTCCGCGGCGCGGCCCTGGCGCGCCGGTTGATCGAAGAGCCGCAAAGCTATTTGCCAACGGTCCAGGTCGGCATCACCCTGGTTGCCATCCTGACCGGCGTCTATGGCGGCGCCCGGATCGCCGGCCAGGCGGCGCACTGGCTCGAGACTGTCCCTCTACTCCGCCCGGTGGCGGCGCCGCTGGCGTTCTCCGCCGCCGTCGTCGTCATCACGTATCTGACACTCGTCATCGGCGAACTCGTGCCCAAGCAGTTGGCACTGCGGCACGCCGAGCCGATTGCGGCGCGCATCGCCGCCCCTCTCGCCCTCCTCGCCCGCCTGGCGGCGCCGGTCGTCTGGCTGCTTGGCGCCTCGACGACGCTGGTGCTGCGCCTGCTCGGCTCGCCGCGCGCGCCTGCTCCGCCGGTGAGCGAGGAGGAGTTGAAGGCGCTGGTCGCCGAGGGGCAGCAGGCCGGCGTGCTCGAGGTCGAGGAGCAGCAGATGATCGAACGCGTGCTCCGCCTTGCCGACAAGAAGGTGCGCGCGATCATGACCCCGCGCACCGAGCTCGCCTGGCTCGACCGCTCCGACCCGCCGGCCGAGTTGAAGGCGGTGCTGAAGGCGAGCCCTTATTCGCGGTTCGTCGTTTGCGACGGCTCGGTGGACAATGTGGCCGGCGTGGTGCTCGCCAAGGAACTGCTCAACCGGCTTATCGACGGCCAGTCCCTGGCGCTCACTCCCGTGCTGCGCCAGCCGGTGGTGGTGCCCGACACCGTCTCGGCGCTCGACGCGATGGAGCTTCTGCGCGCTGACGCGCTCGGGCTGGCGCTGGTGATGGACGAGTACGGGAGCTTCGAAGGGGTGGTGACGGCGGCGGATGTCCTGGTGGCGATCGTCGGCGATGCCACCGGCGCCGTCCCTCCGCTCGGTGCCGGCCAGCCGGCGGCGGCGGGCGTGCTGGTGTTCGACGGGCTGATGCCGGTCGATGAGCTGAAGGCGCGGCTGGTTTTGCCCGACCTGCCGGCGGCCGGAACCTACAACACGCTCGGCGGCCTGGTCCTGGCACTGTTGCGGCGCGTGCCGCAGGCGGGCGATCGGATCGTCTTCGGCGGCTGGCGCTTCGAGGTGATCGAGATGGACGGCCGCCGCGTGGCGCGCGTGCAGATCGCGCCGGAGCCGGTCGAGGTGTCGGCCGCGGCGCTGCCGGCGGCCGGCCCCTCATGAAGGTGCCGCGCGCGATGATCTGCAGGTGGCTGCCCATTCCGGGCCTCGCCCGGCGCGCGTCCGGCAGAGACGTGCAGGTGATCGCGTCACGCTTCCGCAGGCCGCAGAGCATCCCTTCCCGTCGGAGCCAGGATCGGATCCTGCGCTCATCGCCGGGAGATGCGCGGCCGGTGGCCGTTGGCGTATTGTGCGTTGCAGGAGCCGTACTCTCGTTGCCGGGTCACGCCCTGGCAGGCTCGGCCCGGGACTACCTGAACGCACCGATCGACAGTTGGTTTGCCTTCTACAACGAAGGGTATGCCGCCTCCGTGACGCCGGAGGACGGTCTGGACGTAACAGCGCGCGTTCGTACCAACGTGGTCTCGCAATCCGTGGTCCTGACGCGGACCATGGATTTCTGGGGCCGCACGGGCGGCCTGTCTGTCGTGTTGCCGTATCTCTATGTGGAATCGAGCTCCGGCGCTGGCCCCGCCGCGGTCAGCGGCCTGTCCGATATCGGCTTCCTCTGGCAGATCAACATCTTCGGCGGACCGGCCCTGACCCGCCAGGAATTCGCGAGCTTCGTGCCGCAGACCTTCTCGAGCTTTCATCTCTATATCGGAACACCGCTCGGGGAGTATGAACCCAGCCGCGGGCTCAACCCGTCGACAAACCGATGGACCATCCGCCCGACCATCAACTTCAGCTACACGCCCGATCGCGGCTGGACATGGCTCGAGACCTATGTGTCGGGCGCGGTTTTCACCCCGAACAACGCGTTCCAGGCCGGCGGCGCCAACCTCCTGACGCAGCGTCCGCTGTTCACCCTGGAAGGCCATGCCAGCCGCAACATCACCCCGCGCATCTGGCTGTCGGCCGACGCCTATTACAATGTCGGCGGAGAAACGAGCATCGACCATGTGCCGCAGGACAATGCCGCCGACACAGTGAGCCTGGGCGCCGGCATGGGCGCGCAACTCTGGCGCGGCGGCGACCTGGTTCTGAATGCCGAATCGGTCGTCGCCAAGCCGGCCAGCGAGCCGTACGCCTGGGGCGTCCGGCTCACCTTCCGGCAGTTCTGGTAGGCACCCCGGTCAGGACGGCCGAGCGAAGCTGATGTTGTCGTCGATGACGGCGTTCGGGCCGATCGGCACCGGCGCCGGGTTCGGCAGGTGCAGGCTGTGGAAGGTGATCTTTTCGCGCCAGACCTTGCGCAGGAAATCCTCGAACACCTGCATGGTGAGCTGCTCGCCGGGACAGCGGCGATAGCCGAAGCCGAATGGCGCGAACCCCGCGTAGTCGCAGACCGGCAGCGGCTTGCCGTCCACCACGCCGAACACCGTGCCGAACCCGCTGTTGGCCATGACGGCGTTGCGCCCGTCATCGAGCTTCATCGTCGTAAGGTCGAACGGGCACCTGGCGAAGCCGATCTCCGTGCATCGTGACTCGTCCACCTGGGCGCTGGTCGGCACGCCCAGATAGCGGCTCGGATCGAATTGCTGGGGATTCTTCCAGTGGAACGGGGCGAAACTCGTCGAGGTGTGGGGCGAGATGATGTACGCGTTGCGTTCGTAGGGGAGGCCGAAGCGCGCGAAGGGCGAGCGGCTGTCGCCGTAATTGTCGCTTGATTCCCCGCCCCGCGCGTCCGCAATCGAGGAGATGCTTCCCCCGTTCGGCGAGATCGTACGAAACAGCTCCATGACGAACATCTCGAGCGGGGTATAGGGCTGGCCGTTGGCAGCATCCGGATTTCCCGACATCGTCTTCTCGAACACGGCACGAACCTCGGGATCTCCGCCGTCCTCGCTGAGGCGCGACATGATCCCGAACATCGTATTGCCCCACTGGCTGAACGCAACGAAGTTGTGGAAGCACTCGAAAACGACGTCCTGCTTGCTGAAATGCTCGCCGTTGCCCGCGTTCTTCAGCCAGTACCAGGCAATGGTTGCCTCTGGATGGGCGATGCGCGCGTTGGCGATATCGTCCAGCCGCGCATCGATCCAGCTTTTCAGGAAACTGAGCAAGGCGCGCACCGCCATGTAATTGTCGTACACGATCGGCTGCGTCGGGTCCCGGAAGGCCAGCACCGTGTTGAAGCTTTCGCCGATGGCGCGGACGCGTGGCGGAATCGCCGCCCCCTTCACCCCGAGATGCAGATCCCAGTAGATGTCCCAGTAATAGTCGAGATAGTGCCGCATGAACGGCCTGCCGGCGAATGTCGGGTCGAACAGCGAATCGAAGAAGGCGGCGACCTTGGGGTGGTACATCGGCGCATAGAGATCCGGCGTGACGGCGGACATGTAGATCCGCTTGCGCAGATTGTTGTCGCCGCGCTTCTCCAGGCCCTGAAGGAACACGGTCACACCCTCTTCCGGAGTTGGCTTCCAGTCCGGATAGATCAGCCCCCAGAGATCGTGGGGCAGGGCGTTCTCCTTGCTGAACGTCACGTCGATCATCGGCAGTACCGGACGCTCGCCCTCGTAGATGCTGGTCAGGAAGAACGGGATGACGGCGTTCTCCACGTAGGTCCGGTCGAAATGTGCCGGGATAGAGGCGCGGAACCGCTCCAGTGCCGCGGCCAGGTCAGGCGATGCGAGGCTGGCGGCCGTGCCGTCAGCGGCAGAAGCGGGTCCGGAAAGAAAGCCCACCGCGCTCGCGGCGGCACCCGCCAGAACCATCCGTCGTTCCATTTGGACGCTCCTCTGCACACGAAAGCCATCGGCTTACGGCAAACCGCGGATGCGCCTTCCGATCGCGACTGTAGAAGAGGTACCGGCCGCGGCCACCAACGGGTCTCTACCACGGATGTGCGGGTTCAGACAGACCTGATACGGGAGAGGAATGGATAGTCCGGTGGGGGACGCCGACGAGCTTCTCTTTCTGTGCGGCTGGGAGGGGCCGTTTTTTCGCCCCGGCCTGAGCATCCCGGGGGCGCCGCGCGCTGCCGGCGCGCAGTGCCCTTGACGGTGCGGCACCGCCGGCAGTAATTTTTTTTGCATGGCACCGATGCCACGCTTCAGCGCACGATTTTGGTACTGCTGGTACAGACCGGCGGCCTAGGATCGTGCGTCTGTAAGCAGGTTCCCGAAGCCGCCCCGCCCCGGCGGCTTTCGTGTTTTGTGGGCTTCCCTTCACGAAATTTCCGCCAACGACGGAGCGGCCTCCGCAAGTGAAGGAGGTTCGCATGGATTCTTCCCCGTTCGATTTCGATGTTGTGACCGGTCCGCCTTCGCCGCGCGATGACGGCAAGGCGAAGCCGCGCCAGGATGGCAGCGACAAGCCGGACCCGGCGCAGCCAAGCCCACCGGGCTGAGCGGGGAGCGCGCCCCTTCTCACCAAGCCCGGTCCGGAGGCGATATCCCGACCCTCTCGCGGCGGGGCGGTTCAGGCGCGCCGCTGGCTCCGCTTCGGCGCCTCGGCAGCGGGCAGCAGGGGCGCGAGGAAGCGCCCGGTATGGCTCTCCGGCGTTGCCGCGATCACCTCCGGCGGCCCGGCGGCGACAATTCTTCCTCCGGCTTCGCCGCCTTCGGGGCCGAGATCGAGAATCCAGTCCGCCGTCTTGATGACCTCGAGATTGTGCTCGATGACGACCACGGTATTGCCCTGGTCGACCAGCGCGTGCAGCAC
>JASHOF010000043.1 GCA_030041255.1 Acetobacteraceae bacterium
CGCCGTCAGCCCGTCGCCGGCCAGCAACACAATCCGCGCCCGCCAAACCACTTTCTGCGGCGTGTTTCGGTCCCGGACCAGCCGTTGCAATCGTTCATGATCAGTTGCGCTGGGCGCAATCCGCTCGATCTTCCTCATCGGCGCAGACTCGCAGGTTCGCACCGATTTGTGAATCGTCTGTCAGCAACAAAACACTAGTGAATATGTCGGCGGGTTCGCGGCTTTTAGATAGCTAAATCGTGAGCCGAGGGAACCCGCATGGGCGATACGCTGACCATCCAAAAACTCCGCGCTCGGCCGGTTAATGTGCCGCTCGCCCGGCCGATCGGGACGGCGGTCGGTACCATTCCGAGCGCGCCGCTGGTGCTGATCGATGTTTTCACCGAGCAGGGGATCGTCGGCTCCGCCTACACCTTTGCCTATACCACGGCCGCCCTCGGCCCGCTTGCGCGGCTCATCGACGAACTCGACGAGGAGACACGAGGAAAACCTGTCGCGCCGTTCGAGCGGCTACGGGAGTTCGACCGGCGGTTCCGGCTGCTCGGTTGGAATGGCCTGGTCGGCATGGCGCTATCCAGCCTCGATATGGCGCTGTGGGATGCGCTGGGGAAAGCTGCCGGTTGGCCGGTCGCCCGCTTGCTGGGAAGCGCGCCGACGCCGCTCCCTGCCTATGATAGTTTTGGCGTCGTCGATCCCCATGCCGATGAACGCGCGCTCGCGTCGTCGGCCGAACAAGGCTTTCGCGGCATCAAGATCAAGCTCGGCGACGGCGACTTGCAGCGTGACGTCGCGACCGTCTATGCGGTGCGCCAGATCATCGGCGCCGACATCACTCTGATGGTCGATTACAATCAGTCGCTGGGCCCGGTCGAGGCGGAGCGTCGCATCAACCGCCTCGCGGCGTACGATCTCCACTGGGTCGAAGAACCGGTTCGCGCCGCCGATATCTATGGCCACGCACGGGTGCGAGCGAAGTCGCCGGTCCCGATCCAAACCGGTGAGAACTGGTCATTTCCGCGCGACATGGCGAGCGCAATCGCCGCCGGCGCCAGCGACCTTGCCATGCTGGATGTGATGAAAATCGGTGCCGTTACCGGGTGGATGCGCGCGGCGGCGATGGCCGAAGCAGCGTCACTTCCGGTATCGAGCCATACCTTCATCGAGCCGAGCGCTCATGTGCTGGCGGCGACGCCCACCGCCCATTGGCTCGAACATCTCGACATTGCCCGACAAATTCTGGCCGAACCGTGCACCGTGGAGCACGGTACGGTCACGGCAAAGGGACCCGGGCTCGGTCTTGCCTGGGATGAACGAGCTGTCCAACGCTACGCCGTGTAGCCGCCATGAGGAAAACCACAGTCGCCTGAATACAAAGCAGGAGGTAATAGCGGGACTCGGAAAACAACAGTTGCCGGGCAGCTCGCCACTGCAAGCATATCACGTACGTCCTCAACTGGCCGGACGAAGGACCTCTTCCGCTGCGCAAATGCAATTGCACATTTCGTATAAAAATTCGCCAACGTATTTTGGCAACTCGAAAGCATCTCTCAGGGTGAAACTGCAAAATCTAGACGCCCCGACTAAATACGAATTCGACGCCCATACAGCGTAAGCGGTGTTTTGTCGCCGTTGGCCGAGCGGGCTATGGTTTAGTGAGTTTGGGTCGGCGACCGGCACCAGGGCATGAGTTCGTCGATGCGTGAGTGCGGCCAGCCTGTGAATCGGTGCGGCGTTTGACCCCAGATCGGCACCGAAGCGTGACCCCACTTCTACGGCGGGAAGACCCTGAGGAGATTGTCAGATTCGCCCAGGAGGCAGGGTCACGATTGGAAGCCGAAGGGGGTCAAAGCTCAGAGCCGATCCACACCTTCTCGCGCGGATGTGGCACCGTGAGGACAGGAACTGACTTAACAAGGTTGCGTGTGTAGTCGAATGACGGTTCCCCTATCACCCTGGCGGCCGGCCCGGATTCTACGATCTCACCTTTGTACATGACGGCGATTTCGTCGCAAACGATATTGGTGACTGCCAGATTGTGGGAGACAAACAGCATGGTTATGCCAAATTCTGCTCGCAACGCGAGCAATAGACTGATGATCTGGTGCTGGACAATGACATCCAGGGCGGAAGTCGCTTCATCAGCGATGATGAGCGCTGGCCTCAGTGCCACGGCCCGCGCTATACTCACGCGTTGGCATTGTCCACCACTTAGTTGCCGCGGATAGCGCCTGGCGAAGTCGCGGGGAAGACCGACAAGGTCGAGCAGCCGATCGACTTCGGATCGGCGCTCCGCCGCAGAAAGCCGGCCATGGACAACGAGTGGCTCGGCGATGATTTCCCGAACTGTTCGACGCGGATTGAGCGATGATGTCGGATTTTGAAATATCGGCTGAATATCTCCTTTATTGGTTGCCATCTTGCTTTGGTTGTTCAGCATCTTGCCCTTGAAGAAGATGTCGCCCGCATCTGGCTTCTCGAGGCCCAAAATGCAGCGAACCAACGTAGACTTGCCGGAGCCGGACTCGCCGACTAGCCCGACCGATCCGCCGGCCGGCACTTTGAGGGATACGCCACGAAGGACCGGCGAACGCGTCGGACGACCGAACATCGGAGTGGTCGTGAATGCCTTGGACAAGCCTACCACCTCGAGCACCGGAGGATCCTTCGCCATCGTGGAGCCTCCTATCGAGCCATACCCTTCAAGGGCAGGGTGGGCGTCGCCCCAACCAGTGCCCGTGTGTACTCATGAACCGGCGAGCCAATTACCTGTCGGGTGTCACCATGCTCAATAACCTCGCCGTTCAGCAAAACCACGATTCGGCTGGAGATTGCGCTCACCAAGGCGATGTCATGGCTAATGAATAGAATTGCCAGCCCGGACCTGGCCTGCAGCGATCGCAGCAGATTCGTGATCTCGGCCTGGGTCGTGACGTCCAACCCGGTGGTTGGCTCGTCCGCGAGAAGGAGGCTTGGCCGAAGGCTGACCGCGGCTGCGATCAGGGCACGCTGCAGCATTCCACCCGACATCTCGTGAGGATATTGCCGCGCGCGCCGTTCTGGCTCGGACAGGCCAACGCTGCGCAGCATCTCGACAGCCTGGGGAGCGCAGACCTCCACCGCCCGTCGAGGGTGGAAAGCGGCGGATTCACGAATCTGCGCCGCCACGCGAAGCGTCGGGTTAAAGGCCGCTACGGGATCCTGTGGAACGTAGCCTATCCGGTTACCGCGCAGGGCACGATACGTGCTCTCGGCGGAGCCGAGAATATCTTGTCCCTCGAACCGAATGCGACCGGTTGCGATCGCACCGGGTGGCAGAAGACCAAGCACGGTGCGAGCGAACATAGACTTTCCCGATCCGGATTCACCTATCAGTGCAACTGACGCTCCTGACTCGATCTCTAGTGACACCCGGTTCAACACCCGGTGCCCGGAAATAACCACGTCGACGCCCTCAGCGACGAGAAGCTGGCGGCTCATCGCCTCAGCCCGTGCCAGCTCGTGTCCTGCCCGCCCTTAGGTCGTCTTCACTAAGGGCCATGAGCTCACGGATCAGATCGAATATCCTATCGACCGACGCGTCTGCGATTCGCTTTCCCTTCGCCTCCGTCGCAGTAGTCGGGTCGCCCATGGTGCCGGTCCGGCTGTCGCGGGCGAAGTCCCATGGGATCATCACCGGGCCGGGGCTACGAAAATCGATGTGGGAATACGAAGTGAGCTTGCGCGGCATATCGGCGACGACTTGACCCATGTCAACGCCATCACGGCGCAGGTGAAGTTGCAGCGACGTTTCCATTTCACAGGCATGACCCATGCCGCCGCTTTCACTCTCACCGATCTCGCGAAGGACGTCGGGGATGAGGGTCCAGTATGACGCAACTGCCGGCGAAATGCCCACTTCTTCGCTGATTCGAAGTGCCGTCGCGGCGAGGACGCCGGCGTTGCCCCCGTGCCCGTTCAGAAACATCACGCGATAGAATCCATGCCGCCACAGGGAAGCCACGATGTCGACCAGGAGGTCGCTTAGGGTCTCCATGCGCAGCGAGATCGTGCCGGGATAGGCCAGATGGTGTGGTGATGTGCCCCACCAAACCGGAGGCGCGACGAGAACGGTCCCGATATCCGCGGCATTCGCTCGTTTCGCTAGTCGGTAGGCTATCTCGGTCGCATCGTGGATATCGGTATCGAGCGGTAGATGGTGGCCGTGTTGCTCAACGGCACCGGTCGGCTGGATGACCAACGTCGAATTTCGGTCGAGTGCCGCGACCTCACTCCAACGTAGTTCCCAAAGGCGGTTTGATCTCAGGGCTACCATCTCTAGACTCTTCCTCTCGATTGTCTCTCGTCGGCCCTTAATTGCAGTCCTTCACCAAGCAGATTCGTGGAAAGAACGGCGATGAGAATGGCCAAGGCGGGTGCCACGACCATGAGCGGTGCGCGAGCCATGAAGCCGCGCCCCGCGGCAATCATGTTTCCCCACGATGGCGTCGGCGGCTGCGCACCAAGGCCGAGAAAGCTCAACGTGGCCGCCAACGTGATTGCATAACCGACGGCCACTGTGGCCTGGACCACCATGCCGGGCGCAATGTTCGGAAGTACCTCTCGACTGAGGATACGGAGAAACGGCACGCCCGTGCTTCTCGCATAAGCGATATACTGCTCCACCATGACCGACCGCGTCAGCGAACGGGCATAGCGTGCGAACCCAGGTATGAAGATGATACCTATAGCTATCATTGCATTGGTTACGCTGGTCCCGAGCGCAGCCATCATCACGATAGCGAGGAGAATTGCTGGAAAAGAGAACAGAATGTCCATAGAGCGCATCAACAGCGCGTCGCGGCGGCCCGGGCGATAACCAGCCACCATACCAACGAGGCCGCCGCCGAGCAGGCCAATGCCGACCGCGATCACGGCAACAATCAAAGACAAGCGACCTCCGTAGAGGAGCCGCGACAGCGTGTCACGGCCGTACTCGTCTGTCCCGAGGAGATGAGCCGCTGAGATGCCCTGGAGGCGGCTGAGCACGTCGATCTTGTCGGGCCTGAAGGGAGCCAGAACCGGTGCGGCAAGCGATGCGACAACAAAAATCGTGACGCCCAGGCCACCGACAATCAACGGCAGGTTGAAGCCGTGCCCGAGTGGTGTTGACCGCGCCATACTCGGGCGGCGCTCACTCGCCGGCTCGCTCATCGTTCGGTCGTAACACGAAGGCGTGGATCAATAACCGCTGCGATCATATCGACGAGGAGATTCGCAATCATCACGAAAGCAGTGATCACGAGCGCACCTGCTTGTAGGACGCGGTAATCACGCGTTTCGATACCTTCCAGCACGAGGCTGCCGATCCCGGGCAATTGGAAGATTTGCTCGATGACGACCGCGCCACCAAAAATTGCGCCGACCTCCATTGCGCCAACCGTAATAAATGGAATGCTTGCTACCCTGACTGCATGCCGCCAAAGCACACGTCCCCGCGACGCACCTCGGCTCCGGCTGACAAGCACATATTCTCGTGCAAGCGCATCAACGATCCCGGTGCGGAAGATCCGCATCAGCAGGCCGCCGGATACGAATCCGAGTGACAAGGCCGGGAGAAACATCAGCTTGAGGTTAGTCCCTAAATCGACGGTCGGAGCCACGTACCCGCCGGGTGGCAGCCACCTGAGTCGCAGCGAAAACAGCAACACGAGCGCTGTGGCACTCGCGAACGCGGGAAGGGAGAGGCCGATCAGGGAAACCGCAGTAGCCACCAGATCGACAATGGTGCCTCGGCCCAGGGTCGCAATGAAGGCTAGCGGAACGGCGATCACAAGTGCCACAAGCGCGGCACATGACGTCAACTCCAGCGTGACAGGTGTCCGCCGGGCGATTTCCCTGCTGATCGATATGTCCGTCTGATATGATTTACCGAAATTGCCGCGCAGGACTCCTCCGATCCAGGACAAGTACTGCGCGACAAGCGGGCGATCAAGACCATAGCGCTTGTTAAATGCAGCGGCGGCTGCTGGCGTTGGGTTGAGGCCGAGCGCCGCCGTGCTGGCCTTTCCCGGTAGGACATTCAGCGTTGCGAACAGGAGAACCGAGGCGACGAGCAACGACAGCGTGACCCCGAGAACCCGCTTGATCAGATATCGTGTCATAATGCGGGCTGTGCGAAGCGCTATCCCCCAAGCGTTACTTCTGAAAGATTCCGGTACATACCGGTGCGCATCGGTTCCCAGCCTTTCACCTTCGTGGAAAACACGTCGAGCATGGTAGCTGTGACGGTCGGCACGAGAGGCATCTCCTTCAAGATCAGTTCAGTTGCCTGCGTGTAGAGAGCCTTTCGAGCGGTCTTGTCACTGGTATAGCGAGCTTGTTGCAGGAGTGCGTCCAGCTTTGGATCACAGAATTTCTGGGGATTCATCCCGCTTCCGCAGCGATAGTTGAGATATGTGAAATCGTCCGGGTCAGCGAGAGGTGACAGCCAGTACATGTTCGAGATCTGATAATCACCCTTGCTCCAGACCAGATCCATGTAGCGAGGATTCTCCATTGAAGTAAGCGTCACCTCGATGGCGGCGCGGGCAAGCATGGCTTTGATGAGCGGACCTTGTTCCACGAGGTTCTGCCAAGTGGAGCCTAGGGTCATGGTGATCTGTACGCCGTTGGGGTAGCCCGCCTGCTTCAGCAGGGCTCTCGCCTTGGCGATATCCCCGTGCGGTGGCATGATGTCGGTCACCTTATCATAGGCCCAGCTCCAGTTCGGGATCGGACCGCCGAGAATGGGCCTTGCGTGACCGAAGAACAGTGTATCCACCATCGCCTGCCGGTCGATTGCGTAAGAGATGGCCAAGCGGACTAGCGGATTGTTCGTCGGCGGCTTTTCATCTTGGGTCATAATCCAAAACCAGCGCCCGCCAACCTTCTCAGTCCCGGCTAAGCCCGAGGTCGCAACGATATTGTCATAGTCCTTGGCTCCGACGCGGCTGGCAAAGTCGATAGTCCCGCCGAGCAGCGCATTGGCACGCTCGGTATCGTCGGCGATATATTTGATATCCAGCTTCTCCAACCTCGGGATCCCGGACACGTAATAATTCTGATTGGCCTCGAGGATGAGTTCGTGGTCAGGGCTGTAAGAAACGAACTTGAACGGGCCCGTGCCGACAGGATGGCTAGTCAGACTTGATCCCGACATGGCAAGGTGTTTGGGCACGATGAAATTGCCAGGAAAGGCGAGGAAGGTTAGGAACGGTCCGGTCGGCTTGCTCAGCGTGAATTGGACGGTCGAAGCGCTCAGGGCCTTGACTTCTGCGACGCTTTCCACCTGCGTGGCGTATGCGTAGCCTGTCTTCGGATTCTTCAGCCTCTGGAAACTATAGACCACGTCATCGGCTGTGAGTGGCGTGCCATCGTGGAATTTGACGCCGGCCCGTAGTTGAAACGTGTATACCGTCCCGGTAGAATCGGCCGTCCACGATTCTGCGAGATCCGGAACCGGATTCGCATTGTTGTCGAGCTTCGTCAGCCCCGAATAGACAAGGTCGATGATCTGATGTGATGCTCCGACGACGGCGTATGCCGGATCGAGACCCTCTGGACCGTCGACGAAGCCTACCCGTAGCGTTCCTTCCGCCGCACGCGCAGGCCCATAACCCACGGTCGGCAACCCGACCATCGCGATCGATGCGATTGCTGGGGCCATTCCCAGAGCAAAATATCTCCTTCGCATTTTCGTTCCTCCTATTTTGTACATGCCACGGTGTTCTCCTCGGAGTCGCTTCCCGCGGCTGCCGCCGGCATCACGCCGAGTATCGCCTCAGCGCATTGGGCAACGTCGAGCAGGGTAGCATCCTGACCGGGCCGTCCCACGAGTTGGATGCCCGTTGGAAGCCCATCGCCGTCGAGCCCTGACGGGATGGAAATGGCCGGATACCCGATGACATTGAACGCCACAGTAAAGCGCATCAGCGTGTAGAGGCCTTGCGCCGGAGGGTCACCGTCAACATGGGCGGGCACGCCGATCTTCGGTGGTTGCAAAGCGACAGTGGGCGTCAGCACTGCGTCGAATGGCTTCTGAATTTCGGCAAACCGCTGACGGAAGACAGCGCGCAAACGCTGCGCATCGACGTAGTGTCGGGATGACCAGAGCTCGCCGAGACACATCAGCCCTCGAATTCGCGAATCGAAAAGATCGGCCTTGGTCCGCAACAACTCGTGGGAGAGCGATGCGATCTCGGAATACGCCAGGGTCGTCGCGATAAATGGACAATCACCGAGACCGGGAAGCGAGATTGGTGTCATGTCCACGCCACCGCGGCGTAGTGTCTCGACGTCCTCGAGGTAGTGCGACCAGACTGGCGCAGCAGTGCGACCCATCGAGTCGTCACTAAGGTAGCCGATGCGGAGCTGATGGTGCCGCTGCGCCGTTGCTGCCGGCTCGATAACATTCCAAATGGTCCTCAAATCGATAACGTTCGGTGTGAATAAGCCGAGGCAATCGATCGTCCACGCCGCCCCGGTGACGCCATCCATTGGCAGGAGCCCCGGCGTAGGCTTGAAGCCGACGACTCCGCTGAAACAGGCAGGTAGCCGAACCGAACCGCCGCTATCCGTGCCAATCGAGAGATGGACCTGCCGAAGAGCAACCGCACTAGCCGAGCCGCCACTCGATCCGCCCACGCCGCGCGTCGGGTCCCATGGATTGAAGGTCGTGCCGTAAGCGACGTTTTCGCCTGTGGCACCCAGTGCGAACTCGTGCATGTTGTTCTTACCGAGGCACTGAGCTCCGGCGTTCTTCAGCGTCTTGACAATCCAGGCATCAGCCGCCGCTGGCGGAGCATCTGCAAGGACCTTCGAGCCGCAGGTCGTGATTGTTCCCGCAACGTCGATGTTGTCCTTCACGGAAAAGACGCATCCAAGAAGCTGATCTGAGGACCGTTCGACCGCAGGCGTCGGATCCCGGACGACCGTGATGAAGCTGTTGAACTGTCCGCCCCGAGTACCCAAGAGGTGAGCTGCATCACGGGCGATCGCGCTTGCTTTCGCCGGCTCGCTGCGCGTCGTCTCAAGAGCCGCGCTCAGGCCGGGAAGAGCCATATTAGCCAACTCCGCCCGGATCAGTGGGGCTGCCAGGGGGGACGAATACCGGTTTGGCGCAGCCAAACTCTGGATCGGTGCGGTGCCTGGCAATCCTCTCTTCTGTCTCAAGCCTAATCAGTGCCAACTCGTCCAGGTCGAGTCCAACTGGATTTAGCCCTGCTGCCTCGAGAGCGTTCCGGAGTGCCTGCGCGGCCTGATGAAGCTGGCGGGTCACAGCTGTTCCTCGAGCACGGTGTGTTCGAACTGCGGCTCGGACAATGGCGCCAGTTTGGCGAAAAGCGTGAGCGCCTTGCACGGCACATCGCTCGTGCATTCGACCTGATGCGCGATCGTAGCGTCGTAGTAGATTGTGTCTCCTACGTCGATCGCGTAGCTCTGGCCGGCGTAATGGAGGGTGAGGCTTCCCTCGATTATGTACCGAAAATACTCAACATTATGGCTGGCGACGGAAGTCCGCAGATGCGGAGCGAAAATCGCCATCACGGGATGGATGAGCTTGCGGTTGCGTTGGCGGCAAATCGCTTCGTACGCAAAGGTTGCATCCTTCGGGATCACGCCCGCGGCATCGCCCACATTCCGGTCAACCACAACCCGCCCGGTAGGGCCGCTCGCGAAGAAATATTCCAGCTCGACATCAAAGGACTCCGCTACGGCATCGAGGACCGAGATCGAGGGAATCTGGCGTCCGTTCTCGAGGCGGCTGAGATAGCCACGTGAGATTCCAATCTTCTCGGCCAGCACGGTTGCCGACACGCCATGCGCCTCGCGAAGCTCAGTTAGCCTCCTTCCGATTCTACCAAGATCCACGCCCCGGACCCCTTCTGTTCCTTATTGAGCAACAGGTGTAACCTGTAGGGTGACAGTCCGAAGGCCGATTGTCAACGGACAAAACATCGTGGTCGGTGGCGGCGGTGCGGCTGCTCGCGTTGGTGCACGGGCAGGTTGATTGGAATCGCAGGAGGGGGCTTCCGAAACGGGCACGAAGTGTGACTCGTGGGTCTCCGGTCGAGGGGCTCGGCGGCGGGATGCTGTGGCGGCGAGGCAAGGCTTATTCTGGTGCCGCTGACCCTGGTTCTCGCTCTTGCGCTGCTCCGTCCGGTCAAGGGCGCCACGCTCGGGCTGATGTTGCGGGTTGGGGTCGTTAAGCCGCCAGCCCAGCGAGGAAAGAACGCGGGATGGAGTGTACTAAGCTCCCACATCTCGAATCGAAGAGATGTCGTCACAACCCCCACGGCAGTGCTCGCCCTTCCAACCGAAGTGACAATGCGTTTCGCATTGCCGTGCACACAGGCGGGACCGATCAGATTTGTACTCTCAGTAGGAGAACAAAGCGTGCATCGAGTAGACGCTTAACGACATTCCCTGCTTCGCCGAATTAATTCCCTGTTCGGACGATTTATTTCCCTGATACCTCGAAAAAATTCCCTGTTCCTTTAGTAGGGAATTTTGTTGCTAAGAATTTGATTCAGCGGGGCTTCTGGTCCGCAACTTCGCCTCTTTTGGGCGCTGAGCGCAAATTTTCCCTCCATCTTCCCTGCATAACAGGGAAATTGCCTGCGGAGAGCGGTTCGCTGCGAACTGCCTGCTCCGCCACGATACTCGGCCATCATATTGATAAAGCGGAAGAAAAAACCGTTACGGCTGCGGCAGGCTACGCGCCAGGCTACACTTCAGACGCCGACGTGGAGAGACAGAGGGAGACGCTGGCAGCCCGAAGCGGCGGCGCACAACGGCCCTTTTTTATAGCCGGTAGATTGGCCCACCCGCTTCCGCCCCGTGCCGCGGTTTGATTTCCTTTGATTTTTTATCAACCGTGCACGCCGCCAGCGGCCTTGAAAACCCCAGCAGTATGCCCGGAAAGCTATTGGAGCGCGGGATCGGTCGGATCCGTAACGTTTCAGGCGCGCACTCCCTCCCGTTCGACGCGCCGCGCCAGGCCGGCCAGCCGGCGCAACTCGTCGGCAAGGGGCTCGCGGCGGCCGAGGGCAACAGCCTTCATGCCGCCGCCTGCGCCGCTGGCCCGGCGGGCTCCGGCGCCGGGATCAACACCCGATCATGCCACCGCTGTTCGAGCGCGATCCGCACGTCCCTGGCGTGCCACTCGAGCCCCAGTAGCAGCCCCTCCTCGAGCGGCAGCCCGGTATAGAGCACCGCGCCGTCCGGCCCGATCCGCAGCGACCCTCGCTTCTCGATCTCGGGCAGCACCACCCCAGCGTCCCGATACCGCGCCCGCCACCGCGCCACCTCGGCCGCGCGGGCCTCCCGCTGGCGCGCCTCCGCCACGACCGCGGCGGCGGCCTCGGACGCTGCCCGCACGTCGCGCTCGATTTCCCAGGGCGGGCGCAACGCCGCTGCACTGAAATTGCTCGCGATCCTGACCAGCTCTCGGCACGCTTCCACGTCGCGCGCGGCCTTTGCCTCGGCGAAGCGCCGGTACCCGTCCGCAATAGCGCCCTGAGTGCGGCCAGTGGGATGGAACAGCGCCTCGAGATGGAGAATCTCGCGATCCACCGCTTTGCACTGTTCCTCGATCCGTTGCGCCGTCCGCGTGGCACCGAGCCGGGAATCCACGTCCTCGATCATCTGCCGGCAGCGTGCGACATCGCCGGCCAGACTCGCGGCGAGAAACGAGCTCTGCATCTCGCGTTCATCGTGCAGGCCGATGCCCTCGGCCGCAGCGTTCGCAAACAGCTCAGTGAATTTGTTCGCCAGCTCCGGAATGCCGGCCTCGATCGTTTCGCTCATGTCAATCTCCATCCTCACATTCTGTGCCAGCCGGGAATCAGGGCCTTCTCGCGGTGCTGCTCGCCGATGGCCCGGTCGAGCTGCGCATTCTCGAGAAGCGGGACAAGGCTGGACTTTGCCTCGGTCAAAATCGCCTCCGCGGCCTCAAGATCACGCCGGAGCAGCGCCTCCAACAGGTCGTGGCGGCGCCCCTCTTCCCACCTCCCGAACGGAAGGACCGTGTGGGGCGTGTCGCAGATCTTCCGGCCGCGATCGGCCAGCTCGCGGAATTCCTTCGCCAGGGCACTGAGCGCTGCGGTCAGGTCATCGCCACCCGATTGCGCCTCGGTCACGGCTGCTCCGCGACGGCCGGACCCGGATGCGCGCTTGGCGAGTGCCAGGCCGCGCGCCGTCTCGGCCAGGCCGGCCGCGAATTCCCGGATCAAAGCGTCCATACTCAAGTCTCCCGGATCGTCGTCTCAAATGTCTCGCGCAGAAGCTTGAGCGCCTCGGGCGCCGTCTCCCGCAAAGCCGGCCGCAGGAACGGCCGGGCCGGCACGTGCTTGTTTTTGGTGCCCATCTCCTGCCAGCGCGCGGGCGGCGCGGCCCGCACGGTCGCGATCAGCGCATCGCCCTCGCCGCGGATGCTCCGGCGCATCGCCCCGCTCCCGAGCAGCGGATCGGTCTCACGCGCACGCCCGGTCAATTCGGGCCGCTCGCGGCCGATGTAGGATGGCGCCACCTTCGCCGTGCCCTCGGCGATTCTCTGCATCGCTTCCGGCAGGTCCGTTCGCAGCCGCGCCACGATCAGGCGGAGCTTCATGTCGAGCTCGCGCACGCCGCGGACCGAGAACCTCATCATGGCGCCGCGCCGCCGAGGCCAGGATCGAGGAACGTGCGGCGCTTCTGATGCTGCTGCACTTGATTGAATGCCTGGATCGTCGTCAGCCTCACCATCTCGGCGAACTGCTGATTGGCCTCCCTGAGCGCCCGGATCACATCCTGCGGCGTCACGCCGTCAGCGTGAATCGTTACGTTCTGCGGGGCGTTCACCGTGATCTGGGGCGCCGCCGGCAGCACTCCGCGCGGATGCACATAGAGCGGATCGCCCTGCGTGCCCTGCGGTAACGCCGGGCGGCCCAAAAGCGCCGCTGCCGCCTTCCCCGCGCCGATCATGTGGTGCGGCGTCGACGTTCCCTCCGGCATGGTCGCGGCCGTGCCCGCCAAAGCCCCGATCCCGGCGCCGATGACCGCCCCCGGCGGCCCAGCAATCATCGCGCCGACCCTCGCGCCAGCGGCCACCTTGGTCGCCTGGGAATGCTGCGCGAGCCAGCGGTCGATGGTGCCGAACAGCACGTCGAGATACTTCAGCAGCACTGCCAGCTCGGGCAGCAGCGCCGTCGCCAGCACGTTCCCGATATCCTGCAACCGCGCCAGCAACTGCTCGAACTTCTGAAGCGGAGTCTGCGCGAACGCGGCCTGCTGCGCCGCCGCCCCGGGCGTGCCGGCGATCAGCTTCTGGAACTGCGAGAAGGGGCTCTGCTGCAACGCCAGCAGCGTCGCGCCGCGCATGCCGCGGATGCCGAACGCCTTGTAGAGCACGTCGGCGAGGTCGGTTTGCGTATGGTGCGCGCCGTACTGCTGGATGTCGGCCAGGATCTTCCCGATGTCCACGCCGCCGTGCTTGTTCACCACCGTCAGGCGCCCGGCCCGGTTGAGGATGCCGAGGTCCTCGAGCGCCGCCACGTGCGCGGTCAGGTTCTGGAATTTTGGCGCGCTCTTGCCGAGCGCCCGGTCCACCGCCGCCCGGTACTGCGCAAGCTGGGCGTTGATCGGCCCGCCCGCCGTCAGCACGCCGAGGATCATCTGCCCGATCGAGAATCCCGCCGAGCGCCCGAGCCCGGCCCGCATCAGGAAGCCGATCGCCGCCTTGATGTTCTCCGCGATCGAGCCGAGCCCCTGCATCTGCCTGACTTCCGCCATCCGGAGCGCGATCGGGAACACGCTCGCGAACTGCGCAATGCCCTGCTGCCCGGTGAAGCCCGACATCTGCGCCGCCCCGAGCATCGCGTTCGCCGTTTCGGCCTCGGTATAGATGGTGCCGATCGCCGATTGCCGCGCCGGCGCGTGCAGCCTCGCCAGATGCGCCGCATGCTGCCGGGCCGTCTCGTTCGGGATGTTGAAGGCGCTGAGGGTCTGGGTGAGAGCCAGGTTCTCGCTCAGCGCCTGCTTCATCGATTCGTAGATCGTCGCCCCGGCCGCCAGTCCGGGAATCGAGAGCAGCCGTCCGCCCATGGCCGAAAGCCGCCCGGCGAGAAAGCCCTCGCCGCCCGCAACAGCCGGCAGCCGCATCGTCCCGATCTTCGCGTAAGCGCGCGCCGCATCGGTCGCAGAAGCCGCGATCGCCGCACTCCGCTCCTGCATGCCGGCCAGCTTGTCGGCCGCCGTGCTGATCGGCGCCTCGAGCGCATCGAGCCGCCCCGCCAGGTCTGCAAGCGGCTTCTCCGTCTTCGTGATCGCCGCGCTCAGCCGGGTGAACGGCCTCGAGATCCCGCCACTCGCATCCTTGAACCGATCCAGCGCGGCCTCGAGATCGGCGATCTGGTCGAGCGCCGCCTTGATCGGCCCGCTGAACTCGTCGAGCACCCGCAGCGAGGCGACGATTCCGCCGATATCGCTCAGGGCCGGCATCACTTCCTCCTGGCCGCGGCGGCCACCGCGTCGTGATAGGCGTCCATCACCGCCCGCCAGCTCGAAAGCTCGGCGAAGCCCATCGCATCGAGCCGGTCAGGATCGAAGCCGAACTGCACCATCTCGCCGAGCGCCGCGGGCGTCATGAAGCCGCCTCGCCCGCGGCCGGCCGAGGAAAATTCAGGCGGTTCATCTCCCCCTGCAGCTCGAGCACGTCGTTGATCGGCAGCGTGTCGATCTGTTCCAGCGTCAGCTTCTTCCTGTTGACGGTGCAAAGCTGTGCCAGCAGCGCATATTCGAATTTCAGCGGGTCGAACGGCTGGCCGGTCGCCATCTGGGCCAACCTGAGGTCCCGGCCGACCCCCTGGCGGATGCTCGCCCTGGCGCCACTCGGCAGCGTGATCTCGTGCTCGCCGCTCGCCGGCGCCAGAGCCGCGTCGGGAATCTGAACCTGAATGCCGCTCATCGAATGAACCCCTCGAATGCTGTGAATGTGGAAATCTTCGGCACGCTCGCCAGTGCCGGCGCAACCTGCACCATCCGCCGCAACGCCTCGCCCTGCTCAACCAGGCGCCGCATCGGCTCGCAAAGAGCCTCGGCACGCCGGAACGATTCGGCAAGCGCTGCCAGCTTGCGAATCCCGAACGGGTCGCTTGTCAGCATCGCAATGCCAGGCAGCGGCTTGATCGCCGCCTCGGAAAGAAACGAGCGAGCGATCCGCGCGCCGAAAATCTGAAAGTTGGCCATCTCTGTCTCCTATGCGGCCGCAGGCATGTTCGGCGAGAATCTGGCATTGGTGCAAGAAAGAGCGCAGCAGCCGCAGAGGGAGCGGACTCGCTGAGAACAGCGACGGAACAGCGGGACGGCGTTCCGGGAGGACTGCCGAGTGCGGTGTGGCGCGGGATCGGGCGCCGGCGCGGCGGAGCCTGAAGGAAGCGGACGGACGCACCCCGAACAGCGGCGGAACAGCGAGAGATGTTCTCGAGAGGGCAAAGCAGCAATCCCGGCGGGCGGCCGGGGGAAAAGCGCTCGGCGCGATCCTGGTCGATACCTCCTCTGGGTCGCTCGGCTGCCTGAGACCGGCCAGGTTCTGGCCCATGAATTTCGAGAATACGCGGGAACAGCGCTGTTTTGGGATAGCTCGGGACGCACTCGGCACTATCGTTCGGACGGAGCCCAACAAAGGAAGAAACGTCGCCTTTGCGCCGACTATCTGCTTTCAGGTGCGCAGCCTGGCAAAACGGACGCTGACATCAGACTGGTGCTTCAACAGCTACTGACCGTGAGAGGGTCATCGCCGCGCCAGGGTGGACACAATCTCGAGACTGCCGAATGGATCGCTGAAATCTGGCAGCATCCGGGCGCCCCTTTCGACCAGGAGCCGCGCTCCGGTGCCGGCACCAATACCAAGAAAATGCAACCCAAGGGTCTCCGCTGTTTGCAGGTCCCATAATCCGTCTCCCAACGATACAGTTACTTTTGGCAGTGCCGTGCCCTGGGACGTAGCGGCCTGGATTGCAGCGCTGACGATCTCGTCTCGCGTGAGATATTCCGAGGCGGTCACCAGAGGGGCGTCCAAAAACGGAATACCCGCCTCCCGGAGTTTGATGCGTGACGGTCCACGCAACCCACCGGTGGCGAAAGCAACAAGCCACCCCTTGGTCTGCAAGAGCGTAACGAAACCCGCTGCGCCTTTTATCTCCCGGATAGGGTTTGATGGTCGAAGTTGTTCGAAGGAACGTTCGAATCGCTCCGAAAACAGGAGCCGGTCCGCCTCGGTCGGACCTTGCCATCCGGCTCTTTCCCACGCTTCGGCGAAAATGGCGCTGTCCGTGTGGTGACGATAATCATGCCAATTCACGTCTAGATCCGGAAAGTCGAAGGACTGCATGGCGGCAAGCAAGGCCGCCTGGTGTAGCGCGATCGTGTCAGTGAGCGTGCCGTCTATATCGAGGACGACCAGACCGGGGCAGTCGGTCAGCGTCGACGACTCTATGGTCGGACGTGCTGTGTTCCCCATGTCCGACATGGTCGTCGGGATCGACGTAGGTCGCTTTCTCTGGCCTGCCATTCACTTTCACAAATCGGGCAAAATGCGCATCGCCGAAGTGCACGGACCGCGGCGACTACCAGGACGAACCACAGCCAGTCGGAGCCATGCCGAAGAGTACCCTTCTGGCTATGTGAGCGCTCGACACAGCCACCGACGAGTTCAGCTCCTGCACGGCTGCCGGTCGCGCGGAATGCGAGAGTGGTGGCTTTGCGGAAGCGGCCAGTGGGGAGGGCGGTTCGGATCACGCTCCGGCGCCGATAGCTTCCTCGATAATTCCGAGTGCAGCCACCATCTCTGCCTCCGTCACGGTGAGCGGCGGCGTCAGCGTCAGCACGTTGCCCATCGTCGTCTTGAACGAAAGGCCGGCATCGAGAGCGCGGTAGAGTACGGCCTCGGCCAGGTCGCTGTCGGGTAGCTTGTCGGCCCGGCTTTTCACGAGCTCGATACCGAGCAGCAGGCCGCGGCCGCGAATATCTCCGATCGCAGCGAGGCGCCGCTTCATCTCTTCCATGCGCGCAAGAGCGAGCGCGCCGACCCTGGCGGCGTTCTCGACCAGGTGCTCCTCTTCGATGATCCCGATCGTCGCCAGCGCCGCCGCCGCGGTGACCGGGTTCTTCTCGTGCGTGTAATGGCCGAACGCCCAGTTGCCGCCCACATCGAGGCCGGCGCGCGCAACCACGGCGGCGATCGGCAGGATGCCGCCGCCGAGCGCCTTGCCGAGCACCAGGATATCGGGCAGCACGTCATCGTGCTCGCAGGCGAACATGCGCCCCGTTTTGCCCAACCCGGTCGGGATTTCATCGAAGATCAACAGCGCTCCGTGGCGATCGCAGGCCTCGCGCACAAGCTGCCAATAGCCGGGCGGCGGCAGGTAGGGAACGGCACGGGCCGGCTCGGCAATCACCGCCGCAACATCGCCCTCGCGCGCGAGCACGTATTCCACCATCGCGGCGCAGGCCATGTGGCAGAGATCGAGGCGTGGCCTGCCGTTTTCGTCAACCGGATGGCCATAGGGGCAGCGATAGCAGGCGAAGGGCGCCACATGCTGGGCACCCGCCACCAGCGGCGCCGCAGGCCCCGCGCGGAACAACGCTTCTCCCGACAGAGCGGCGGCGCCGAAGCCCGCGCCATGGAACGCATCCCAGAACGACAGCGTCTTGAACCGCCCCGTCGCGGCGCGCGCGATCTTCACCGCCACCTCCACCGCGTCCGATCCGCCGGTGGTGAACAGCACCTTGCAGAGATTGCCGGGGGCGATTTCCGCGAGCTTTTCGGCCAGCCTGACCGCCGTCTCGCAGGTGTAGCGGCGCGGCGCGAACGGCAGCGAATCCATCTGTGCCGCGATCGCCCGCTTGAGGAGCGGATGCCCGTAGCCGATGTGATGCACGTTGTTGCCGTGGAAATCCATGTACCGCCGGCCGCTCGCATCCTCGATCCAGATGCCCTCGGCGCGCACGATCGCATTCAGGCAGGGCGTGGAGACCGACTGGTGCAGGAAGGCCCGTGCATCGCGCGCCAGCAGCGCCTTGCCGCCGGCATCGAGTGCACGCGCCTGCCACGCTGCGCGGCCGGCGGAGAGATTGGTGTCGCCTTCGGAATCCGCGATCGCGTCCATTGTCCCTACCCCAGGCGGATGATGAAGATGCCGGCGAGAATGACAACCGCGGCCGCCCCGCGCAGCGGCACGAACCGCTCCTTCAGCACCAGCGTCGCGATCGCGGCCGAGAACAGAACGCTCGTCTCGCGCAGCGCCGCCACGGCCGGAATCGGCGCCACCGTCATTGCCCAGATCGCGATCCAGTAGCCGGTGAGCGACATCGCCCCTCCGAGCAGCCCTTGCCGCCAATAGCCGCGCATCGGCCCGAGCACGCCGAGCCCGCGCCGCCAGAGTACCAAAAGCGGCAGCGGCAGCGCGTCGAGCACGAACAGCGTCGCGGCATAGGCGCCGGGATCGCCGGCGCGCCGCGCACCGAGCCCGTCCACCACGGTATAGCCCGCAATGATCGCGCCGGTTGCGAGAGCGAAGCCGATCGCCGCACCATCGCCCCGCGTCAGCGCCCTGAGGCGATGGAGCGACAGCAACAGGATGCCGCCGCCCAGCACGCCGACCCCGAGCAGCACATGCCAGCCGACCCGCTCGCCGAGCAGCAGCACAACGATGGTTGCAAAGAGCGGCGCCCCGCCGCGGGCGAGTGGATAGACAAGGCTCATCTCGCCCCGCCGATAGGCAGCGGCCAGGGCGAGATAGTAGAGCAGATGGAGGGCGAGCGAGGCCGCGATATTCGGGAACGCCGCCGGCCGCGCAAAGCCGGACACGAGCAGCAGCGGCAACGCGATCAGACCGCAGGCGGCAACCACCAGCGCGATGCCGAGCACCGGCTCGAGCCGGGCCTTGACCAGGGCATTCCACCCCGCGTGCATGCCGGCCGCCGCCAGCACGGCGGCAAAGACCAACGGATCCACTGCACCCTTCCGCCCAACACGTCTGCCGCCAGGTACAGGCACGGCCGGCAGGCAACAGCCATCTTGACGCACTTTGCCGCAAATTGCCACACTCCTCCGATGAGGCCGCGCCACGCCGGAACCGCCAGGACGCTCGCCGTGCGCCGTCACGAGGTGATCCTGACCCGGCTTTCCGCCTCCCACGCCGTCGGCGTCGGCGAACTCGCGGCACTCTTCGGCGTCTCGCACGAGACCATCCGCCGGGACCTCAAGCTGCTCGCCGGGCGCGGCGTCCTCGCCGTGGTGCATGGCGGTGCCGCCCGCCGCGAGGCGGTCGAACCGGCGCTGGCCCGCCGCGCCGCCGAGAACGAAGCAGGCAAAGCTGCGATTGCCCGCCTCGCGCTCGGCCTCGTGCAGGACGGCATGGTGGTGCTCCTGGATTCCGGGACGACGACGCTCGCCCTCGCCCACGCGTTGCAGGGGCGGCAGGGGCTCACCGTGTGCACCACCAGCCTGCCCGCCGCCTCTCTGCTCGGCCCGGTTCCGGGCCTCAACGTCTACCTCTTCGGCGGCGAGGTCGATGCCGACGAGGAAGCCACCGGCGGCATCGACGTCATGGAGGCCCTGCCGCGCTTCCGCCTGGACCTCGCCTTCCTCGGTGGCGGCGGGCTCGGCCCTGACGGCGAGGTGACCGATTACACGCGCGCCGGCGCCGAACTTCGCGGCCGGATGATCGCCGCGGCAGCCGAGGCCTGGTTCCTGCTCGACCACAGCAAGTTCGGGCGTCTTACCCCGGTGCGCATTCCGGGCTTCTGGAAGGCGCGCGGCATCATCAGCGATGCGGCCCTGCCCGGGCGAGCGGCAACCGCACTCTTCCGTCGCGGCATCGAGGTCCGGATCGCCGCCGGGGAGGCTTCGTGATACGGCGATTTGTTGTAATATGTGGGATCATGGTCGGCACGGGCTCTGCCCGAAACCGCACGCCGCTCTCCTTGACGCTCTCCGGCACCCGGCCTAAACGCCGCCTTTCTCCGCCGTCCCTGCTCCGCGGGTGTAGCTCAGTTGGTTAGAGCGCCGGCCTGTCACGCCGGAGGTCGCGGGTTCAAGTCCCGTCACTCGCGCCATCGCCAGACCGGCCCATCCTGCACGCTGCCCCGGTGGCGGCCCGGCTATGGCGCAACTGCGAAGATCAGCGTAGGGTCTTGACCTCCGGGCCGATGCCAGACCGGCCGCGGGGCAAACCGGACAGCGGAAAGCAGGAGGCGATGCAGCCGGTCATTGTGCACTATCTGCCGATCCTGGCCTTCCTCGTCCTCGCCGGCGTGATCGGCGGCGCGCTGGTCGGCGGCTCGCTCATCGCCGCCCGCCAGAAACCCTATGCCGAGAAGCTCTCGGCCTACGAATGCGGCTTCGAACCCTTCGATGACGCCCGCCGCCGCTTCGACGTCCGCTACTACCTCGTCGCGATCCTCTTCATCATCTTCGATCTCGAGGTGGCCTTCCTGTTCCCCTGGGCCGTCAGCCTCTGGTCGATCGGCCTCTTCGGCTTCCTTTCCATGGTCGGGTTCCTTGCAGTCCTGACCGTCGGCTTCATCTATGAGTGGCGGAAGGGCGCTCTCGAATGGGAATAGGGGAATAGGATGCCCATCGAACAAGCCGCTGCCATTGCCTGGAACCGCGACGGCCTGCCACCTGCCGCCGAACAGGAAGCGGTCGTGAAAGGCATCACCGGCGAAATCGCCGGCCGCGGCTTCCTCGTCGCGCAGCTCGACCGCGTCGTGAACTGGGCGCGCACGGGCAGCCTGTGGCCGATGACCTTCGGCCTCGCCTGCTGCGCGGTCGAGATGATGCACTCCTACATGCCGCGCTACGATCTCGACCGCTTCGGCATCATCCCCCGCGCCAGCCCCCGCCAGAGCGACGTGATGATCGTCGCCGGCACCCTCTGCAACAAGATGGCCCCCGCCTTGCGCAAGGTCTACGACCAGATGGCCGAACCCCGCTGGGTGATCAGCATGGGCAGTTGCGCCAACGGCGGCGGCTATTATCACTATTCCTACTCGGTGGTGCGCGGCTGTGACCGCATCGTCCCGGTCGACATCTATGTCCCCGGCTGCCCACCCACCGCCGAGGCGTTGGTGTACGGCATCCTGCAACTGCAGAAGAAGATTCGCCGCACCGGCACCATCCTCAGAGGCTGAGGCATCATGCCCGAGAACAAGCCGGGCCTCGCGGGCCTCAGCGAGCACATCGCCGCCCTGCCAGGCGTCCGGTCCGTCAGCGCGGAAAAAGGCGAACTCGTCGCCCATGCCGAACGCGCCCCGCTGGTCGCCCTGATGACGCGCCTGCGCGACGACCCGCTGCTCCGCTTCGCGCAGGTGATGGATATCTGCGGCGTGGACTGGCCGGAGCGCACCGAGCGGTTCGATGTCGTCTACAACCTGCTGTCGGTCGCATTGAACCAGCGGCTGCGCGTGATCATCACCACCGACGAGGGAAGCCCGGTTCCCTCGGTCGCCGCCGTCTGGCCCGCCGCCACCTGGTGGGAGCGCGAGGCCTGGGATCTGTTCGGCATCGCCTTCTCAGGCCAGCCCGATCTCCGCCGCATCCTCACCGATTACGGCTTCGAGGGGCATCCTCTGCGCAAGGATTTCCCCCTCACCGGCCATGTCGAGCTGCGCTACGACGAGGATCGCAAGTCCGTCGTCTACGAACCGGTGAAGCTCGTGCAGGATTTCCGCAACTTCGATTTCGTCTCGCCCTGGGAGGGTATCACCACCCTCCCCGGCGATGAGAAGGCGCACCAGGAGCGGCAGAAATGAGCGAGACAACCGCTGCCGGCAAGCGCGTCGTCACCATCGACAGCCTGGCCATGAATTTCGGCCCGCAGCATCCGGCCGCGCACGGCGTGCTGCGCCTGATCCTCGAGATGGACGGCGAAGTGGTCGAGCGCGCCGATCCGCATATCGGCCTTCTGCACCGCGGCACCGAGAAGCTGATCGAGCACAAGACCTACATCCAGGCGGTCCCGTATTTCGACCGCCTCGACTACGTTTCCCCGATGTGCTGCGAGCACGCCTTCGCCCTCGCCGTCGAGAAGCTCGCCGGCATCGAGGTGCCGGAACGCGGCAAGTGGATCCGCACGCTCTTCGCCGAGATCACGCGCGTCCTGAACCACCTCCTCAACATCACGTCCTACATGATGGATGTCGGCGCCATCACGCCGATCCTCTGGGGCTTCGAGGAGCGTGAGAAGCTGCTCGAATTCCACGAAGCGGCGTCGGGCGCGCGTTTCCACGCCAACTATTTCCGCCCCGGCGGCGTCTCCAAGGACCTTCCCGCCGGCCTCGCCGATCGCATCGCCGACTGGGCCCAATCCTTCCCCAGGTTCATCGACGACCTCGAAGAGTTGCTGACCGCCAATCGCATCTGGAAGCAGCGCACCGTCGATATCGGCGTCATCGGCGCGGAGGACGCTCTCGCCTGGGGATTTTCCGGCCCGTGCCTGCGCGCCAGCGGCGTGCCGTGGGATCTCCGCCGCGCCCAGCCGTACGACATGTACGGCAGCGTCGCATTCGCCATCCCGGTCGGCCGCAACGGAGACTGCTACGATCGCTACCTCGTGCGCATGGGCGAAATGCGCGAGAGCGTGAAAATCATCGAGCAGTGCCTCGCGCATATGCGCCCCGGCCCGGTCAAGGTGCAGGACCGCAAGTTCACTCCGCCGACCCGCGCCGAGATGAAGCATTCGATGGAGGCGCTGATTCACCATTTCAAGCTCTACACGGAAGGCTTTCACGTCCCCGCCGGCGCCACCTACACCGTCGTCGAGGCACCGAAGGGGGAGTTCGGCGTCTACCTGGTGGCGGACGGCACGAACCGCCCCTATCGCTGCAAGATCCGCCCGACCGGCTTCGCGTTCCTCCAGGCGATCGAGGTGCTCGGCCGCCGCCACATGCTCGCCGACGTGGTGGCGATCATCGGCTCGCTCGACGTCGTATTCGGTGAGATCGACAGATAGCAATGACCGCAGAGCAAGAACCGGATTTCGTTCAGCCGGAGCACTTTGCCTTCGACGCCGAGAGCGAACAGGCGATTCCGGGGATCCTCGCCAAGTATCCCCCCGGCAGACAGGCCAGCGCCGTGCTGCCGATGCTCGATCTCGCACAGCGGCAGATGCGGCGCACGACCGGCTCCGCCTGGATCCCGACCGCCGCCATGAACGTCGTGGCGGAACGGCTCGCCATGCCCCCGGTGCGCGTTTACGAGGTCGCCACCTTCTATCTCATGTTCAACCTCCGCCCGGTCGGCAAGTTCCACCTCCAGCTCTGCACCACCACTCCCTGCTGGCTGCGCGGTTCCGACGAAGTGGTGGCCGCCTGCCGCAAGGCCACGGGCATTGCCGGCTGGCACGAGACCAGCGCCGACGGGCTCTTCACCATGACCGAGGTCGAATGCCTCGGCGGCTGCGTCAACGCACCGATCCTGCAGATGAACGACGATTTCTACGAAGACATGGACGGGCCGGCGACCGAGCGCCTCATCGCCTCACTCCGCGACGGCGAAACTCCGCCCCCCGGCTCCGCCATCGGCCGGCAGGGTTCGGCCCCGCTCGGCGGGCCCTTGACCCTGCTCGACGGAAAAGGCTGAGCCGATGCTCGCCGACAAGGACCGCATCTTCACCAATCTCTATGGCCTCAACGACTGGCGGCTGGCCGGCGCCCGCGCGCGCGGGGACTGGGACAATACCGCCGCCATCCTCGCCCGCGGCCGCGATCACCTGATCGAGGAGGCGAAAGCTTCCGGCCTCCGCGGCCGCGGCGGCGCCGGCTTCCCGACCGGCGTCAAGTGGTCGTTCATGCCGAAGAAGTCCGACGGAAGGCCCGCCTACCTTGTCGTCAATGCCGACGAGAGCGAGCCCGGCACCTGCAAGGATCGCGACATCATCCGCCACGATCCGCACAAGCTGCTCGAAGGCTCTCTGATCGCTGGCTTCGCCATGGGCGCCACGGCCGCCTACATCTATATCAGGGGCGAATTCTACAACGAGGCGGGACACCTCGAAGCCGCCCGCGGCGAATGTTACGAGGCCGGCCTCATCGGCCGGAATGCCGCGGGCTCCGGCTACGATTTCGACGTCTTCATCCATCGCGGCGCCGGCGCCTATATCTGCGGCGAGGAAACCGGCCTCCTCGAAAGCCTCGAAGGCAAGAAAGGCCTGCCCCGCCTGAAGCCGCCGTTCCCCGCCGCCGTCGGCCTCTATGGTTGTCCGTCCACCGTCAACAATGTCGAAACGATCGCCATGGTGCCCGACATCATGCGCCGCGGTGCCGCCTGGTTCTCCGCTCTCGGCCGGCCGAGGAACTCGGGCACCAAGGTCTTCTGCATCTCCGGCCATGTCGAAAAGCCCTGCAATGTCGAGGAGGAGATGGGCATCCCGTTGCGCGAGCTGATCGAGAAACATGCCGGCGGCGTGCGCGGCGGCTGGGACAATCTGCTGGCCGTCATCCCCGGCGGTGCCAGCGTTCCCGTGCTGCCCAAATCCATCTGCGACACGGTGCTGATGGATTTCGACAGTCTGGCTGCCGTCAAGTCCGGCCTCGGCACCGCCGCCGTCATCGTCATGGACCGCTCGACCGATGTCATCAAGGCGATCGCGCGCCTGTCCCGCTTCTACAAGCACGAAAGCTGCGGCCAGTGCACGCCCTGCCGCGAGGGCACCGGCTGGCTCATGCGGGTGATGGACCGCCTCGTCGAAGGACGCGCAGAGATCGAGGAGATCGACATCCTGGACAAGGTGACCAGGCAGATCGAAGGCCATACGATCTGCGCGCTCGGCGACGCCGCAGCCTGGCCGGTGCAAGGGCTGATCCGCCACTTCCGCCCGCTGATCGAGGAGCGTATCAGCGCCTTCCGCCAGCGCTCCGTCTCGCTGGCAGCGGAATAGCGCCATGGTCAAGCTCACCGTCGACGGCATCGCGCTCGAAGTACCGAACGGCTGCTCGGTCCTGCAGGCCGCCGAACTCGCCGGCAAGGAAATCCCGCGCTTCTGCTATCACGAGCGGCTTTCCGTCGCCGGCAACTGCCGGATGTGCCTGGTCGAAGTGGAAAAGGTACCCAAGCCCGTCGCCTCCTGCGCCTGGCCGGTCGCCGAGGGAATGGTCGTCAAGACCGACAGCCCGATGGTGCGCAACGCGCGCCGCGGCGTCATGGAATTCCTGCTGATCAACCACCCGCTCGACTGCCCGATCTGCGACCAGGGCGGCGAATGCGATCTGCAGGATCAGTCGATGGGCTATGGCTGGGGCGATTCCCGCTACCGTGAGCCGAAGCGCGCGGTCAGGGAGAAGGACTTCGGCCCGCTGGTGAAGACCGTGATGACGCGCTGCATCCATTGCACGCGCTGCATCCGTTTCCTCGCCGAGGTGGGCGGCGCGCCCGAGCTCGGCGCCACCGCCCGCGGCGAAGACATGGAGATCGGCACCTATGTGCAGCAGGCGCTGACCTCCGAGCTTTCCGGCAACATCATCGATCTCTGCCCGGTCGGCGCGCTGACCTCGAAACCCTACGCCTTCGTCGCCCGTTCCTGGGAACTCACCAGGACAGACAGCGTCGACGTCATGGACGCGGTCGGCGCCAACATCCGCGTCGATGCGCGTGGCCCCGAGGTGCTGCGCGTGCTGCCCCGCATCAATGACGACGTGAACGAAGAATGGCTGGCCGACAAATCCCGCTTCGCGATCGACGGACTGAAGCACAAACGGCTCGATCGCCCCTGGGTCCGGCGCGACGGCAAGCTTGCCCCGGCAAGCTGGGACGAAGCCTTCGCCGCGATCGCCGCGCGGATGAAAGACCTGCCCGGAGAAAAAGTCGGCGCCATCGCCGGCGACCTCGCCTGTGCCGAGAGCATGCTGGCACTCAAGGATCTGATGTCCGCGCTCGGATCGCGCAACCTCGATTGCCGCCAGAACGGCGCCCGCCTCGATGCCGCCCGGCGCGACTTCTATCTTTTCAACACTACGATCGCCGGTATCGATCGGGCGGATGCGATCCTCCTCATCGGCACCAATCCCAGGCGCGAGGCGCCCATTCTCAACGCCCGCATCCGCAAGCGCTGGCTTTCGGGCCAGGTTCCCGTAGCCGCCATCGGCCCCGCCGTCGATCTCACCTACGCTGCGGAATGGCTCGGCGTCGGGCCGGCCGTGCTCACCTCGCTCCTTTCCGGGCTCCTTTCCGGCGAGCAGAGCTTCGCGAAAAAGCTCGAAGCCGCTCAACAGCCGATGCTGATCCTCGGCCAGGGCGCCCTCGCCCGCCCCGATGGCGAGGCCGTGCTCGCCGCCGCCTGGCAACTCGCTGAGCGCTTCGGGATGCTGCGCGCCGATTGGCACGGCTTCAACGTGCTGCACACGGCGGCAGCCCGTGTCGGTGCGCTCGAGCTCGGCTTCCTGCCCGCGCCCGGCGCCAAGGGTTTCTGGGCGATGCGCGCCGGTGCCGTCGATCTTCTCTGGCTGCTCGGCGCCGACGAGTTCGAGGTCGCCCGCATCCCGCCCACGACCTTCGTCGTCTACCAGGGCCATCACGGAGATCGCGGCGCGCAACGCGCGGACGTGATCCTGCCCGGCTCCGCCTACACCGAGAAGAACGGCACTTACGTGAACACGGAAGGGCGCGCTGAGCGCGGCCGCCTCGCCGTCTATCCGCCTGGCGAAGCGCGCGAAGACTGGAAAATTCTCCGCGCCTTCTCAGCCGTGCTCGGCCGCCCGCTTCCCTACGACGATCTGAGGAGCCTGCGCGAAAAACTCGCCACAACGCATCCCGTCTTCGCACGCGTCGGCGCGCTCCCCGCCGCCGGCTGCACGGATCAGTCCGGCCCGGGCGGGGATCCCGCTGCCATGCTGCCGAACCCGTTCACCTTTCCGATCGCCAACTATTACCAGACCGATCCGATCAGCCGCGCCAGCCCGACCATGGCGCGCTGCACCGAGACCTACTACCCCGGCCTCGCCATGGCCGCCGAGTAGCGTGATGGCCGACTTCTTCCTGCACACCATCGTTGGCCTGATCATCCTGACCTTCCTCAAGGCACTCGCCCTGATCGTGCCGCTCCTGATCCTGGTCGCCTATCTCACCTACGCCGAGCGCAAGGTCCTGGCCGCCGTGCAGCTTCGCAAGGGTCCGAACGTGGTCGGATGGTTCGGCCTGCTGCAGCCGTTCGCCGACGCCCTGAAGATGATCTTCAAGGAAACCATCATTCCCGCCGGCGCCAATCGCGTGCTGTTCGTGCTGGCGCCGATGATCACCTTCGGCCTCGCCATCCTGGCCTGGGCCGTCATCCCGGTGAACGACGGCTGGGGCATCGCCGATATCAATGTCGGCATCCTCTATCTCTTCGCCATCAGCTCCCTCGGCGTCTACGGAATCATCATTGCCGGCTGGGCCAGCAATTCGAAATACGCCTTCCTCGGCGCCCTGCGCAGTGCGGCGCAGATGGTCAGCTACGAAGTCTCGATGGGCTTCGTCATGGTCTCCGTCCTGCTCTGCGTAGGCTCCCTCAACCTGAACGACATCGTGCTGGCGCAGAAGAACATCTGGTTTTTCATTCCCCTCTTCCCGATGTTCATCGTCTTCTTCATCTCGACCCTGGCCGAGACGAACCGCTCGCCCTTCGATCTGCCGGAAGGAGAAAGCGAGATCGTCGCCGGCTTCTTCGTCGAATACAGCGCCATGGCTTTCGCGCTCTTCTATCTCGGTGAATACGCCAACATGGTCCTGATGAGCGCCCTCACGACCATTCTCTTCCTCGGCGGCTGGCTCGGTCCGTTCGGCTGGACGTGGCTGCCGGGGCCGATCTGGTTCATCCTGAAGATCTTCTTCTGCCTGTTCGTCTTCCTCTGGGTCAGGGCGACCTTCCCCCGCTACCGTTACGACCAGCTCATGCGCCTCGGCTGGAAGGTGTTCCTCCCCGCCTCGCTCGGCTGGCTCGTCCTCACCGCGGGCGTTCTGCTGGCAACCGGATGGGTTCCGCATGTGTCGTCTTGATGCGCAACTCCGTTGCGGCTATCCCTCGGGCGCCGGAGGAGGGGCCGATGGCGTTTCTTGACCGCACCGCACGCACGCTGCTGCTCGGCGAACTGGTCGAAGGCCTGGCCCTGACGCTGCGCTATTTCTTCCGCCCCAAGGCCACCATCAACTATCCGTACGAAAAAGGCCCGATCAGCCCGCGCTTCAAGGGCGAGCACGCGCTGCGCCGCTACCCGAACGGAGAAGAGCGTTGCATCGCCTGCAAGCTTTGCGAGGCGATCTGCCCGGCCCAGGCCATTACCATCGAGGCGGAGCCACGCGCGGACGGTTCCCGCCGCACCACCCGCTATGACATCGACATGACGAAATGCATCTATTGCGACCTCTGCGAGGAAGCCTGTCCGGTGGATGCGATCGTCCAGGGCCCCAACTTCGAATTCGCGACCGAGACCCGGGAAGAGCTGATGTACGACAAGGCGAAGCTGCTCTCGAATGGCGATCGCTGGGAAACGGAGATCGCCCGCCGCCTCGAACTCGACGCTCCTTACCGCTGAACCCGACCCCGCTCTTCCGGACGAGGCCAGTCAGTGATTGCAACCATCGGATTCTACGTCTTCGCGGTGATCCTGCTCGCCTCCGCGACGATGGTGGTCACGGCCCGCAACCCGGTGCATTCGGTCCTGTTCCTGATCCTCGCCTTCTTCAACGCCGCCGCTCTCTTCCTGATCGCCGGCGCCGAGTTCCTGGCGATGATCCTGGTCATCGTCTATGTCGGCGCGGTCGCGGTGCTGTTCCTGTTCGTAGTGATGATGCTCGACGTGAATTTTGCCGAGCTGCGCGAGGGCATCCAGCGTTATGCCCCGGTCGGCCTGGTGGTGGGCCTGATCCTGCTGTTCGAACTCGGCCTCGTTCTCACCGGCTGGCACTTCGCCCCGAGTGCCGCCGAGATCCGCATGTCCCCGACCCCGACCGCGCTCAGCAATACCGCCGCCCTCGGGAATGTCCTCTATACCCGCTATATTTTTCTCTTCCAGCTCGCCGGCCTGATCCTCCTGGTGGCGATGATCGGCGCCATCGTGCTGACACTCAGGGAACGCGGCACCGCCAGGCGCCAGCGGATCGGCAGGCAGAACGCGCGCCAGCCCGAGGAGACGCTCGCGATGCTGAATGTCGCAGTCGGCGCCGGCATCGACGAGATCGGCATCCTCCGCCCGTTGCCCGGCCCCGCCCCCGCCGGCGCCGAAAGCCACGCTTTGCCGCACGCCGCGGAGCCGCATTGATGCCGGTCGGGCTCGGACATTATCTCGCCGTCAGCGCCATCCTGCTCGTGCTCGGCGTGTTCGGCATCTTCCTCAACCGCAAGAATGTCATCATCATCCTGATGTCGATCGAGCTGATCCTGCTCTCGGTCAACCTCAACCTGGTTGCCTTCTCCGCCTCGCTCGGCGATCTGGTCGGCCAGGTCTTCACGATGTTCGTTCTCACCGTCGCCGCCGCCGAGGCGGCGATCGGGCTTGCGATCGTGGTCGTCTATTTCCGCAACCGCGGCTCGATCGAGGTCGAGGACGTGACGATGATGAAGGGTTGAGATGCTGACCGCGATCGCCGTCTTCTTCCCCCTTCTCGGCGCCGCCCTCGCGGGCCTGCTCGGCCGCCCCGCCGGCGACCGGGCAAGCCAGGTGGCCAGCATCCTCTGCATGATCGTCGCCTCCGCGGCCGGCATCGCCGCCGCCGTCCTGCTCGGCATCGGCGCCATCGAGCCCGGCACGATCGAGATCACGAACTGGATCTCCGCCGGCACTTTCCATGTCTCCTGGGCGCTTCGCAACGACACCCTCTCCGCCGTCATGGTGGCGATGGTCAGCACCGTCTCGATGCTGATCCATGTCTACAGCGTCGGCTACATGGCGCACGAAGACCGGCCCTGCTGGCGCTTCTTCAGCTATATCTCGCTCTTCTCCTTCGCCATGCTGATGCTGGTCACGGCCGACAACATCCTCCAGCTCTTCTTCGGCTGGGAAGGCGTCGGCCTGATGAGCTACCTCCTGATCGGCTACTGGTACTACAAGCCCGCCGCCAACGCCGCCGCCATCAAGGCCTTCGTCGTCAATCGCGTAGCGGACCTCTTCTTCACCGTCGGCATCGCCCTCCTCTTCTTCCAGTTCGGCACGCTCTCGTTCAGCGACATCTTCGCCGCCGTCCCCAGCCACGCCGCCCGTCATTACGAGCTGTTCGGGGCATCGCTGCCGGTGCTCGAGGTGATCGGCGTCCTTCTCTTCATCGGCGCGATGGGCAAATCGGCGCAGCTCTTCTTCCACACCTGGCTGCCCGATGCCATGGAAGGCCCGACACCGATCTCGGCCCTGATCCACGCCGCAACGATGGTGACCGCCGGCGTCTTTCTCGTCGCCCGGATGTCGCCGCTGATGGAATACGCGCCGATCGCGCTTTCCGTCGTGGCCGTGATCGGCGGCTCGACCTCCTTCTTCGCCGCCACCATCGCCTGCGCGCAGGACGACATCAAGAAAGTGATCGCCTACTCAACCTGCTCGCAGCTCGGCTACATGTTCGCCGCCGCCGGCGTCGGTGCCTTCGACATCTCGATCTTCCATCTCATCACGCACGCCTTCTTCAAATCGCTCCTCTTCCTCGGCGCCGGCTCGGTGATCCACGCCATGTCCGGGGAGCAGGACATGCGCCGCATGGGCGGCCTCTGGAACAAGATCCCGATCACCTACTCGGTGATGTGGGTCGGCTTCCTGGCGCTGGCCGGCATCCCCTTCTTCTCCGGATTCTACTCCAAGGATGCGATCCTCGATGCTGCCCTCGGCACGCCCGGCGGGGTCGCCTTCTATGCCTATATCACCGGCGTCGCCGCCGCCTTCCTCACCGCCTTCTATTCCTGGCGGGTTCTCTTCATGACCTTCCATGGCACTTCGCGCGCCGAGCCGCATGTGCAGGAACATGTGCACGAAAGCCCGGCCGTGATGACCGTCCCGCTGATCCTGCTCGCCGTCGGCTCCGCCATCGTCGGCTATTCCCTGGACGGCACTTTCATCGGCCTGCACTGGCAAAGCTTCTGGGGCGCCAGCATCGTCATCCTGCCCGGCAGCAATCCGTTCACGCACATGGAGAGTATCCATGGCGTCGTGAAATGGATCCCGACCCTGGTCGGGCTCGCCGGTCTCGCCACCGCCCTGCTCTTCTACATCCTCGTGCCCCGGATTCCGGATTGGCTCGCCACCCGTTTCCGCCCCGTCCATATTTTCCTGGTCAAGAAGTGGTACTTCGACGAGATCTACGATGCGATCTTCGTGCGCGGCGCGCTCGCCCTGGCCCGCCTGCTCTGGAAGGTGGGCGATGTCGCCGTCATCGACGGCGTGCCGAACGGCATCGCCACCCTGACCACCGACTCTTCCGGCGAGGTGGTCAAGCTGCAGACCGGCTCCGTCGCCCAGTATGCCTTCGCGATGGTGCTCGGCGTCGTCATCCTCGTCGCCGTGTTCCTGTTGTTCCGGTAAGCCGATGAACGCCGCCGGCTTCCCCATCCTCTCGCTGGTCACCTGGCTGCCGCTGGTCGGCGGCGCGATCATCCTCTCCATCCGCGGCGATGCGGAAGCCGTCGCCCGCAACGCCCGCTGGGCCGCTCTCTGGACCAGCCTCATCGTGTTCGGCCTGAGCCTCGTTCTCTGGGTGAAGTTCAACCCCTCCGATCCCGGCTTCCAGTTCGTCGAGAACGTTCCCTGGATGCCGGAATACGGCCTCACCTATCACCTCGGGGTGGACGGCATCAGCGTGCTCTTCGTCCTCCTCTCGACCGCCCTCACGCCGATCTGCGTGCTCGCAAGCTGGGAGATCATCAAATACCAGGTGCGCGAGTACATGCTCGCCTTCCTGATCCTCGAAACGATGATGGTCGGCACCTTCTGCTCGCTCGATTTCATCATTTTCTACATGTTCTTCGAGGGCACCCTGATCCCGATGTACCTGATCATCGGGGTCTGGGGCGGGCCACGCCGCATCTATTCCGCCTTCAAGTTCTTCCTCTTCACGCTCGCCGGCTCCGTGCTGCTGCTGCTGGCGATCCTCGCCGTCTGGTACCAGACCGGCACCATGGACATCGCCACTCTCTTGCATACGAAGCTCCCGGCTTCCATGCAGATCTGGCTCTTCCTCGCCTTCCTCGCCTCCTTCGCCGTCAAGCTCCCGATGTGGCCGGTGCACACCTGGCTTCCCGATGCCCACGTCGAGGCCCCGACCGCCGGCTCAGTCATGCTCGCGGGCGTGTTGCTGAAGTTCGGTGGCTATGGATTCCTCCGTTTTTCGGTTCCCCTGCTCCCCGTCGCCTCCGCCACCCTGGCTCCCCTGATGTTCGCGCTCGGCGTGATGGCGGTCATCTACACGTCCTTCGTCGCCCTGGCACAGGACGACATGAAGAAGCTGATCGCCTATTCCTCGGTCGCGCACATGGGCCTCGTCACCATCGGCACCTTCACCTTCAACGAGCAGGGGCTGCAGGGCGCGATGTTCCAGATGCTCTCGCACGGCGTCGTCTCCGCCGCTCTCTTCCTCTGCGTCGGTGTCGTCTATGACCGGCTGCATACGCACGAGATCGACCGCTTCGGCGGCCTGATCGACCGCATGCCCTTCTACGCGCTGATCCTGATGTTCTTCTCCCTGGCCAGCGTCGGCCTGCCCGGAACCTCCGGGTTCGTCGGCGAGATCCTGGTCATGATCGGCGCCTTGCAGGTCAATTTCTGGCTCGCCCTGCTCGGCGGCACCGGCATGATCCTGAGCGTCGGCTACATGCTCTACATGTACCGCCGCGTCATTTTCGGCACCATCGTGCACGCCGAGCTGAAGAATTTCCTCGACCTCAGCCCCCGCGAAGTGGCGGTGTTCGCCCCGCTCGTCGTGCTGACCCTCTGGATGGGCATCTACCCCTCGAGCTTCACGAGCTTCTGGGCCGCGAGCATCGGCCAGATCGTGCAGAACCACCAGATGGCGATGCTGCACGGCGTGCATCTCGCCGGGATGCTCGCGCGATGAACTGGCAGATCGCCCTTCCCGAAATCGTGCTTGCCCTCTGCGGCATGGCGATTCTCCTCTTCGGCGTGCTGTACCGCCGTGACGCGAGCGTTCCCTGCAACATGCTGACGCTCGGCGCTTTCCTGATCGCAGCCTTCCTGGTCCTCTCCACGCCGGACGGCAGCGGTTACGGTGGCCTTTTCGTCGTCGATGCGTTTTCGCGGTTCGTGAAGATCCTGATCCTGGCCGGCGCCGCGCTCGCGCTGATGCTTTCCTTCGACTACAACCGCCACGAAGGAATCGCCCGCTTCGAGTTCCCGGTGCTGATTCTGTTCGCCGTGGTCGGCATGATGACCATGGTCTCGGCGGCGAACCTGATGACGCTCTATCTCGGGCTCGAGCTGCAGCTCATCTCGCTCTACGTCGTCACCGCCTTCAACCGCACCGCCATCCGCTCGAGCGAGGCCGCGCTCAAATATTTCGTTCTCGGCGCACTGGCTTCCGGCCTCCTCCTCTATGGCATCTCGCTCGTCTACGGCTTCGCCGGCTCGACCTCCTTCGCCGCCCTCGCCTCGGCGCTCAGCGCGCCCGGCGGCGCCTCGCCCGGTCTGGTGGTCGGCATCGTCTTCGTCATCGCCGGTCTCGTCTTCGAGGTCTCCGCGGTGCCGTTCCACATGTGGACGCCCGACGTCTATGAGGGTGCGCCGACCCCCGTCACGGTCTTCATCGGCACGGCTCCGAAAGTGGCCGGCATGGCGCTCCTCCTGCGCACCCTCTCGACCCCGTTCGGCCATCTCTCTCCCGACTGGCGGCTCCTGATCGAACTGGTCTCGCTCGGCAGCATGATCCTGGGCGCGCTGGCCGCGATCGGCCAGACCAACTTCAAGCGGCTGATGGCCTACTCCGCGATCGGCCACATGGGCTACACCCTGATCGGGCTCGCCGCCGGCACCGAAGCGGGCCTGCGTGGCGCGCTGATCTATCTCGTCGTCTATGTCTTCATGAATGTCGGCATCTTCGCCGGCATCATCGCCATGCGCCGCCAGGGCCGCGTGTTCGAACAGATTGCCGACCTCGCCGGCCTCGCCCGCACCGATCCCGCCCTGGCACTCGCCTTCGCGGTCTTTCTCTTCAGCATGGCCGGCATTCCGCCGCTCGCCGGATTCTTCGGCAAACTCTACGTCTTTCTGGCGGCGGTGCAGGCGGGCATGTGGACTCTCGCCATCATCGGTGTGCTGACCAGTGTCGTTGGCGCATACTATTACATCCGCATCGTCAAGGTCATGTTCATGGACGCGCCGGCGCCGGCGATCGATCAGCGGCCGGCGATGGTCTCGTTCGTGGCGGCAGCGACCGGCCTCTTCACGGTCTTTTTCGTCCTCTTCTCCGCCCCGATCGTGGCCGCGGCCCAGGCGGCAGCCCAGGTGCTCTTCGGTTGACCTCAAGAAGCCCGGCCATGCGTGACGCGCCGGCCGGATCGGGAGATGCCGCGTGCTGCTGGTGATCGACGCCGGCAACACCAACGTCGTCGCCGCCGTGCATGATGGGGCCGGTTGGCGCGGCATCTGGCGCATCGCAACCGAACCGGAGCGAACGTCGGATGAATACGCGGTCTGGCTCCTCGCGCTGCTCGGTCATGCAGGGCTCAAGCCGGGCGACATCGACAACGCGGCGATCGGCACCGTGGTGCCGAGTGCACTCTACCATCTCAGGCGATTGTGCCGCGACTGGATCGCCGTCGAGCCTCTCATCGCCCGCGCCGGCCTCGACTGGGGTTTCGAGATCCGCGTCGACAGCCCCGACGAGGTCGGCGCAGACCGCCTCTTGAACGCGCTCGCCGCGCATCAGATTCACGGTGGCCCGCTGGTGGTAATCGATTTCGGAACGGCAACCACATTCGACGTCATCGGCGCCGACGGCGCCTACCATGGCGGGGTCATCGCGCCGGGCATCAATCTTTCCATCGCGGCCCTGCACCACGCCGCCGCACAGTTGCCGCGGATCGGCATCGCCCGGCCGCAGTCGGTGATCGGCCGCGCCACCGTCCCTGCGATGCAGTCCGGGATTTACTGGGGATATGTCGGCCTGGTGGAGGGGCTGGTGACGCGCATCCGCGCCGAATTCGGCAACCCCCTCAAGGTGCTGGCCACCGGCGGCCTGGCGCCGCTCTTTGCCGAAGGCACGACGTTGATCCAAGGCACCGACCTCGAACTCACGCTGCACGGGCTTCGCCTTCTCGCGGCCCGCAATCCCCGCCCCGCACCCGGGCGCGCCAGCGCGCGCCGGCAGGGCAGCACGTGATGGACAGCGCAGCAGGTGATCTTGCCTTCCTGCCACTGGGCGGCACCGGCGAGATCGGCATGAACCTCAATCTCTACCGCTGCAACGGCAAGTGGCTCGCGGTCGATTGCGGCATCGGCTTCGGCGCCGCCGAATATCCGGAAGCCGAAATCATGCTGCCCGATCCCGGTTTCATTGCCGAGCGCAGCCGGGCACTGGTCGGCCTTGTCATCACTCACGCGCACGAGGACCATCTCGGCGCCGTGCCCTGGCTCTGGCGCGAACTTCGCTGTCCGATCTTTGCGACCCCGTTCGCCGCGGCCGTGCTGACCCGCAAGCTTGCCGAAGCCGGCCTCCTGTCCGAGGTCAAGCTCGAGATCGTGCCGCCGGGCGGACATTTCGCACGCCCTCCCTTCTCGCTCCAGTTCCTGCGCGTGGCGCATTCCATTCCTGAATCGCAGGCCCTGGTGATCCGCACACCCCATGGCACGGTTCTGCACACCGGCGACTGGAAGCTCGACCCGCATCCCCTCATCGGGCCGCCGACCGACGAGGCCGGGTTCGCAGCCCTGGCTGCGGAAAACGTGCTTGCCATGGTCTGCGATTCCACCAATGCAATGGTGGAAGGCCACTCCGGCTCGGAGGCCGATGTCCGCCGCACGCTCGCCGCGCTGATCCGGGATCTGCCGGGTCGCGTTGCCGTCACCTGCTTCGCAAGCAACGTCGCGCGCGTCGAATCGGTCGCGCTCGCCGCCCTGAGCGCCGGCCGCAGCGTCGCCATCGCCGGGCGCTCGCTCCGCAATCTCGAGGCAGCGGCCCGGGAATGCGGCTATCTCAAAACGATCCCGCCTTTCCTGTCCGAAGATCGGGCCAACGAAACACCGGACGAGTGCCTGCTCCTTCTGGTCAGCGGCAGCCAGGGCGAGCCGAGGAGCGCGCTTTCGCGCATCGCCGCCGATACCCATCCGCGCATCGCCCTCGGCGAGGGCGACACGGTCGTCTTCAGCAGCCGCGTCATCCCCGGAAACGAGCGCGCCATCGGCGCGGTGCAGGACAACCTGGTCCGCCGCGGCGTGCGGCTGATGACGGACGCCGACCACATGGTCCATGTCTCCGGCCATCCGGCACGCGACGAACTGCGGAAGCTCTACCGATTGGTGAGACCGCGCGTTGCCGTGCCGGTGCACGGCGAATGGCGCCACCTCACCGCCCACGCCGGCCTCGCCCAGGAGCTCGGTATCCAGCCGATGCTGCTCGAGGATGGCGAAATCCTGCAGTTGGCCCCCGAGGCGCCCAAGGTCGTCGACACCGCGCCCGTGAGTCGCCTGGTGCTGGACGGAAACCGGCTCATCCCGCTGCAAGGCCCGGTCATGACGGCACGGAGGCGTATGCTCGGCAACGGAATCGTGCTCGGCAGCCTCGCCGTCGATCGCTCGCACCGCGTTCTCGGCCGCCCGCGTGTCAGCGCGCCCGGACTCTTCGAGGAAGATGATCCCGAGGTCGCCGAGCTCGGCGCCGAGTTCGCCCAGGCACTTCAGGATCTGCCCCGGGAACTGCGCGTGAACGACGCTTCCTTCGCCGAGGCCGCCCGCTCCGCCCTGCGCCGGACGTTCGCGCGCCGCTATGGCAAGCGGCCGCTTGTCGACGTCCATCTTCTCAGGGTCGAATGAGACGCTCGTGCGGGACCTAATGCGGCTCGATCAGTCAAACGGGAGCAAGCGCATGGACCTCAGGGATCACATCCGCAGCATTCCGGATTTTCCAAAGCCCGGCATCCTGTTTCGCGACATCTCGACATTGCTCCGTCACGCGGAAGCCTGGCAGGCGGCGATGGAGCGTCTGGCCGAGGTCGTCCGGCCGTACCAGCCCGACCTCCTGGCCGGCATCGAATCGCGCGGCTTCCTCGTGTCGGCGCCACTGGCACTGAAGCTCGGCTGCGGATTCCTGATGCTGCGCAAGGCGGGCAAGCTCCCGGGCCTCACCGTCGGCTACGATTACGCACTGGAATACGGAACCGACCGCGTGGAAGTCCAGGCAGATGCCGTCGCTCCCGGCCAGCGCGTCGTCATCGTGGACGACCTGCTCGCAACCGGAGGTACCATGAACGCGGGTGTCATCCTGCTGCGTCACGTCGGCGCATTGGTCCCGGCAGCCGCCGCCTTGATCGAGCTTTCCTTCCTCAACGGCCGCAGCCGGCTCGACGTTCCTTTCGAATCCCTGATCGCCTTCGACCACTGACGACAGCCGGATTGATTTGACAGGCGCCGACAGGAGGTTAGAGGTAGCCCTCCAAACGGGGGAGGAAATGCGGGCGCAACATTGCCCTTCGCGCCGCCAGGCATTGCGACTGTTCATGCTGCCCGGCGGGCTGGCCTTCTGCGCGGGATCAAGGCGTGCACGCGCCGCAACCGCCATGGCGAGCCAACCCTTCCCGAATGGCGTACGGCTGCTGGTGGCCGGCACCCCCGGCGAACGGGTCGACTGGTGGGCGGATACCTTCACGCCCATTCTCGGCCACCTGTTGCCGCCGGGCACGCGCGTCTTCAAAGAGAACGCCATCGGCAATGACGGCGTCACGGGGGCCAACCAGTTCGCCGTCCGCGCTGCACCTGACGGCGCGACCGCTCTGCTCGTGCCCGGCGCCGCAGCGACGGCGTGGCTCGTCGGCGAGCCGCGCGTTCATTTCGACACCGCAAGCTGGGTTCCTGTCATGGACGCCGTCGGTCCCGCCGTGGTGGTGGGCCGCATGGCGCTTTCCACCCTCGGACCCGGCGCCACGCCGCGCGTCGCTGCCTCCGGCCCCACGGGCCCGGAACTGCCGGTCCTGATCGCGCTCGATGTGCTCGCAGCCAATGCAGTACCCGTATTCGGATTGGACACCGCACAGCAAGCGCTCGCATCCCTCGCGGCAGGCGGCGTCGATCTCGTGCTGCTGCACGGCGAGGATGTTTCGAGCCGCATGGAAAACCTCGCTTCGACGGGGGTGCGTGCGCTCTTTTCCTTCGGCCGCCCTGACGCAACGGGCCATTGGCAGCGCGATCCACTCCTCCCCGGTATCCCGACCTTCGAAGAAGTCTCCCTCACGCTGCTCGGCCATCAGCCACGGGGACCGCTGGTTGACGCATGGCGCGCGGCTGCCGCCGCCACGCTGCTCGATTTCGCCCTCGTCCTGCCGCAACTCACCCCAACCGACGTCGTCGCGTTGTGGAGAGAAGTCGGTGAGCAACTGGCACAGGCGGCCACCGTGCGCGGGCTTGCCGCCGGCGCCGGTCTCTGCCCGGAATCGGGCCCCTCCGCCAATGCCAGCACCACCGCCGTTGCCGCCGATGCCGCGACGCTCCTCGCGCTGAGACGCTGGCTCGGTCGCCGCTTCGGCTGGCGCCAGACCTGAACGCGCCCGAACCTGGCGCAACAGAGATGCCGTCAGGCCGCGAATTGACCGCGGTTTCCGCCCTTTCTAGCTTATCTTAGATGCCTTCCCCTGAGCCGCCTTCCGAGCCCGCAGGCGCCTGGCCCTTCGCCGAGGCCAGGAAGCTGGCCGCCCGCCTGGCCCTCCAGGGCAAACAGGCCGCCCTCCTCGAAACCGGCTACGGGCCCTCCGGCCTGCCGCATATCGGCACCTTCGGCGAGGTCGCGCGCACAAGCTGGGTCCGCCTCGCCTTCACCGAAGTCACCGGCCTTCCTTCCCGCCTGCTCGCCTTCAGCGACGATATGGACGGGCTGCGCCGCGTGCCGGAGAACGTACCGAACCGGCAGATGCTCGCCGCCCATCTCGGCCGCCCGCTCACCCGCGTGCCGGATCCCTTCGGCACCCACGAAAGCTTCGGCGCTCACAACAATGCCCGCCTGCGCGCCTTCCTCGACCAGTTCGGCTTCGACTATGAATTCGCCTCCTCCTCGGATTATTACGCATCCGGCCGCTTCGACGCGGCACTCCTCCGCGTGCTGGAGACCTGGGACGAGATCATGGAGGTGATCCTGCCCACCCTCGGCCCCGAGCGGCGCCTGACCTACGCCCCGGTGCTGCCGATCCACCCGCAAAGCGGGCGGGTCATGCAGGTGCCGATCCGGCGCGCCGATCCGCAACACGGCACCGTCCTCTGGGAAGACCCGCAAACCGGCCGCGCCTGGGAAACCCCCGTGACCGGCGGCGCCGCCAAGTTGCAATGGAAGGCGGACTGGGCGATGCGCTGGTTTGCCCTTCGCGTCGATTACGAAATGTCTGGCAAGGATTTGATGGAAAGCGTCCGCCTCTCCGGCCGGATTTGCCGCATCCTCGGCGCCCCGCCGCCGGAGGGCTTCACCTATGAACTTTTCCTCGACGAAAACGGCCAGCGTATCAGCAAGTCGAAGGGCAACGGCCTGCCGATCGAGGACTGGCTCCGCTACGGCCCGGCCGAGAGCCTCGCGCAGTTCATGTTCCACGCGCCGGAGCGCGCCAAGCGCCTCTATTTCGACGTCATCCCCCGCTCGACCGACGACTATCTCGCCAACACCGCCCGCCTGTGCCGCGAGCCCGAGAACGAGCATCGGCGCAACCCGGCCTGGTTCATCCACGGCGGCCAGGTCCCGGAGAATGCCGAGAGCCCCGTTCCCTTCAGCATGCTGCTCCAGCTTGCCGCGGTCGTGAACGCGGAAACGCCCGACATGCTCTGGGGCTTTCTCCGCCGCTACCAGCCCCACGCCTCGCCTGCGAGCATGCCGTTCCTCGATCGCCTGGTCGGGCACGCGATCGCCTATTACCAGGATTTCGTTCGCCCATCGAAGCATTTCCGCGCCCCCACCGACGACGAACGCGCCGCTCTCGTGGCACTTGCCGGCAAGCTCGCCGAAGATCGCACTGCTCTCGAGGCGCTCCCACCGGGCGAGCGCGCCGAGCGGCTGCAGGCGATCGTCTACGACGCCGGCCGCCGCCCGCCCTTTCTCGAGACCCGGCAGGACGGCCGGCAGGGTGTGGCGCTGGCCTGGTTCGCCGCCCTCTACCAGGTGCTGCTCGGCCAGGAACGCGGCCCCCGTTTCGGCGGCTTCATCGCGCTCTACGGAATTTCCGAAACCATCGCCCTGATCGAGGCGGTACTCGCCCGCCCCGCCGACGCCGCATAGGTGGACCGAAGGCGCCTCCCGGCTCTTCTCGCGCGGCTTGCCCGGCACGTTCCCGCTCTGCTCGGGCTCGGTCTCCTCGTCGCCGCCGTCTACACGCTCAAATCGAGCTTCGATAACCTCGCTCTCTCCGATGTCAGCCGGGCCATCGCTGCCATCCCGGCGCGCTCGGTCTGGCTCGCGGTCGGGGCAACCGTGCTCTCCTACTGGCTCCTCACCCTCTATGACTGGCTCGGCACGCGCTTCGCCGGCCATCCGGTTCCCTACGCCCGCGTCTCATTCGGTTCGTTCTGCGCCTATGCCCTCGCCCACAGCCTCGGCCTGCCGGTCGTTTCCGGCGCCGCCGTCCGCTACCGCCTCTACGCCCACTGGGGCCTCACACCAGCCGAGATTGCCCGACTGATCGCGTTCTGCAGCCTCACCTTCGGTTTCGGAGCGCTCACTCTCGGCGGCGGCATCCTCCTCCTGGCACCAGGCTGGGTGCCGTTCCTCGGCCGCGCCGTGCCGGATTTCGTCTTCCGCGCCATCGGTGCCGGATTCTGGGCCGCGGTGATCGCCTACGTGACACTGGCGCGTTTCGTTCCGCGCATCAGCATCTTCAACCACGAGATCGCCCTCCCGGGCCTTGCCATGGCGCTTGCGCAGGTGGTGCTGGCGACCGTCGATCTCGCCTTCACGGCCGCGATCTTCCATGTCCTCCTCGCCGGGGCGCATGGCCTCGGCTTCTTCCGCTTCCTCGCGATCTATCTCACCGCCTATGCGGCGGGGCTCGCAACCAACCTTCCCGGCGGCATCGGGATCTTCGACACCGGCATGCTGCTCGGCCTCTCGCCCTTCCTCTCGACCCCGCGCATCCTCGGCGCGCTGGCCGTCTTCCGGCTCTGCTACTACATCGTCCCCCTCTTCGTTGCCGGCGGCCTCTTCGTCGGGCATGAACTTCTTCTGCATCGGAAACGTTCGGCCGGGCCATTGGGGGAAACGGCGCTGGCCGTCGCCGCGGCGAGTGCCGCCGTCGCCCTCTCCGGCGTGCTGCTGCTCTCGCTTGCCATGCTCGAGCCCCGCCCGCATCTGCCCAAGGCAATCGCGGACATCGGCGGCATGGCCGCGCTCGCCGGCCCCTTCGTTCCATCGCTCGTCGGTGCCGCCCTCCTCGTGCTCGCGGTCGGCCTTACCCGCCGCGTCAAGCTCGCCTGGAGCAGCACGATGGCACTGCTCGCCGCCGCCGCTGCCGCCACCGCGCTCGAAGGCGAACCCTGGTGGGTACCCGCCTGGCTGATCCTGACCGCACTCCTGCTCGCCCCTTATCGGGCCGCCTTCTATCGCCGCGCCCGCCTGCTGACCGAGCCGCTCTCGCCAGCCACCGCACTGGCGCTCTTCGCCCTCGCAGCGGTCACGATCGTCTTCGCCTCGCTCGCCCGCCACGTCCCCTCGCTGCCGCAAGGGCCGTGGTGGCAACTCGTCTTGTCGCCGAATTTGCCGGGTCCGCTTCGCCTCAGCGTGGCCCTCTCGATGGCGGTCGCCGCCATCGCACTCTGGCGGCTGGTCCGGCCCGGCCGGGTCGCGTACCTTTCCTGGGACGGCATGGCGTGGGAGCGCTATGCCGCCCTCGGCGCAACGCCGCCGGCGGCGGCCGACGGGCTGATGCTCGGCGAGGCCGGCAAATCGGCAATCGCCTTCCGCCGTGTCGGGCGCATCCTGCTCGGCCTCGGCGATCCGGTCGGCCCGGCATCGGATCGAATCTCCACCCTCTGGCGGTTGCGCGACCTCGCGGCTCAGGAAGGCTACGATCCGGCCATCTGGGGCGCCGGCCCCGATCTCCTCGCAACCTACGCGGATCTCGGCCTGGCCATCCTGCCCCTCGGCGCGGACGGCCTGCCCGCGGCCGAGCCCGCCATTCACGCGCCGCGCTACCTCGCCTGCGTGGCGGAGCGCGACCTCGCTCTCCTGCTCCCTCTCCTCCCCTCGCTCGCCGGCCAGGCGACAGTTCCCGCGCTGCCCGGAGATTGAGCCGGGTCCGGGCCATTGCCCCACTCCCGCCGCTGCCGCAGAATGCAACGTTTCGATCGGAGGAAGCGAAGATGCCGGCAGCCCTGCAACGCAAACCGAACGAAATCACGGACGCCGAATGGCGCACGCGTTGCGATCTCGCGGCCCTCTATCGCATCGTTCACTTTCTCGGCTGGACCGATCTCATCAACACGCATATGTCCGCCCGCATCCCCGATGCGCCGGACTGCTTCCTGATCAACCGCTATGGCGAAATGTTCGACGAGATCGCGGCGTCCAGCCTGATCAAGATGGATCTCTCCGGCAACGTGCTCGGCACGACGGGTGACTACAACGATGCCGGCTTCACCATCCACAGCGGCATCTACAAGGCGCGGCCGGACGCCCATTGCGTCATGCACACCCACACCCGCGCCGGCGCCGGTGTCTCTCTCATCCCGAACGGACTGCGCCCGATCAGCCAGGATGCGCTGCACGTCCTCGACGAGGTCGCCTATCACACCTACGGCGTGCCCGCCTCGACCGAGGAGTGCGAGGCCCTCGGCCGCACCGCGCAACAAGGCAGTTGCATCGTGCTTCTCAATCACGGCCTGCTCGCGCTCGGGGCGACCATTCCCGCTGCCCTGCACCGGATTTACATGCTCGAGCGCGCATGCGAGCTCGAGCTGATCGCCCGCACCATGAACGTCGGGCCGGTGGAAATTGCGCCTCACGTCGTCGCCGCCGCCGCGTCATGGATGAAGCGCCGGCGTGCCGGCGCCGACTACGGCGTCAAGGAATGGGAAGGGCTGCTGCGCACCGTCGAGCAGAGAGGCGCAGACTATCGGCGCTGAGCCGCCGAATCTTGCCGATCTGCTCGCGCCCTGGCACGACTTCTATGTCCTGGCCGGCACCGCCGGGGCGACACTCGTCGGCCTGCTCTTCATCGCCGCTTCCCTGGGCTCCGGCTTCTTCACGGAAGAACGGCGCCCTGCGTTCCGCGCCTTCGTCTCCCCGAGCGTGGTGCATTTCTCGAGTGCATTCGCGCTCTCGCTCGCCGTACTCGCACCGGTCAGGCATTGGCCGCTGCTCGGTCTGCTCGAAGGCGGTCTCGCGTTCTTCGGTCTCGCCTACTCCGCCATCATCTGGGGCGCCATGATCCGGCTCGGCCTGACCGCAACGATCGATCTCGAGGACCGCATCTGGTACGCAGCCCTTCCGGCCCTCTCCTATGCCCTCCTCATCGCCACCGCGGCGTTGCTCTTCGCCGGGCGCCCACTCGGCCTCACCGTGCTTCCCTGCGGCATCGGGCTCCTTCTCCTCGTCGGCATCCGCAATGCCTGGGACATCACCTCCTGGTCCATGACCCGCCACCGCGACTGATCGCGGCTTGTTCGCCGCGATCCACTGCCATAGACTGTGCGTTCGCAGCCGGACCATCGGCACCCAGGGAGGAAAGGAAATCCAGAATGAAGCCACGAGCCACGAGCTTCCTGCTCGCCCTCTGCGCACTTGCCCCGCTCGCAATCGCTGCGCCGGCCGCACGCGCCGCGGCGCCGAAGCTCGTCTATTTCATCTTCACCGGCTACACCTATCCCTTCTTCGCGCCGATGGCGGCGGCGGTAAAGGAGGCCGCAACCTACACGCCCGACCTCAATATCCGGATCGTCAACGCCAACAACTCCCCGACCCAGGAGATCGCCGACCTCAAAGAGGCGGTCGCCGCCGGCGCCAAAGCAATCATCCTCAACACGATCCAGGAATCCGTCACCGCCGCGGCGCTCGACGCGACGAAGCAAGGCGTGCCGATCATCACCATCGACCGTGACGTGAGCAATCCCGCAGCCCGCATCGCCTTCATCGGCGACGATGATGTCACGCTCGGCCGTGAGCTCACCCAGTACGGCATCGACACGCTCGCTGCGCGTCATGTCCCGAAGCCGTGGCACGTCGTCGTGCTGCAGGGAACGCTGGGCAACTCGACCGCGATCGGCAGGCAGGAGGGGACGATGGGCGTGCTCGACCCGCTGGTGAAGAGTGGTGCGGTCAAGATCGTGCTCAACCAGTCTGCTGATTTCAAGACCGTGACCGCGCAGTCGATGATGGGAACGCTGCTTGCCCGCACCACCGACATCCAGCTCGTAGCCTGCGCCAATGACCCGATGGCGCTCGGCGTTATCAATGCGCTGAAGAGCCATGGCGTCACGCCGGGCGTGAAGACGCTGGTCGCGGGCGCGGACGCGCAGCCGGAAAGCCTCGATGCCGTCAAGGCCGGAACGCAGATCGACACCGTCACCCATTCGCCCTACGTCGAGGCATTCTGGGCGGTCGAGGCGATGGAGAACTATCTGAACGGCGGGGTGAAGCCGCCGGCCGACAAGTTCAAGGACGGCAACATCCTCATTCCTATGACGCTGGTCACAGCTCAGAATGTCGGGGGCATCGCTGCCTGGGGCACGCCCGCGGTGATCCCACCCCTGCCCTACGGCAAGTCCGAAGCCCACCCCGTCGCCAAGTAGCTTGCCCGGACCGGCCGGCGCACCGCTCATGGCGGTGCGCGATCTTGTCAAGACCTTCGGTCCCGTCCACGCCGTGGACGGGATCAGCCTGGACATCCGTTCGGCGGAAGTACTCGGCATCATCGGCGACAATGGCGCCGGCAAATCGACGTTCCTCTCTCTCCTCACCGGCTTTCACCGCCCCGATTCCGGCACCATCCTCTACCGTGGCAAGCCGGTCCGCATCTCCTCCCCCGCCGTCGCCCGCCGCCTGCTCGGGATCGAGATGATCTACCAGAAGCTCGAGCTCGCGCCTGATCTGACGGTTGCCGAAAATCTCTTCCTCGGCGAAGAGCCGCGCCGTTTCGGCCTCTTCGCCTCCCGCCACGCCATGCAGGCGCGTGCCGCCGCCGTCCTGGATACGCTGAACACCAAAATCCGCCCGAACGACGTCGTCTCCGAACTCTCCGGCGGCGAGCAGCAGGTGGTGGCGATCGCCCGCGCCCTGCTCTTCGAGCGCAGCATGGTCATCATGGACGAGCCGACGGCGGCGATCTCGGTGCAGAAAGTCGCTGACGTGCTCGATCTCATCCGGCGCTTGCGTTCCGCCGGCAAGACGGTCCTTTTGGTCAGTCACCGCCTCGAAGATTTGCTCGCCGTTGCCGACCGGATCTGCGTCTTCTTCCACGGCACCATCCGCACGGTGCTCGCAAACGAGGGCCTCGGCGTCGCCGACCTGGTCCACGCCATGTTCTGAGCCGACCCTGCGCCGGCCCCGTCACTTCGCCTGCTGCAGCCGTGCCTGCAACCCCGCCAGGATCAGGATGCAGGCAACGAAGATATACTGGTAGAGCGAGGGCAGGCCGAGCAGCACGATCACGTCGTTGATCACGCCGATCACCAGCACGCCGAGCAAAGTACCGATGATGCTGCCCCGCCCACCCGTGAAGGGAATCCCGCCGAGGATCACCCCGGCGATCGCGGTGAGCGAATCCCCTTCCCCGCTGAGCGGGTAGATCGATTGCTGCCAGGCGGTGACCATGATCCCCGCGAGCGCAGCCAGCGTGCCCGAGACCACGAACACGAATATCTTGATCCGCCCGCTCGGCAGCCCGACCGCCCTGACCGCGTTCTCGTTCGACCCGACGCCCTTGATCCAGCTCCCGAGCGGCGTGAACGAAACCACTGCCTGGCCCAGCAGCACCACCACGAGCGCCACCAGTATGAGCACGGAAACACCGCCGAGGTTTCCGGCAATCCAGCCAAACCCGAACGGTCGCGGCGGGTGCACGGCGTCGGGGCTGATGTAGTTGCCGGCATTGAACAAGAGCGCAATGCCGCGGATGCCCCAGTAGGTGCCGAGCGTGACGATGAAGGACGGAATTCCACCGCGGCTCACCAGGAGGCCAACGCCCAGGCCAGACGCCCCGCCCGCCGCGAGCCCGGCCAGCACGGCCAGCGGCCAGGCCACGCCATGCAGCACCGTGAGCCAGGCCACGAACATGCCGCCCGCCGAGAGCACGCTTTCCACGCCGAGATCGATCATCCCGACCAGGATCACGAACGCCTCGCCTACCGCCAGCACGGCGAGAAAGCTCGAACTCGTCAGCACGGCGAGCAGGTTGCGCACGGTCAGGAACGAAGGCGACAGCACCGTCGCCACGAGACAGATCACGACCAGGAACGCCACCGGCCGCCATACGTTCCCCGGCCGGCCGAGCGGCCTCCGCCGCCACGCCGCGAACCCGCTCTCGCGCACTGCCTCTGCCGCTCCGCTCATCGCATTTCCTCTGCGGCCTCGCTCTTCATCCTGAATGCTGCACCGGCGGCGGAAGCGCGCCAAGCCGAGGTTTCCGCCGCCTTCCCCTACCCGCCCAAATACTGGGATAATGGGCCGAGCCTCCCCGGAGACCGCCGATGCCGCCCGTCTTTCCCGCAATCCTCCTCGGCCTCGCCCTGCTGCTCGCGCTCGTCGCCCTCGTCGTCCAGGGCCGCGCGCTCGCCCGCCTCAAGGCGCTCGCCGAAGCGACGCGCGCCGCCATCGACCAAGGCCGTGGCGGCCTGGCCGATACCGAACGCACCCTCACCGCGCTGATCGTCGAGCGCCAGGAGGGGCTGCGCGTGCAGCTTGCAGAGAGCCTCGGCGAGTTCCGCGCCGCACTCGCCGAGGAGCAGGGAAAACTCCGCCTCGCCCTGGCCGAAATGGCCGACCGCACCGGCCGCGACCAGGGCGAGCGGTTCGAGCGGCTGCGCACGATGACCGAGGAGAAACTGGCTGAACTCCGCCTCGGCAACGAGGCCAAGCTCTCCGAAATCCAGAAGACCGTGAACGAGGATTTGCAGGCGAGCGTGCAGAAGCGAATGGATGAAAGTTTTTCCCGCGTCATCGAGCAGTTCGCCGCCGTGCAGAAGGCGATGGGCGAGGTACAGGCCGTGACCGCGGAGATCGGCGACATCAAGCGCATCTTCGCCAATGTCAAGACGCGCGGCGGCTGGGGCGAGACCCAGCTTCGCGCCATGCTCGACGATCTCCTTCCCCCCGGCGCCTACGAAGCCAACTGCAAGCTCCGCGAGGAGAGCGACGAGGCAGTGGAGTTCGCGATCCGCATGCCCGCCCGCGGCGCCGAAAAGCCGCTCCTGCCCGTCGATGCGAAATTCCCGCTCGAGGACTACGAACGGATGCTGCTCGCCGCCGAGGAAGGCGATACCGAAGCCGAACGTGCTGCCCGCCGCGGCATCGAACGGCGCGTGCGCGACGAGGCGCGCAAGATCGCCGAGAAATACATCCACCCGCCGCGCACGGTGGAATTCGCAGTCCTCTATCTCGCGACCGACGGACTTTACACCGAGGTCGCGCGCATCCCCGGTCTGATCGAGGAACTCGGCCGCGTCCACAAGGTGCTGATTCTCGGCCCGAGTCTTTTTCCGGCGCTGCTCCGCACGATCCAGCTCGGCTTCGTCACGCTTGCGCTCGAACAGAAGGCAGACGAGGTGCGCCGCCTGCTCGGCGCGACCAAGGTCGAGATGGTGAAGATGGACGAGGTGCTGGAGCGCCTCGCGAAGCAGACCGGCACCGTCTCACGCACGATCGAGGATGCACGCCGCCGTACCCGCGCAGTGCGGGGCAAGCTGAGCGCCGTAGAGACGGCGGAGCCTGGAGAAGCGGCCCGCCTCCTCGACCTCGGCTCCGACGACCCCGCCCCGGAAGAGTCCTGAATGAGTGTCCTCAATCGGCCCCGGCCGGGGCGTGCCGGATGCGCAGCTTCCTGACCCGCCGCGCATCCGCATCCAGCACCCGGAAATCGAGCCCGGCCGGATGCCGCACCACTTCGCCCCGCGTCGGCACCCGGCCGGCAAGCGTAACAACCAGCCCGCCTACCGTGTCGAGGTCCGCCGCCCGCTCCTCCGCCGTCAGCACCGGGCCGAGCTTCTCCTCCAGCGCCGCGATCGATAGCCTGGCGTCGACATCGAGCGCGCCGTCCGGCCGTTCGGCGATCATCGAGGCCTCCGCCTCGTCGTGCTCGTCGGCAATGTCCCCGACGATCTCCTCCACCAGGTCCTCGATCGTGACCAGCCCGTCGATGCCGCCGTACTCGTCGACGACCAGTGCCAGATGCATGTGCCTCTGGCGCATCTGGAAAAGCAGATCGAGAACGGGAATCTGCGGCGCTACCAGCAGCGGCTGGCGCAGAATCTCCTGCAGGCGAAATTCCTCCGGCTTGCCGACATAGCCGAACACGTCCTTGATGTGGATCATGCCGGCAATCTCGTCGAGCTGATCGCGATAGACCGGCAGGCGCGAATGCCCCTCGCGGCGGATCAGCGCCAGCGCCGCCTCCAGCGTCGCATCGGCCCGGATCGCCACGATATCGGCGCGCGGCACCATCACGTCATAGGCGCTGGTGCCGCGCAATCTGAGCACGTTGGCGATCAGCGCCCGTTCCTGGCTGTCGAGCTCCGGCGCCTCGCCCGGCGGCGGCGGTTCCGCGGCCTCCTGCATCAACTCGGCGATGGACTCGCGGAGGCTCGATTCCCCCCGCCAGCCGAACCGGCTGCCCAGCCGTTGCAGCAGGCCTGTTCCGTTCATCCACGCCGCCAGGGGTCGGGCAGGCCGAGCTTGCGCAGAAACCGCGTCTCCTCGAGCGCCATCCGCCGCGCCTCGCCTGCCGCATGATGATCGTGGCCTGCCAGATGCAGCATCCCGTGCAGAACGAGATGGGCGAGATGCCCGGCAGGCCGGCGCCCGGCGGCTTCGGCTTCGCGGCAGACAACGCCGAGCGCCAGCACGATCTCTCCGGTTCCCGGAAAGCTCAGCACGTTGGTCGCCCGGCTCCGGCCACGATGCCGGGCATTCAGTCGCCGCACCATCCGATCCGAGGCGAGCACCACGGTCGGCCGCGCCGCACCCGCCATCGCCGCCGCGCGGGCGGCCATCTTCACCGCCCCCGGCACGCGCCGCCGCCAGGCCGGATCCGCAACGATGACCGCCGGTTTATAAGCCAGCCGCCCCGCTTGCGCGGGGCGGCTACTTTGCGGGTCCATCGCTGTCCCGCTTGCCGCGCTCGCGCCGACCGGCCGCACCCCGTGCCTCGTAGGCGGCAACGATCCGCCCGACCAGCGGATGGCGCACCCCGTCGCGCCGATCGAGCCGCGCCACCGCCAGGCCCTCCACGCCCTCGAGCGTTGCCAGCGCATCCGCAAGGCCCGAGGTCGTGCCCGCCGGCAGGTCGATCTGCGAGAGGTCCCCCGTCACCACCATGCGCGTGCCCTCACCCATCCGGGTGAGGAACATCTTCATCTGCACGGGGGTCGTGTTCTGGGCCTCGTCGAGAATCGCGTAGCAGTGCGCGAGCGTCCGCCCGCGCATGAAAGCGAGCGGCGCGACCTCGATCTCCCCGCTCCCAAGCCGCCGCATCACCTGGTCGGTCGGCATCATGTCGTTCAGCGCGTCATAGAGCGGCCGGAGATAGGGATCGACCTTCTCCTTCATGTCGCCCGGCAGAAAGCCGAGCCGCTCGCCCGCCTCCACCGCCGGCCGCGACAGCACGATCCGATCGACCCGCCCGCTTTGCAGCATCGCCACCGCCTGCGCCACCGCGAGATAGGTTTTCCCGGTTCCCGCCGGCCCGACCGCGAACACCATCTCGCTCTCGGCCAGCACCTCCATGTAGGCGGCCTGGCCCCGGCTCTGCGCCGCGACCACCCCGCGCCGGGTGCGAATCGCCGGCCGATCGGAAAGCGGCAGCCGCGGGTCGGCCTCTTCCTCGGCGGCGCGGATCGCCATCTCGATGGCCGCGCCGCCGACCGTCTCGCCCCGCTCGAGCCGCCGGTAGAGCCCCGTGAGCGCCGCCTCGGCCGCCGCCACGCGCTCCGGCTCCCCGCTGATCGCTACGCGGTTGCCCCGGCAGGCAAGCCGGACCCGGAGCGCCTGCTCGAGCCGCACGAGGTGCCGGTCATGCTCGCCGAGCAGGAGCGCCAGCAGCGCATTGTCCGAGAAATGCAGCGTCAGGGTCCTCCCCGGCGCCGGTGCGAGGGCGGAAGCAGCTAGGTTTGACAAGCGAAGGCTGGCTCCTCTCTGTCAAGGGTTGCGGAAAGAGAGTTGGGAAGTGCCGACAGGATCCGCACCTCCCGGATGTGCCCGACCAATGCGAGCGGCCCGGCCGGAGCATCGACATGCACCGGTTGCAGGTAGGGCGAGCGGCCGACCGCCTGCCCCGCCTTTCGGCCAGCGCCGGCGAACAGCACGCTGATGCGCCGCCCGACCATCGCCTGGTTGAACCGAATCTGCTGCTCGCGCAGCAACGCCTGCAGCGCCGCGAGCCGCGCCTGTTTGTCCTTCTCCGGCACCTGGTCGGCGGCATTCGCTGCCGGCGTGCCGGGGCGCGGCGAGTATTTGAAGCTGAAGGCCTGCGCGAACCCGACCGCGCGCACCAGCGCAAGCGTCGCTTCGAAATCCGCCTCGCTCTCGCCCGGATGACCGACGATGAAGTCCGAGGAGAGCGCGATATCCGGCCTCGCCGCGCGCAGCCTCTCGACGATCCTGAGATAATCCGCCGCCCGGTGCTTGCGGCCCATCCGCTTGAGCACGGCATCGGAGCCCGACTGCACCGGCAGGTGCAGGAATGGCATCAGTGCCGGAATGTCGCGGTGCGCCGCGATCAGGCCCGCGTCCATGTCGCGCGGGTGCGAGGTCGTATAGCGCAGCCGCGCAACGCCCTCGATCCCGGTCAAGGCCCGCAGCAACTCGGCGAGCGACCAGTTTTTCCCGCCGGGTGCCTCGCCCCGCCAGGCATTGACGTTCTGGCCGAGGAGCGTGATCTCCCGCGCCCCGCGACGGACGAGCGTGCGCGCTTCCGCGATCACTGCGGCGGCGGGGCGGCTCATCTCGGCTCCCCGCGTATAGGGAACGACGCAGAAGCTGCAGAATTTGTCGCAGCCTTCCTGGATGGCGAGGAAGGCAACCGGCCCGCCCATCCGCGCCCGCGCCTCGGGCAGGAAGTCGAACTTCGTCTCGGCCGGGAAATCGGTGTCGATCACCGCCCCCTCGCGCTCCGCCCTGGCGAGCAGGCCGGGCAGCCGGTGGTAGGTCTGCGGCCCGAGCACGACATCGACGAACGGCGCCCGGGCCAGGATTTCCTCTCCCTCGGCCTGGGCGACGCAGCCGGCAACGGCAAGTCGCAACTGCCGGCCCTCGGCAGCCCGCGCCTCCTTCAGCCTCCTGAGCCGCCCGAGCTCGGAAAAGATCTTCTCTGCTGCCCGCTCGCGGATGTGGCAGGTATTGAGGACGACGAGATTCGCGTCGGAGGCATCTTCGGCCAACTGCCAGCCGTCGGCTGCCAGCACGTCGGCAATCCGTTCGCTGTCATAGACATTCATCTGACAGCCCCACGTCACGACATGGACGCGGCGCTGCGGTGCACCCGCGCCGACGCTCACACGCTCTCCCGCGCGCCGGAAAGGCGGGTCAGGGAGTAAAAATTGATCCTGCGGACCAAGGGCTGCGGGGCAACCTCCGATGTGCCGCCCGACAATGGCAGATCGCCCTATCCCCCTGCAAGTCCGCCGCGCCATCCACCAGAGCCGCGCGGTGTGCGGGCCCCCGCCGCCCTGACGCCGTGTTAACAATGGGACGTCACTGCCGGAGGCGGACATGCGGGTTGCCACCTGGAACACGCAAGGCTCTTTCATGGAGGGGAAGAAGCAGGCCATCGTCCGCGAGATCAACGACAGAACCGATGTGCCGGGCGGAGGCCGGACCCTGCCCGATATGCCGACCCCCAACCGCGGGCACGCGCTCGACTTCTTCGTGATCATGACGAAAGGCAACGTCCCGTCCGGCCGGGTCTGGGCCGTCCCGGTGGAACCGAGCGACCATGACCCCGCCTTCATGGACGTGAACTGAAAGCCGCGGCGCCCCGACGGAACGACCGGTGCCGGCGCGCCGCGCTGAGCGCCTGGATGGCGTTGCTGCTGCTCGCCGGGTGCGCCACTCCGGTTCAGGTCCAGCGCGTCGGCCCCCGTGCGGTACAGCGCGAGTTGACCAGCAATGTCATCTCCACCGGCCGGATCAGCGAGGCGACGCAAATCGTCCTCAGGCGCAATGACCTCTGGAACCTCTACCGGAGCGACCCGGAGGCGGCGATCGCGCTTCTCCACCGCAGCGTTGCTGCCGGTGCGGCCGGCCCTCATACCCTGTTCGCGCTGGCCGAGATGTGCTTCCGCTATGCGGAGAGCAGCGGCAAGCGGCCCTATTATCTTGCCGCCACCGTCTATGCCTTCGCGTTCCTGTTCCCCAATGATCCGGCCGGGCGGCCCAACCGGTTCGATCCCCGCGTGCGGACTGCGAGCGACATTTACAATCGCAGCCTGACCTCGGCATTCGCTTCCGCCGACCGCACGCGGGTCGCCTTCCGTTTCGGCACGTTCGCTCTGCCATTCGGCACGCTGGCGATCACGTTCGATTCGGCAACCGCCCGCTGGGACAATCTGGCGCTGTCGAATTTCGCCCCGGCCGATGAATTGCGGGTGATCGGTCTTAAGAACCGCTACCGTCAGTCCGGGCTTGGTGCCTCGCTCGCCGCGGATGCTTCCTCCGGCGTCCAGGAGACGGGGTTTCATGTCTCGCCGCGTTTGAAAGTGCCGGTGACGGCACTGCTCAGAATCGATCTGCCACGGGAGGGCCTGGCTCGAGGGCGCCTTAACGGGCGCATCGATCTTTATCCGGGCTACGACCTCAGCCCCGTCAGCATTCGCGGCCAGTCGGTGCCGCTGGAGTCCAATCCGACCGCCGTATTCGCCTCCAGCCTGAGTGACCCACAAATCTGGAGAAGCGAATTCGCAGGCTTCCTCCGCGGCGATTTCTTCGATCGCGCCGCCTCGCAACTGGTTGGCATTCAACCCTATGGAGCGGGCAAAATTCCGGTGGTGTTCATTCACGGAACCGCATCCAGCGCCGGCCGCTGGGCCGATCTGATCAACGACCTGCACAGCGACGCCACGATCCGCCATCACTTTCAGTTCTGGCTCTTCTCCTACAATACCGGAAATCCGATGCCCTACTCGGCGCTGCAACTCAGGACCGCGATCGAGGCGGCCCTGCACCAGCTCGATCCCACGGGCCAGGACCCCGCCTTGCATGACATGGTGCTGATCGGTCACAGCCAGGGTGGGCTCCTGGCCAAGATGCTGGTGATCGACAGCGGGTCCCGACTCTGGGATGCCGTCAGCTCCAAGCCGCTGGACGAGCTTCGCGTCTCGGAGGAAACCCGCGGCCTTCTGCGGCGGACACTGTTCGTCACCCCGTTGCCGGCGGTGCGGTGCGTGATCTTCATCGCCACACCGCATCGCGGCAGCTACGTTGCCGGTTCCTGGATCGCGCACCTGATCGCGCGCCTTGTCACGCTGCCGATCGGGCTGACGAAAGCCATGGCCGAGGCCATCGAAGGCAACACTGAAGCCCTGCGTGTGAACCGGGGTGTGCAAGGCTTCGGCAGCGTATGGTCGATGACGCCACGCAATCCCGTTCTGCAGGCACTGGCCGCCATTCCCATCTCGCCCGCCGTGACCGCCCATTCCATCATTGCGATACGGGGCAACGGGCCGATCGAGACGGGTAGCGATGGCGTCGTGACATATCAGAGCGCCCATCTCGCGGGAGTCGCCTCTGAACTCGTCGTGCGGGACGGCCATTCCGTGCAGTCGAACCCGCATACCGTCGCCGAGGTACTTCGGATCCTCATGCTGCATCTGGCAAGAACCTGCCCGCACGGCTGCTCTCCCGGCACGACGACCGGGCAGCCGCCAGGCGGCAACACCGCACGACTCCGGCCAGGCGTGGCCTTGTCGGAGAGGGTATCGGAGCCCGCAAGGTGAAGCGCATCATCAGCCAACTCGCCCGCTTGATCGGGTTCGGCCTGCTCGCTCTTGCCATCCTGCTGATCGGGACCTGGTGCGCGCTCGCGCTCTGGTTCCGATTTCCCGCCGGTGCGATTTCCCGCGATCTCATCGCCGGCGCGGCGTTCGTCCTGGTTCTTGCCACCGTGGCAAGCCTCTTCGCGGCCTGGCGGTGGCGGGCGCTCGCCGGTTATGCCGTGCTCGTAGCCATCCTCCTCGTCTGGTGGTCGACGATCCGGCCTTCGAATGACCGGGACTGGGCGCCCGACTTCGCTCGCGTCGCGACCACGACGATCGAGGGAGAGCGGCTTGTGCTCGACAACGTACGGAACTTCACCTGGCGCAGCGATACCGATTTCGATCAGCGCTGGGAGCGGCGGACATACGATCTCTCCCAGGTGGCCGGCGTCGATCTCATCATGTCCTACTGGGGCAGCGAGGCGATTGCGCATACGATCATCAGTTTCGGGTTCGACAATGGCTCCTGGCTGGCGTTTTCGATCGAGATCCGAAGACAGCGCGGCCAGACCTGGTCGGCGCTGGCCGGATTCTTCAAGGAATACGAGCTGGCGCTCATCGCCGCCGACGAGCGCGACATCGTCAGGGTGCGGAGCAACATTCGCGGTGAAGACGTGCGCATCTTTCGCCTGCGCATGACGCCGGCGAATGCGCGAAAGCTGCTCCTCGAGTACGCCGCCGAGCTCAACGAGCTTGCCCGACGCCCCCGCTTTTACAATACACTGACCGCCAATTGCACCACCCTGGTGTTCGCGATGGTGCGCGCGATCCATCCCGGCCTGCCGCTGGACCCCCGCATCCTGCTTTCGGGATTTCTGCCCGACTACGCCTATGATATCGGCGCTCTCGATACGACGATACCATTTGCAAAACTCCGGGAACTCGCGCGGATCCGCGACCGGGCGTTGCGCGCCGGCGACGATCCCGACTTTTCAGCGAAAATCCGGGTCGGATTACCGATCCCCCGGTGACGCCCGGGCCGCGCCGCGATGAACCCGCAACCGTGTTGACCGCCGGGCGATCCGGCCCTTTGACCGATCCTTTCCGGTGGCCCTCGGCCGTCCTATACTTAGGGCATGAAACAAGTAATGCTGCCTCCCGAGCTGGAACGGTTCGCGACCGAGGCGGTCGCCGCCGGCCGCTACCGCGATGTATCCGACGTGATCGCGGCTGGTGTGAAGCTGCTGCGGGAGGCGGAGGCAGAGCTGGCGGCCTTCGTCCGCTCGCTGGAGGCAGCGCGCGCGGAAGCCGAGAGCCAGGGCTGGCATAGCCTCGACGAGGCGATGGCCGAGGCAGACCGCGTCATTGCAGCTAAGCGTCACACCGCTTGAGCCGCACGGCCCGGCTTTCCCCAGCGGCGCAACGGGAATTCGCCAAAGCGCTGGGGGAGTTGGAGCACGCGCTGGCGGCCGAGAAGCTGAAGCAAGCCCTCGCTGATGCTGTAAGACGGCTCGGAGAGAACCCCTTTCTTGGCGGTGTGCGGCCGCACCTTCCGCCGCCCTATCGGTTCTGGTCTCTGATTCGGTTCGGTTACGTCCTGGTCTACGACCCGGGAACGGATCCGGTGGAAATCCTGCGTTTCGTGCATACGAAGCGCGACCTGCCACGCGTGCTGGCGGATCTGCGTGACCTGCCCGAGACTTGATCGGCGCGGTTGCTGCTGGCGCGCGCGGTCAGTCGTATGACAGGCGGCGGAAATTCTCCCCGATGACGGTAAAGCTCTTGTCCGCCTCGACTCCAGACCCCGGGGGCGGGACCCAGGCCGAGATCCAGTCGGTATCCGCCGGATGCGAATTGTCGAACGTGGAGTCGTTCGTCTTCGGCAGCAGCATGCAGGTCGAGTAGGCAAGGATCGTGAAGGCATGGTCGGACTTGCCCGGCTGAACTTCCTTGTCCGTCCAGTCCTCCGCCGTCTTGTTCCGCCAGTAGGTCGCATAGAGGCGCCGCGGCGCCTTGCTGCGAATGGTATTGCGGAGCGTCGCCCACTTTGCTCCGCCCTCCATGACGGGGGTGAATCTATAGGCGGCCAGAACCTTCTTGATGACCGATGAGTTCTCCATATCCTCGATGCGCTCGACGCCGCCGACGTGACCGTCAACGATCTCCTTGGCGAGCACGCCGGTGCTCTTCCCGAACACCTTGGAGAATGCGAACATGACGCAGTTCTTGCCCCATTCCTGCTGCTTGTAGACGCTGCCGCCAGTGTCGAAATCACCGGTATTGTCGGCGTAATTCCAGGTCTTGTCGTTCACGTTCTTCAACAGCGGCATGACATCCTCCTCATGGACGGGGCGGAATTCGGCGGTTCTCCGACGGCCCGCCACTTCACCCCAAATATGAACGAGGCGGCGAACCTTCTGCAAGCGATCCGGCGAGCGCGGTTGCCAGTGTGTCGACCGCGAAGGCGCATCAGCAGGTACCAGGCGTTGGAGCAGGCACGCGAGCCGGGCGGGTTGCGAAGCGGCGGTCGCGCCAGTCGAAGTAGCGCATGGCATGGGGCACGAACCATGGATTGCCGGTGTAGAGAGGGACGCTCGGAAACCGTCCGTCCTCGAAGACGCTGCGGCGTTCGCGTCCAAGAATACGCTCGGCGATCCTGACGCCGAAATAGCTCCCCATCGGCACGCCGGCAAAGTTGTAGCCCAGGCCGTACCAGATGCCGTCCCGGCACCCCATGTGCGGCATGAGATCGAACGTGCCGGCGCATCGGCCGGTCCAGGCATGGCTCAGGCGCAGGGTGGCGAGATCGGGGAAAAGACGGCCGAGAATCGCCCGCAACCGGCGCCCGATCGCCTCCGGCGAGGCAAGGTTGCTGCCGGTGGCACCGCCGAACAGGAGGCGCGGGCTGTCGGGCGCCGGACGCACGAAATCTATGTTCACGTTGGAATCGATGACGGTGCGCCGGTTCGGCAGCAGTGTGGCGAGCAGCGCCTCGGGCAAGGGTTCGGTGGCGGCCATGTAGGCCGTGAACGGGATGACCCGGCGCGCGTGCCAGGAAAACGCGCGGGGCGTGTAGCCGTTGGTGGCGAGGATGACATCGCGGGCGACGATGGCGCCGGCGGCGGTCGCAAGCTCGATCCGGCCCGATTCGCCTGCGATGCGATTGACCGCCGTCCGCCCGCAGACGATACCGCCGGCACTCTGCACGCGGTCCAGCAGACCGGCATGATAAAGCCCGGGATGCAAGGCGCCGAGATCGGGGATGACGGCGCCGCCGAAATAGATGTCGGTCGCCATCTCGCGGTGCTGTTCCGATTTCGGCAGCATGTGGTACTCGAAACCGAGATGCCGGCGCGTGATCTCCAGCTCTGTCGCGAGTTGCGCATAGTGCGCCGGTGATGTGGCACCGATGAACCGGCCGCAGCGCACCTCATGGCACTCGATCCGTTCCTCGGCGACGATGGCGCGTACCGTTTGCAGGGCGGCATCGAGTTCGCGGTACACGGCGATGGCATGCTCGCGGCCGTGTGCTTCCATCAGTTCCGGAAAGCTCTTCTTGAGTGTCCGGCCGAGGTAGCCGGCGTTGCGGCGCGAGGCGCCGTAGCCCGGATCTTCGCCGTCGAGAACGACCACGCCGCGGCCGGCCGCCAGCAGAGTGCGTGCCGCAGAGAGGCCGGTCAATCCCGAACCGATGATGGCGACGTCGATCTTGCGCGGCGGCTCGATCCCGGCCGCCGGCTGAGGTGCGGCCCGATCCCACCAATAGGGCTGGTTCTTGAAGTCGGGGGTGAAGAGTTCGCTCGCCGCCATGGCGGCCTCCGGAGCGGCGCTCAAAAGAGCATCAGGTCGATGGCGGCAGATGCCAGCCGGCGCGCCAGCAGCACCGGCCGTCTCGCTTCCTGCATCACGCTTTCGCGCATGGCTTCCGTGTATCCCATGCAGTGCATGACGATGAAGCCCGTCTCGCGGAGCGCGTGACCCGCGCTCAGGAATCTTGCCTCGCCATCGCGTTCGTACGGAGAGACGACATCGAATGCGGTCTCGATCCCGGGAATGGCAGGAAAATCCGCAACCTGCCTCCGATGCGGCAACATGACGCCGATCCGCCCGGTGCCGTACGCCAATCCTTGCGCGAAATGATCCACCACGTACTGCGGCTCGATGAACGGGGTCAAGAGACGGAATGGCCGGAAATGCCCGCTACAGAGGAGCACGATGAGGTCGAATTTTTTCCGGTCGATCTCGTCGAGCAACGTGCCGAGCCTTGCTTCGACGGCGGCGCGGTCGAGCACCACTTCCCGCCCGTCGCGCAGGCGCGAAACGAGACAGGCGGCGCCGTCGCTCGCCTGCATGCCGGCAATCCCCTGTTCATCGAGCCCGTCGAGCACGCCCGACTCGTGCGCCTCGAGCGGCGCGCGAATGTGCCGAAGCATCTCCGGCACGATGTCGGAGCGGGGCGAGTGGCCGATGGTGACGAACATGACGCGCTTCATCAGGGCGAACCCGGGCACAGGAAACGGCATGATACATCGCGTACCCCCACCCGCGATACCGTGCGCCGCGCCGGCTCAAAACAGCGCTGAGAACAGCGGCGGAACTGCGGCCGACGGTTTGTAATGAGTAGTTTTAAACTGGATTTATGCGAAGTGGGCGCGGCGCGCGGAACAGCGGGAGAGCAGCCTCGATCACGGCCCGGGCCAGCGGAACGCGGGTTCGGCGGATGGACTGCCGATGGTTGCGAAGGCCCTGGCGATCGCCGCGGGCGGGGCATCCGCCATCAGGAGGAGTGCCAACAGGAGGCGCGCCTTCGGCCCGCTCAGCAGGCCGCCCGGGATCAGGCCGCGGGCCAGGAGGTCGGTCTCCGATCCGGGGAAACCGTAGGTTGCGCGCAGCACCTCGCCGGCGCCGGTGCGCGAGGTCAGTACCACGGGCATATGCCGGGTGAGATCGCCCAGCGCTTCGGCCATGCGGCGCGGCACATGGCCGCCGCCGGTCGCCTCGACGACGAGGCCCCGGTAGCCGAGGGAGGCGAGGGCGGGGAGAAGGCGCGCATCGTCGCCGAGGACCACCTTCAGGAGTGCGACGGGGGGTGCCGCCTCGGGGACGGAGGAGAGATGGATATGATGGCGCGCTACCGGACGGAGCGCGATGCGCGGACGGTCTTCGGCGATCCAGCCGATCGGGCCGGCGGGAGCGGAGCGGAAGGTGGCCGGGTTCGAGGCGTGCGTCTTGCGAACGAAGAGCGGCAGATGCACCTCGTCGTTGAAGACCACCAGCACGCCGATGCCGCTCGCCGCGGGACTGGCCGCCAGGAGCGTGGCGGCGAGCAGGTTTGCAGGCCCGTCGGCGCCGGGCAGAGCCGGATTCCGCATCGCGCCGGTCATCACGACCGGCGCATCGCCCTGCCACAGCAAATCGAGGGCGAAGGACGTTTCCTCGAGCGTGTCGGTACCCTGGGTGATCACCACGCCATGCGCGCCGTCTGCGACGGTGCGCTCGATGGCATGGGCGAGTGCCACGATGTCGGTCAGAACGAGGTCGGAGGAGGGGACTTGGCGGAAGCGCAGCGCCGTCACCGCGGCGACCTCGGAGAGCTTCGGCACGGCGGCCACAAGGTCCTCGGCGGTGAGGGTCGGCACGGCCGCGGGGCCCGCGCCGGGCACGGAGGCGATGGTCCCGCCGGTTGCAAAGACGGTCACGCGAGGAAGGGGCGCGCTCTTTTCGCGCGGCGTGGCGGCGGCAGGCGGCATCAGGCGAGTCCGGTGATGGAGAGGTCGAGCCGGCCGGCGGCCCGCTGGAAGACGGCAAAGGATTGCGGGATCGATGCCGGGTCGATCCCGCGGGTGATGAAAACGAGATAAGGGCGATCGGTGCCGGCGGGCCAGGCCCGGAGATGCTCGGGAGGATGCACGACGTGCTGGGCGACATTCATCACGACCGGCCCGGCATCGCCGATATCGAGCAGGCCCTTGACGCGCAGCACGTCCGGCCCGTGCGCCTCGAGCAACATGCCGAGCCAGACGGTGAAGGCGGGCCAGTCGAGCGGGCCGCTGAAGCCGAGCGCCGTGGATTGCACTTCCGGATGCGGCGGGGCGGGGCCGGGATCGGCGCCGGGCGGCAACGTCACTGCGTGGTCCGGGCGTGCGGCCGGCGCCAGGACCTCGCAGCCGTCACCAAGGAAGGAGAGCGTGATATCGGCCGTGGGATTGAGCGCGCTCACGCGCATGCGACAGGCGGCGATCGCGTCCCGAGCGGCGAGGTCGGCCTTGGTCACGACCACCCGATCGGCGGCGATGATCTGCTTTCGGACCTCCGGGTGGCGTTCGATTTCGCCGGCGGCGGTCAGGGCATCGAGTGTCACGACCACGGAGGCGGCGACGAACTGATGCTTCAGCATCGGCTCGGTGGCGAGCGTGAACAATACGGGGACCGGGTCGGCGATGCCGCTGGTCTCGATCACGACCTGCTCCAGTGGCGGGAGCGCGCCGGTTTCTTCGAGGTCGAGCAGCTCGCGGAGGGTGCGGACGAGATCGACGCGGCGGCTGCAGCAGACGCAACCGCCCCCGAGCAGGACCGATTTCTCCTCGACCATCCGGACGAGGTGATGATCGACGCCGACGGCGCCGTATTCGTTGATGATGACGGCGATGCCGCCGCGGCGGTGCAGGGCGAGATAGCGGCGGAGGAGGGTGGTTTTGCCGCTGCCGAGGAAGCCGGAAAGGACGGTGACCGGCCGGCGCGAATCTTCCGTCATGCGGCCTGGCCGGATTGCAGGAGGCGTGCTATCAACACTGATAGCACAGCGCGTGGAGGTCGCAGAATGGGCCAGGTGCTGATCCGGAATCTCGATGACGCCGTGATTGCGGCGCTGAAGGCGCGCGCGCTGGCGCGCGGGCTTTCGCTGGAGGCGGAACTCAGGGACCTTTTGACCAGGGCGGCGGGAAATCCCCGCGCGGATCTGGTCGAGGAACTTGCCGCTGTGCGCGCGAAGACGCCCCGAGGCGCGAGGCGGCTGGCTGAAGATCTCGTTCGGGAGGGCCGGGACGAGAGATAATGCTGGTGGTGGATGCGAGTGTCGCACTCAAATGGTTCGTCGAAGAGGAGGGTTCGGAGGACGCCACCGAGCTGCTCGTGACAGGCGGGTTGCTGATCGCCCCTGACCTGATCGTTGCGGAAGTGTGCAATGCGGCCTGGAAGGCTGTGATGAGCGGCACCATGGCGCCCGAGCAGCAGGACCATGCCGCGTCCAGGCTGCCGGCGATTTTCGACGAGCTGGCCGCGATGGCGCCGCTCGCGCCGCGCGCGGTCGAGATTTCCCGCCGGCTTGGCCACTCCGTCCATGATTGTTTTTATCTGGCGCTGTCGGAACGGCGGGATGCTGCGCTGGTGACGGCAGACCGTGGGCTTCTCCGGCGGGCTTCCGGAACCGAGTGGGAACGGCGGACGATCGGGCTTGGAGAGTGCAGGCGCGAGCAGGCCAGGCGCTGATCGGCAGCGCACTTCCTGTTCGCTTCGCCGGCGCGCGAGCCGACTTTCTTTGGTGAGTGACGCGCGGTCGCAGCCCTCACCCCCAACCCCTCTCCCAGAGGGAGAGGAGAGAAGAGAGGAGACCCCTCTCCGGGCTCCCAGCAAAGTCCTGGGACTTTGCCGGGGTCCCGGCCCAGAGGGAGAGGGGAGGGGACGATGGGCCCGGTCAGCCAGGCGTAATTCCGGGTACTGGTCCGGCATCACGCGCTCTTCTCCGAGCCCATGCCGCGCAGCCGGTCGAGCAGGGCGGGATCGAGCGGATCGAGCGGGTGGCCGGCCATGCGGCCGGCGGCGCGCCAGAGTTCCGCGAGGTTCGCCACCACCTCGCGGCGGCCCTTGCGGTCGCCGAGTACGTAGTTGAGCGCGCTCAAGTCGTCGCCGACCTCGAGCCCGTAACAGGCGAGGACCCTGGCGATCAGCCGGGTGCGGGCATGGCGGCTCTGCCG